>JBJEWP010000134.1:0-12649 GCA_051885115.1 Stenotrophomonas sp. | reverse complement strand
TAAGCAGCGGCAACTGATGGATGCACAACGGCCACTGCGAGGTGGCCGTTGTTGTTTGAGCGACGATCAGATCTTCGCATCCACCTTCAAATCACCGGGCTTGATCCAGCCGATGCGGCGCAGTGGCCAGGCGATCAACACGCACAGTACGGCCGGGGCGAGGAAGTGCAGCAGGGCGATCTTCAGCCAGACATCCAGCCCGTTGCCCATCGCCGCCAGGGTGCCGACCTGGCCGACAAAACCGCTGGTGCCCATGCCCGAGCCGGTAGGCACGTTGTGCATGCCAAATACCACGGTGGCGATGGGGCCGAGGATGGCCGCGGTGACTACCGGAGGAATCCAGATGCGCGGGTTGCGCACGATGTTGGGCAGCTGCAGCATGCTGGTGCCCAGGCCCTGGCTGAGCAGGCCGGCACTGCGGTTCTCGCGCCAGCCCATCACCGCAAAACCGACCATCTGTGCCGCACAGCCCACGGTGGCCGCGCCGCCGGCCAGGCCGCTCAAATTCAGGGATATGGCCAACGCCGCGCTGGAGGTGGGGCCGGTGAGGATCATGCCCATCCCCACCGCCAGCAACACGCTCATCAGCACCGGCTGCAGGGTCATCGCCCACTGGATGGCATTGCCGGTGGCTGCCAGCACATTGCCGATCACCGGTGCCAGCGCGGAGGCCACGGCAAAGCCGCTGATCAAGGCGGTGGCCGGGGTGACAATGATGTCCAGCGGGGTGGTCCTGCTGACCAGCTTGCTGGCCTCGGTGGCCACCGCCACCGCAACGAAACAGCCCACCGGCCCCCCCATCTGCGCCCCGAACAGACCAATGGCGGCGCTGGCAAAGATCACGATCGGCGGCCCCTGAAGGCCATAGGCCACCGCCACCCCGATGGCCGCGCCCATGGCCTGCTGGGCCATGCTGCCGGCCTGCACCAGGCCGTCGATACCGGTCCAGCCACCCACGGTCTTCAGGATCAGCCCGATCACCAGCGAGCCGAACAGGCCAAGGGTCATGTAGTTCAGTGCATCGATGCCATAACGGCGCAGCGAGAACTCGATGTTGCGGGCGGCAAGGAAGGTTTTCAGCGACATGGGCAGGGCACAGGAACAAGGAAGCCCCGCCAGCAGCACAGGGCACAGCGGGAAGGCTGTCCAGTGTAAGTGCCCAACCTGCTGCTGCCGACAACCGGCTGCCACCGCATCGATCCGGTTGAGGCCAGCCACGTTGCCCGCAGGCCAGTTACTGCGATCAGGCCCACAAAAACGCGCAGGGCTGCTTGACCGGGCAGGCAAGCGCATCGACCGTAAAAAACGCCACAGCCCACCCACACCGCAGGTACATGGCGATGAGCGATCCCACCCAGGTTTCCCTCAAGCAGCAGATCGGCCGGCATCTGCACAGCCTGGCAGTGGACGATGCGCAGCGTCGGCGTATTGCACAGGCACTGGAAGCCGCCGTGCATGGCAAGCGGTGGGCCGTCATATCAACGGCAAGTGGGAAGAACCCACCTTGGCCCAGCAGCTGGCGATCAACCGGCTGGTGAACACCCTGCAGCAACACTACGGGATAGGTGACCGCGATGTTTATGCCTACGAAGTCATTTCCTGCAAGACCGCTGGCGAAGGCGCTGGCCTGTACACCGCTACTGCTCAGCCTGAGCGCCTGCAGCAGCCATCCGGCCCCGGCCGATGATGGCCACAACGTGCTGCAGGTGTTGACCACCTCGCCGGCAAGGTTGCTGGAAAACCCCGAATCTGCCGGCAAGCTGTTCCCGCCGGCATGCCATGCCTGGCAGTTGGGCCACGACCAGGTGGCACAGTTCTTTGCACTGGCCAGCCAGTACCCACACCTGCCGTATCACCGCTTTGATCACCTGCCCTGCGAAATTGCCGGTGAACTGCTTGCCGAGGGCCAGCGCTGGCACTTCCGCATCAATGCCGCCGGCACGGCCAGCTGGCAGCGCCAGGGGCAGGTACGCCACTTCGCCTGTACCACGCAGGCTTGCGAGCCGCTGGTGTTGATGCTGCCCGAGCCCGGCGACCCGTAACCCGGCCACACGATGCAACCGGCGGCGTCGCGCATGCCGGCTATGCTTGCTCCCCCCCTGCCAGCAGCCCCCGATGTGACCCAGCACCGCGTCATCCGCGACGGCCTTGCCGCCAGCCGCCTGCAGCTTCCTCCGGGCCCATGGTCAACGGTGCTGCAGGCACTGTGCGCGCATTTTCCGGCCATTGGCGATGCGGTCTGGCGCGCACGCTTCGCCCGTGGGCGGGTGCTGGATGCCGGCGGCCAGCCGTTGGCCGTGGATGCGCCCTACCGGCTGGGGGCCACGGTGCAGTATTTCCGCGAGGTGGCCGACGAGCCGGCCATTCCCTTTGCCGAAACCATCGTGCACGCCGATGAGCACCTGGTGGTGGCCTGCAAGCCACACTTTTTGCCAGTGGTGCCGGCCGGCGTGCATGTCCGCCAGACCCTGCTCACCCGCCTGATGCGGGCGCTGGACAACCCACACCTGGTGCCGCTGCACCGGATCGACCGTGACACCGCCGGGCTGGTGCTGTTTTCGGCCAACCCGAAAACACGCGGTACCTACCAGGCGCTGTTCCGCGAACGGCGCATCAACAAGCAGTACCTGGCCGTGGCCCCACCCTTGCCACAACGGCAGTTCCCCCATGTGCGCCGCAGCCGGCTGGTGCCGGGCGAACCGTTCTTCCGCATGTGTGAAGCCGATGGGCAGCCCAACAGCGAAACCCTGATCGAGGTGGTGGCACGCGCCAGCGATAGCTGGACCTACCGCCTGCAACCGGTCAGTGGACGCAAGCACCAGCTGCGCGTGCACATGGCTGCCCTGGGGGCCCCCCTGCGCCATGACCGCTGCTACCCGCAGCTGCTGGCAGCGCAGCCCGATGATCCGCAGCAGGCACTGCAGCTGCTGGCCCATTCACTGGATTTCATTGATCCGCTTGATGGCAGCCCACGTCATTTCCAGTCGTCGCGAATACTGCTCGATGATGTCCGCCACCATGCGCACAGCTGCCTTCGGCCACCGTTGCCGCACGGCACGGCGGCGCCAGCGGCACCCGGTTGAGCCACCGCTGATAACCGTTTTGACACCCCCGCTGGCTATTCATACCGCAGCCTTTTTCGTCCCCGTCCGGGCTGTCGCAACGTGCGGAAAAACCACAGGGGGTGTGGCTTGCAAATTGGCTGTGAAAGCAAGGCTTTGACGCTACGATCAGCGCGTTGTCTGACCCCCAACCAGCCGATCGCCCGGGAAGGAACGTCAATGCCCACAGCCACACTTGCGCGCTACCCGTCGCTGTATGACATGTCGTTGCTGGCCATCGCGGTACTGGACCTGAAAACCTTCACCGTGGTCTACAGCAATGCAAGCTTCCTGCGCCAGCAAAAGGGCCATGCCCTGGTCTCCGGCATGGAGCTGTTCCGCGAGCCGCTGCTGCGCGAGGCAGCCAACCAGTGCTGGCAACAGCAATCGATGGTGTGGACCGCCCTTCCCGGCAGCCTGTTGCGCATCGAGCTGGCACCATTGGCCGAAGAAAACAGCCAGGAGCACTACCTGCAATGTCTGTTGCTGCCCGCCCAGCCCCCGTCGTCTGCCGGCCTGGCGCATGAACAGCACCGGCAGGCAGCTGCTCCGTCCGGCATATCCCCTGCCTATGCCCGCATCATCGACCACTTGCCGCACAACACCTGGCTGTGCACTGCCCAGGGCGAAGTGTTCTGGACCAACCGCACCTCCAACCGCTTCACCTACGGCACCGATGAAATGCACGATGCCAGCAACACCCGCTACATCAACAAGGTGCACCCGGATGACCTGACCGGTGCCGGCATCGCCCTGTCACGGGCGATGCAGGGCAACCCACCCGAACGCCCCTACCGCTACCGGCTGCGGGATCACCAGGGCATTTTCCGCTGGCATGAATTTTCCGTCGCCCCGGTCCATGACGATGACGACCAGGTCATTTACTGGGTTGGCAGCAGCGTCAATATCGAACACACCGTTGCCGAGCATGCCGCGCTGCAGGCACAGCTGCAGCGCGCGCACGAGGAGCTGGAACAACAACGGCAGTACACCGCCATCGAGCAGAAGATGGCCCTGGTCAACCACCTTGCCGGCGGTATCGCCCATGACCTCAACAACCTGCTGCAGGTGGTGGTGGCCTGCACCGAAATGGCCTTGCTGGCCCGGCCGGCACCGGCGGTGGAATCCAAACTGCGGCTGATTGCCGACTGCACCAACCGCGCCGGCCGTATGTCCTCGCAGCTGGCCAGCTTCAGCGGCCGCCTGCCGCAGAATGCCCGGGTGCTGGATACCGTGGCCACGCTGCAGGAGTGCGCGCAACTGCTGCAACGTGCCGTGGGCGCGGAAATTGCCTTTGAAACCCGTATTGCCGGCGACCTGCACCCGGTGCTGGCCGATCGTTCGCAACTGGAAAACGCCCTGATCAACCTGGCCATCAATGCCCGCGATGCGGTCGCTGGCCGCGGCCAAGTGGTATTTGAGGCCTGCAACACCACTGCCGCCGATGCCGATGGCAAGCCGCAGGCGTATGTCCGGCTTTCACTCACCGATGACGGCATCGGCATGGACGCAGCACTGCAACAGCATGTTTTCGAGCCGTTCTTCACCACCAAGCCCGACGGTGCCGGTACCGGCCTGGGGCTGTCGATGGTGCGTCGTTTCATCGACGCCAGCAAAGGGCGGATCAGCCTGCAGTCAGAGCCGGGCAAGGGAACCCGCATCAGCCTGCTGCTGCCGCGCAGTGTGCAGCAGGCGGCGCCTGATCAAAGCCACCACCACTGCCTGCCCTCGTTGAAACTGAAAGTGTTGCTGGTCGAAGACGACGAACAGGTGCGCCAGGCCATCCTCCTGTTGCTGGCGCGGCTGGATTGCGATGCCATTCCCTCGTTCAACATCGACCATGCACTGGCCTTGCTCAACGGTGGACTGCGCCCGGATGCGATCATTTCCGACATCCGTATGCCAGGCCACAACACCATCCGGGAACTGATTGCCTGGGTGCGGGAGAACGGCGACATTCCGTTGCTGTTCGCCACTGGCTACAGCCCCGATGTCGCAGTGGCCGAAGGCTTGGTCGAAGGCAAATACCCGGTGCTGTTCAAGCCCTTCCCACTGGAAGAACTTGCAGTGGCCCTGCAGCGGCAACGGCCCGGCGCCAGCGCATAGTCCTGTGGCAACCCGCGGCTGGCCGAAAAAACCAAGGCCCTGCATTGCAGGGCCTTGGTCCGGCTGTTTTACAGCCCGTTGATCACGATTTCATTGACCACATTGGTGGCCGAGGTCACCCGCACATAACGGTCACCGATGCGTCGCCATTCCTGCCCGCGCGGAGCCTTGTTCAAACCATGCCGGCGGTGCTCGGTGACCACCACGCCCTGGCGGTCCGCGGCCAGCGGCGCACCCAGGCGCAGGCGTTGATGGCTGCGCTCGCCACGACCGCCCCGGTGCTGGAATTGCCGACCATGCTGGGCCATGCCCGGGCCATGACGATGGCCGGCACGATCAAACCGGTGGCCATGGCCACGATGTGGATGCTGTGCTGACGGTGCACGCAGCGCCTGCGTACCGGCAGCGGTGGAAGGAACCGCTGCTGCCTGCGGGGAACCCCCGGCTGCCGCCACCGGTGGTGCCGACGGTACCGGCGGCGGTGTGGCCAGGGCCGAGCCTGCCACCAGCACCGACAGCGAAAGGATCGTTGCGACTACCTTCTTCATGGTGGACCTCCTCAAACAGACGCCTTGCTGACGTAGGTCCACGATAAGGCCAGAAAAATGAATGCCCGGCCAAAAAAACCGCCGTGCATGTATCGGCATGTATCGTATTGTCCGCGTATCAAACACCTGCCTGAAGCCCGCTGATGAGGATTACCGCTGGCATACAGGGCGGTAAAAACCCCACCACTTTCGAAAAGCCCCATCGAAAGTGGCGGATGATCATACGAATCATTTTTTGCGGATGATCAGGTATCAGGACAGCATCAGCTGCAGCAGGGCATAGCCAAAAAATGCCACGACAGCCATCACCCAACCCGAAGAAATCCCGGCAAAAACCGCAGCGACAATGACTGTAATCAGGAAATAAACAAAGCAGATCAAGATGCAATACATGACAACGCATTCACTGCAATGGATGCCGCACGACCACTGGCTACTCGGTGCAGATGAAAAAACCGGCAAGCGGGGGCCCTCCGAGCAGAAGCAGCCGGGCCGGGTTTTCAAGAAACCAATTCAAAATTTCAAACGCTTCACCCTTTCATTGAAGGCAAGAAAAAACCCGGCACCACACACGTGGCACCGGGTTTGATTTCAAAACACCAATTGATCAGCCAGCCTTGCGCTGCTCGACCCAGCGCTGCACACGCTGTTCCAGCAGGTCCAGCGGCAGCGCACCACCGCCGAGCACGGTGTCGTGGAAGCCACGGATGTCGAACTTCTCGCCCAGCTCTGCTTCGGCCTTGGCCCGCAGTTCCAGGATCTTGTTCATGCCGATTTTGTAGGAGGTGGCCTGGCCGGGCATGATCAGGTAACGACGCACTTCCGACTCCATCGCCGCGCGCGGGATCGAGCTGTTGGCAGCGAAATACTCCACTGCCTGCGCCTCGGTCCAGCCCTTGGCATGCAGGCCGGTATCCACCACCAGGCGGATCGCCCGCCACATTTCCGAGGTCAGGCGGCCGTAATCCGAATACGGATCCTGGTAGGTGCCCGGCATTTCCTTGGCCAGACGCTCGGTGTACAGGCCCCAGCCTTCGGCATAGGCACTGAGCACCAGCTGGGTGCGGAACTTGGGCAGGCCACTCAGCTCCTGGGCAATGGACAGCTGCATGTGATGGCCCGGCAATGCTTCATGGTAGGCAATCACTTCCAGCTCGGTCTTGGGCATCGCCGCCATGTCGGACATGTGCATGTAGTAGATGCCCGGACGCGAACCGTCGGCGGTGCCCGGGTAGTAATGCTGGGCCGCACCGGGCTGCTCGCGGAAGGCTTCAACGCGACGCACTTCCAGCGGCGCCTTGGGCAACAGGCCGAAGTACTCCGGCAACACCTTGCGGATGTTGTCGATGGCCGCATTGGTATCGGCCATGTAGCGGGCACGGTCGGCATCGGTGTTGGCGTATTTCAGTGCCGGGTTGGCGGTGACGTGCTTGAAGAACGCCTGCAGGTCACCTTCCACGCCCAGCTGCTTCTGGATCGCCTCCATCTCGCCGCGGATGCGCGCCACGTCGGCCAGGCCGATCTCGTGGATCTGCTCGGCACTCAGGTCGGTGGTGGTGTTCTGGCGCAGCTGGTAACGGTAGTAATCGGCGCCGTTGTTGCTGGCCTGGGTGGTGCCCACACCGGGCGGGTTGACCAGGGCCTTGGGCGCAGCAGCATCGGCCCAGGCAATGATCCGGCCGTAGGCCGGCTGCACGCTGTCCACCAGCGCGGTGCGTGCCTGGGCCTTCAGTTCGCCGGCACGCTCGGCAGTGACCACCTTCTTTTCCACCAGCGCGTCGGCCTTGCGCTGCAGGTCGCCCCACAGGGCACTGTCACTGCCGGCGGCAAACGGCGCCCCGGCAAGCAGCGAACGTGACTGCTGGGCCACCGCTTCCAGGGCAAAGCGCGGCGGCAGGATGCCGGCGGCCTCGGCCTTGCTGGCGTGGTCCAGCAGCTGGCCGAAGAAACGCGGCACTTCGTTCAGACGGGCGATATAGGCCAGATAATCGGCCTCGCTGTCCACGGTGTGGAAGTTCATCAGCAGCATCGGCAGGGTCGACTGCATGCCGTTCATCTGGTCGAACGCGTACTGGTTCAGGCGGTACGCCTTGCCGTCACGCTCGTTTTCGTACTGGCGCTTCCACAGCTGCCACGAGGTCTGGGTCTCGGCATCGAGCTTGTCGAAGTCGAACTGGCTCTCCATCGCCTTGACCGAGGCCTCCAGCCAGGCAATGCGCGCATCGGCCCCGGCCTCGGAAACATCATCGAGCTTGTCGTTGAGCTGCTTGCTGCCCTGGAAGCTGAGCATCAGCGGGGAGAAGGTCATCCACTCGGCATACTGGTCATCAAACCAGGCATTCAGGCGCCGGGACTCGGCCTGCACCTGTTCGGCGCTGGTGACACTGCCGGCCTCCGGCGCCGACGAAGAACCCGGCGAACAAGCGGCAAGTACGGTAGCCAGGGCCAAGGCCAGGGCACTGTGGGAAACGAGCGAACGCATGAAGGATTCTCCGCAAATGGTGAGGCTGAAGGTCGGCGTTTGTTATACCAATGGCCACGCCGCCGGAGGGATGACAAAGGTAACGCCTGCAGCAGCTGCTGCACGCAGGGCCACAACCTGCCAAGCTGGGGCCCTGCCCTCCTGATAAAGGACATCCCATGACCCTTGCCACTGCCTGCGTCCTGATTGCCTGCCTGCTGCCGATCGTGTGTGCCGGCATCGCCAAATCCCCCGGGTTCGGCAAGCCGCGCCGGGATGGCGGTTTCGACAACCGCAACCCACGCGCGTGGATGGCCGGGCTGGAAGGCTGGCAGGCACGTGCCAATGCCGCCCAGCAGAACAGCTTCGAGGCGCTGCCCATCTTCATCGCCGGCGTGCTGCTGGCCCAGCAGGCCGAGGTACGGCAAGGCCTGGTAGATGGCCTGGCCTGTGCCTTCATCGTGCTGCGTGCCGGTTACATCGCCGCCTATCTGCGTGACGCCGCCAGCCTGCGCTCGCTGCTGTGGGCAGCGGCAATGGCCTGTTGCGTGGGCCTGTTTGTCAGCACCGCACTGTAAACCACACGCAGGCTCAGGCCAGGCCGGCCAGCCAGGCCTGGCGTGCGGCGGGGGCATGGAAACTCCAGGCCACGAAGCGGCTGCGTTTGCTGCCCTGGGCCATCTCTCCCTGGCGTACCTCGGCCGCACCAACCTTGGCCAGCTGTTTGTGGATATCGGCCAGGTGCTCGCTCTTGGCCACCAGGGAGGAAAACCACAGCACCTGCTGCTGGCAGGCCGCACTTTCCTTGATCATCCGGCGCAGGAACGAGGCCTCGCCACCGGTACACCACAGCTCGTTGGCCTGGCCACCGAAGTTGAGCACCGGGGCGCGGCTGCCGGCATTGGCCACAGGTTTGCGCCCGGCCCGCCCTGCCGCCAGGTTGCCCAGCTTGCGCTGGCTGCCCCGGGCGGCCTCCTCGGCCGAGGCATGGAACGGCGGGTTGCACAGGGTCAGGGTGAAGCGGTCCGCCGGCTCGATCAGGCCGGCAAAGATGCTGCCGCGCGCCTGCTGCTGGCGCAGGCTGATCAAGGCCTGCAGGCCGTTGGCCTGGACATTGGCCGCCGCCGATGCCAACGCGCCGGCATCGATGTCACTGCCGACAAAGCGCCAGCCGTATTCGGCCTGGCCGAGCAGCGGGTAGATCAGGTTGGCCCCGGTACCGATGTCCAGCACCTGCACCTGCGGGCCACGCAGCAACCCGCCACTGTTGTCCACAGCCAGCAGGTCGGCCAGGCCGTGCAGGTAGTCCACCCGCCCGGGCACCGGCGGGCACAGGTAGCCGGCCGGGATATCCCAGTGGGCAATGCCGTAATCAGCCTTGAGCAGGGCACGGTTGAGCTCGCGTACGGCATCCGGGTTGGCAAAGTCGATGCTCTGCCCACCGCCCGGCGTGGCCACCAGCCAGGCTTGCAGCGGCCGGTGGCAGGCCATCAGGCGGGGGAAGTCGTACTGTCCCTGGTAGCGGTTGCGCGGGTGCAGCGTGGGCTGCGCGGGGGTGCCGCGGTTGGCGACGGAAGCTGGCTTGGATGAACGCATGCGGGCATTAGAACCGCTGCTGGCTGTCTGTTCCAGCAACCGCCGCACCGCCTGCCTGATTCACGGCACCACCGCCGCGGCCCGACAATACTTGCCTTCCCCACACAGGATCCTGCACATGAAACCACGGGCCTGCCACCGACTCACTGCCGGCATGTTCCTGCTGCTGGCCAGCCCCTTGGGCTGGGCCTCCACAGGAACGCCCAACCGGCCTGTCGATGCCATCGACCTGCCGCGTTATACCGGCCTGTGGTACGAGATCGCCCACCTGCCGATGTACTTCCAGCGCCACTGTGTCAGCGATACCACCGCGCTGTACACCGCCCAGGCCGATGGCAGCATCGCGGTGCGCAACCGTTGCCGTGATGCCGACGGCCATTTCCGCCAGGCTGATGGCCAGGCACGCCAGGGCGAGGCCGGCAGTGCCCGCCTGAAAGTCCGTTTCGCCCCCGGCTGGCTGTCCTGGCTGCCCTTGGTATGGGCTGATTACTGGGTCATTGCGCTGGACCCGCAGTACCGCTGGGCGATGGTCGGTGGGCCTGATGCCGATACGCTGTGGATCCTGTCGCGCAGCCATCAACTGCCACCGCAAACCTACCACTCCCTGGTCGAGCAGGCCCGGGCCATGGGCTATCCGGTGGAGCGGCTGCAACAAACCGTGCACACCGCCGGCCCAGACCCGACACCCCGGCCCTGAGCCAGGCCTGCTGCCGGCCGGCCATTTGCGCTTGTCCGGATGTTTCGCTATCAACGCAGTCTCCTGCACCTGCGTTGACCATCCATGACCACCGCCAGCCGCTCTGCCATTCTTGGTGCCACTGTCTTGAGCGCCCTGCTCTCGGCTTGCGCCACCGCCCCCCAGACCAGCCCCGCGCCGGCACCCGCCAGCCCGGTGGTGTCGGCTTCGGCTGTCGTGCTGGCCGAAACCGTCACCCACCAGATCAGCGTTGCCGGCAGCAACCGCCAGTACCCGGTGTGGGTCTCGCTGCCGGCTTCCTACGCCAACCAGCCGGAAAAGCACTACCCGGTGCTGTTCGTGACCGACGCCCAGTGGTCATTTGCCATGCTGCATGGCATTCGCAACCTGATGGGACGCGGCAACAACCGCTTTGCCGAATTCATCCTGGTCGGGCTGCCGCCACAGGATGGCCTGAGCTCACGCGACAGCCGTTCGCGTGACTACACCCCGACCGACCCGCGCCAGCGCGCGGGGTTCGACCCGGACGACTACGAGGCCCCGCAATACGGCCAGGCCGACGCCTGGCGCGAGGTGATCGAACAACAGGTGTTCCCGCTGGTGGCGGCCAACTACCGCGCCGACATGAGCCAGCGTGCGTATGCCGGCCATTCCTACGGCGGCCTGTTCGGCAGCTATGTGCTGCTGACCAAGCCGGACATGTTCCACACCTACATTCTGGGCAGCCCGTCGCTGTGGTTTGACCAGGGCGAGATCTTCCGCATCGAGCAGGCCTCGGCCGCCCAGCGCGCGCAGGCCGGCAACAACACGCTGCCGGCGCGGGTGCGCATGTACATCGGCGGCTGGGAACGCCCGGGCCACGAGCCGCGCAGCTACGGCCCGGACGGCAAGGACATGGTCGGTGACGTCAAGCGCTTCGCCGATGTGCTGCAGGGCCGCGGCTATGCCGGGCTGAGCGTGGATTACCGGGTGATCGACGGCGAAGATCACGGCAGCGTGTACCCGGCCTTCATCACCGATGCCCTGGTCTGGGCCTTCCCCGGTACCCAGAGCAAATACCGCGAAGACTGATTCAGTCGCCCTGATCCGGCACTGCTGCGGGTTGCTGTGCCGCCCAGCGCGCGGCGCGGGCAATCTGCTCATCATCCAGCGGCACATCGCGGGCGTTGGCATGCTGGATCTGGGCCGGCCCGCCAGTGACCCGGTTGAGCCAGCTGCCGCCCTTGCTCAGGGCCTTGCTGATGCCGTACATCAGGTAGCCACCGTGCTGCAGGGCGATCTCCTCCGGAGTCGGGCCACGGCCGAAGCGGCCATCGAAATGACCGGAGCGGCGGGCAAACGGATCCGGGGTCCAGTCCACAGGCGGGCGCAGCGCCTCGATGGTTTCCAGGGTACGCACCGGGGCGGCCGGCGCACTGGCAGGCACCTGCTCAGCGGCCGGCGCCCGGGCAACATCCGGCCCGGCCACGGCCAACGCCGGCAGGCACAGCAACAAGCACAACAGGGTTTTCATCGGTGCGGCCCCGGCAACAGGAACCACCGAGTTTGCCGGATCAGCTGCCTGCGGCCTGAATCCCTGCCAACACCGCCCCTGGCCGCGGCCGCCAAGGCCGACTTCCGGCAGGCGTCGCAGAGGCTGAGACCGGCCTATGGTTAGCTGTGCCCCTTTGCTCGGCCTTGTTGCTTTCCATGGTCTTCCCGATTGCTCCCCGCACCGTTGCCGCCGAACAGGCCCTGGCCACCACCGATGGCCGCCCCAGCCGTGACGGCGCCCTGCTCGGCCAACGCCTGAGCAAGCGTTATGCCGACCGCGTCACCGGCAGCTTCACCGTGCCCGGGCGCGAAGGCCGCTATGCCCCGATTCCCGATGACGTGCCCGATGCCCTGCAGGCGGCCCTGCGCGCGCGCGGCATCGGCCAGCTCTACAGCCACCAGGCACAGGCCTGGGAAGCGACCCAGCGCGGCGAGAGCGTGGCCATCGTCACCCCCACCGCCTCAGGCAAATCGCTGTGCTACACCCTGCCGGTGGTGGCCGCGGCGATGGGCGGGCACAGTCGCAAGACGCCGGCTTCAAAAGCGCTCTATCTGTTCCCGACCAAGGCCCTGGCCCAGGACCAGGTGGCCGAGCTGCTGGAGCTCA
>JBJEWP010000133.1:0-41264 GCA_051885115.1 Stenotrophomonas sp. | reverse complement strand
TGGTGATCATCGGCATCACCCGCGCCGGCATCCGTCTGTTCTGGCGCGTGCCCGGTGACCAGGACAATGTGCCCCAACCCAGCCCGGCCGCCGTCCCGGCCCGGCCCACCGAGACCATCGCCAGCGTGCTGCTGATCGTACTGGGCGTGGGCATGAGTGCGTTTGCCGGCCCGTTGATGCGCCACACCGATGCCATCGCCGCCCAGCTGCTCGAGCCGGGCCGCTACATCGAACAGGTGCGCAGCACCCCGACCGAGGTCCGTGCCCCATGAACAAGCACACGCCCCTGCTGCGCCGACTGTTCCCGTCCTGGGTGCTGAGCCTGACCATCATCGCCTTCTGGTTGATGCTGGCCGACAGCTTCACCCCCGGCCAGTTCCTGTTCGGGGCCGTGCTCGGCCTGGTGATCCCACTGTTCGCGGCCCGCATCGACCGTGAATTTGCCCGCATCGGCAAGCTGCGGGTACTGCCGCTGTTGCTGCTGGTGGTGCTGTGGGACATCCTGCTGTCCAACCTGCGGGTGGCCCGCCAGGTACTGGGCAAGGAAGAACGGCTCAATTCCGGCTTCATCTGGATGCCGCTGGAGATCAACAACATCCACGGTATCGCCGCGCTGACCAGCATGATCACCCTGACCCCGGGCACGGTGTCGGTGGCCCTGTCCAATGACCGCCGCCACCTGTTGATCCATGTCCTGCACATCGACAACGAGGCCGAACTGGTGGCCGATATCAAATCCCGCTACGAGAAGCGTTTGATGGAGCTGTTCCCATGAATGCCGACCTGATCATCGAAACCACGGTGGTGGTGTGCATGCACGCCGTCGGTGTGGCCATGTTGCTGGCGCTGTGGCGGCTGCTGCGCGGGCCCACGGTGCCGGACCGCATCCTGGCCCTGGACACCCTGTCGGTCACCGCCATCGCCGAGCTGATGCTGTTCGGCATGCACCTGGATTCACCGATCTACTTCGAGGCGGCATTGGTGATTGCCATGCTCGGCTTCTGCTCCACCGTGGTGCTGTCCAAGTACGTGCTGCGCCGGGATATCGTCGAATGACCAGCGAAGACCTGTTCAAGATCCTGCTCTCGGCCCTGCTGCTGTTCGGCACCTTCTTCATCGTCATCGGTGCGGTCGGCCTGGTGAAACTGAAGGATTTTTTCCGCCGCCTGCATGCCCCGACCAAGGCCTCCACCCTGGGTGTTGGCTGCATCCTGGCCGCCTCGGTGGGCTATCACCTGGTGCTGGGAGAAGACCCACAGCCACGCGAACTGCTGATCACCGTGTTCCTGTTCATCACCGCCCCGGTCAGCGCCCACCTGATGGCCAAGGCGGCCCTGTCGCTGATGCTGGACAAGCGCCCGGCCCCGCCGCAGGCCGACCCCGACCGGGACCAGTGCACCCTGCCGATGCCGGTCGAACACCCGGAAAAGCAGGACCACTGCTGAGCGCGTGCCCCGTGCACGCCGTTTGAATTTGCCCGGCCCTGTTGTGCCGGCAGCCATGGCCCGCTGGCGGTGGCCTGCACCTGTGTGAAGCGCAGCGTCCGGCTGCGCTGTAACTTGACGCCAAAAACTGTCCCGGAAAAGCGCAGCCCGCACCGGGCCCGCTGGCGTGCAGCCCCCGACGCCCCGGCCACCGTCATGCCCGTCCTGCGCCTGCTTGCCGCCTGCACCCAGGCCGCCCCACAGCTGCCGGCCCTGGGAGAAGGTTCCCTCCAGGCCGGCCGGCAGCTGCTGCGGATCCCCGCCATCGGCCTGGCCTCCCTGGTATTGCTGGTGCTGCCTGGCTGCCGGCAAGCGCCACGGCCGCCGCAGCCTGGCCGGTGCCGCCGGCCTGCTTGACCGGCTGCTGCCCTGACCCGACCGCGCCGCTGCGCGGTGCGGCCTCAGCCCGGGAAGTGGGCCTGCAGGCCCGCCCAGCATGCCAGGTAACCGCGCTGGCGATGGGCCGCGTTGATGGCCTGCTCGCTCGGGCAGATCACCCCGCGCGTCTCGAACATGAAGGCCATGGTGTCGCTGATCACGTCCGGCTTGGACAGGTCGGCATGGGAGGCCTTGTCGAAGGTGGCCGCATCCGGGCCGTGGCCGGTCATGCAGTTGTGCAACGAGGCGCCACCGGGCACGAAGCCCTCGGCCTTGGCGTCATACGCGCCGTGGATCAGGCCCATGAACTCGCTGGCGATGTTGCGGTGGAACCACGGCGGGCGGAAGGTGTCCTGGGCTACCAGCCAGCGCGGCGGGAAGATCACAAAGTCCAGGTTGCTGGTGCCCGGGGTATCGCTGGGCGAGTGCAGCACCAGAAAGATCGACGGGTCCGGATGGTCGTAGCTGATCGAACCGATGGTGTTGAAATGGCGCAGGTCATAGCGGTACGGCGCGTAATTGCCATGCCAGCCGACCACATCCAGCGGGCTGTGGCCGATGTCCGCGCGCCACAGCCGGCCGTGGAACTTGGCCACCAGCTCGAAGTCGCCTTCCAGCTTCTCGTAGGCAGCCACCGGGGTCTGGAAGTCACGCGGGTTGGCCAGGCCATTGCTGCCGATCGGGCCCAGGTCGGGCAGCTTGAGCAGGGCGCCGAAGTTCTCGCAGACATAGCCCCGGGCCTGGCCATCGGGCAGCTCGACGGCAAAACGCACGCCGCGCGGGATCACCGCGATCTGCTGCGGCTCGATCTCGATCACCCCCAGCTCGGTGCGCAGGCGCAGCCGGCCCAGCTGCGGCACGATCAGCATCTCGGCATCGGCGTTGTAGAAGTAGCGCCCGCGCATGTCGGCATTGGCCGCATACATATGGATGCCGGCACCGCTGTGCGCCGCCGGCCCACCGTTGCCGCCCATGGTGTACAGGCCTTGGATGAAATCGGTGGGCGCGGCCGGCAGCGGCAGCGGGTCCCAGCGCAGCTGGTTGGGCGAGACCGCGGCATGGCTGAACTGGCCATGCAGGTGCGGCTGCGCGAACGGGGTGAATTCGCCATGCATCGCCGCCGGGCGGATCCGGTACAGCCAGCTGCGCCGGTTGGCCCCCCGCGGGGCGGTGAAGGCGGTGCCGGTCAGCTGTTCGGCATACAGCCCGTGGGCCACCTGCTGCGGTGAGTTGCGCCCCACCGGCAGGGTGCCGGCCAGCGCCTCGCTGGCGAATTCGTTGCCGAAGCCGGTCATGTAGGCGGTGTTGTTCTGGGGCATGGTGTCGCTCACGTGGAAGGCCCGGGCAGGCGTGGTCTGGATCAACCGGGGATGGCCGCCGGCATCACCTGCAGGCCCAGCTCGCCGGCCAGGCTCAGGATGCGTGCGGTATCGGCCCGGCGGACGATGAAGGTGTAAAGGTTGTCGTCGAAGAAGTTGCCCCACAGCAGCAGCTCGTAGGGCGTGGGGCGCTGAGCCAGCTGCGCGTCCAGCCAGGTGAAGTAATCCTCCAGCGGCATCTGCGCATCATCCGGGGCCGCCAGCGGGGCGGCGAACTGCTCGCTGATCTCCTCGTGCAGCTGGCCGGCCTGCTGGCCCATGGCGAAGTAGTCACCCAGCTCGGCAAGCACGGCGAACTGCATGTACTCGCCCTCGCTTTGGCCCTCGATCCAGTCCAGTTCCGGATCCATCGGTGCTGCCTTGATGCGTGACACCGCATCGGCCAGTTGCTTGCCCTGCAGGTCATTGCAGGTCAGCAGGGTGATCAGTTCGCTCAACATGGCACGCTTGCTCGCTGGACAAAGCAGGCAACGTTACAGCACGCCGCGGCGCATCTGGTCACGCTCGATCGATTCGAACAGGGCCTGGAAGTTGCCTTCGCCGAAGCCCTCGTTGCCCTTGCGCTGGATGATCTCGAAAAAGATCGGGCCGAACGCGTTCTGGGTGAAGATCTGCAGCAGCTTGCGCTGCTTGGTCTCCGGATCGGCGTCAATCAGGATCTTGTTCCGGCGCAGGCGCGCAACATCCTCGCCATGGCCGGGCACGCGCGCATCGATCACGTCGAAATAGGTGTCCGGGGTATCCAGGAAGGCCACCCCGGCCGCACGCATGGCTTCCACGCTGGCGTAGATGTCATTGGTGAACAGGGCGATGTGCTGGATGCCCTCGCCGTTGTACTCGCGCAGGTATTCGTTGATCTGGCTCTTGTCGTCGGAGGACTCGTTGAGCGGGATGCGCACGATGCCGTCCGGCGCGGTCATTGCCTTGGACAACAGGCCGGTCTTGGCGCCCTTGATGTCGAAGTAGCGGATCTCGCGGAAGTTGAACAGGCGCTCGTAGTAGTCCGACCACTTCTGCATGTTGCCCACGAACAGGTTGTGGGTCAGGTGGTCGATGAAGGTCAGGCCAAACCCCACCGGGTGCTGGTCCACGTCCTGCAGCGGCGCGAAGTCGGCATACAGGTCGTGGTTGCCGTCATCGACCAGGTAGAGCATGCAGTCGCCGATGCCGGCGATCACCGGGGCGTTGACCGCACGCTGCGCATCGGTGCCGGCAAGCAGCTGGCCACCATTGGCCAGGGCATGGGCCTGTACCTGTTCCGGCGCGGTCTTGAAGCGGATCGCAAAACCACATGCCGACGGCCCGTGGGCAGCGGCGAAATCGGCGGCAAAGCCCTCGCTTTCCTGGTTGAGCAGGAAGTTGATGGTGCCCTGGCGGAACAGGGTGATGGCGCGCTTGCGGTGCTGGGCAATGGCGGTGAAACCCAGTTGGCGCAGGTAGTCGGCCATGGCCGCGGCGTGGCCGGCGGGGGCGGCGAATTCGACGAATTCAAAGCCGTTGATGCCCATCGGGTTGTCAAAGGTAGTGACAACCATGCCCGGATCGGGTGAGGTGTGGGAAAGTACGCTGTTCATGGTTTGCCTCCGCTGTGCCATCCCCGCCACCACACTGGCACCGGGTGCAATGTCATTGGTCCCCGTAGGGCTTCGAAGGTTATAGTTACATATGAAACCACCAGCAAGGTGCAGTGCAACATGAGCAACGTCGACGTCAACGCCGCTTCCCGTGTCCTATTGAACCTGGAGCACTTCCTGCCCTTCCGGTTGAGCGTGCTGTCCAACCGGGTCAGCGCCAACATTGCCCGGCTGTATGGCGAGCGTTACGGCCTGGCCATCCCCGAATGGCGGGTGATCACCATCCTGGCGCTGTACCCGGGCTCGTCGGCCAGCGAGGTCTCCGACCACTCGGCAATGGACAAGGTGGCCGTCTCGCGCGCCGTGGCCCGGCTGCTGGAACGTGGCTTCATCAAACGCGAGACCCACGGCGATGACCGCCGTCGCTCGGTGCTGGCGCTGTCGGCAGCCGGCTACGAGGTCTACGAGACCATCGCGCCGATGGTGCTGGAGATGGAAGGTCGGCTGATGAGCGTGCTCAGCGAGGAAGAAGAAGCCCTGCTGGAAACCTTGATCATGCGCCTGGCCGAACACGGCCTGCCGCGCATGCCGCCACAGGACTGAGTCGTGTCCGGCCCATGCGGCCGGCTCAGCTCACATCACGCTGGCGGGCAATCACCCAGGGCACGGCCAGCGCGGCCACCGCGCCACCGGCAAAGCCGAGAATGGCGGCCACCGCCGCCGCCTCCACCGCCCGCGGCAGGGCCAGCATCGCCACCAGCAGCAACAGCGCCGGCAGGCCAATGAAGCTGGACAGGAAGAAACGCCAGCGCGGCAGCCAGTTGCGCATCTGCAGCAGGTTGGTGCTGACCCAGCGCAGGCCCTGGGCCTGGCGGATCAAGCGGTGCGACAGGCCGACCAGGTCCACTTCGGGCACGCCCTGGCCACGGCATTCGGCCAGGGCCTGGGCCACCGCCTCTTCCGGCGGCCAGCTTTCCGGCCAGGGCTTGGGCTCGGCCACCCCGTAACCATTGAGCAGGGGCACGCTGAGCCAGTGCGCCTGCAGCCGGCGCACCTGGCGCTGGCCCAGCACACACCAGACCTGGGCCTGGCCACCGGGGGCCACCGCGTACAGGGCCAGCTGGCTGGGCGGCGGATAGGCCAGCGCGGTGACCCGCGCGGCCATGCTGGCTGCGCCCATCTGGCGCAGGAAGCCGACCCGTGACTTGCCCTGGGTCGGCACGCACAGGCCCAGCGGCGAGATCAGGCTGACCTCGGCCTGGTCGGGCTGGCCGGGCAGGGCCCGCTCGTCGGCACCCAGACGCTCGGCCAGGGCCCGCGGCCGGGCCACCTGCCGGCGGTCCCAGCGGCTGTCATCGCCCAGGGTGTATTTCAGGTTGACCCGGCCGGCGGCGGTCTGCCCCTGGCCAGTGGCGGGAATGAAGGGCAGCACCGAATGGACAAAGGCGGTCAGGTCGATGCTGCGCCCGTCCAGGCCCAGCCACGATGCCGGCCACAGCCCATCGAGCTGACCTTCACGCACGATCGCATCGATACGCTGCTTCTGTACCACCAGCCGTGCCACCGCCGTCTGCAGGCGCAGGTTGTCCGGCACGGTGACTGCCGGCAGCCGCCACTGCCCCCACTGCGGCGCCCCGTCGGCTCCGGCTTCATCATCGGCCACGGCGGCGGTGATCCCGGCCACCACGCTGTCGCCCTCGGCCACCGCATCCGGCGGGGTGTGGTCATCCAGCAGGCTGGCCACCGGTGGCAGCGACAGGGTCGTTGCGGTGGATGGCGGCCGGGGCTCGAGAACGGTGTCAGACATGGGCAGGCAATGGGGGAACAGGGTGGGCAGGCAACAGCAGCCCTTGCCGGGTTAGCGGCCACCGCCGCGCATTCTGAACCCCCAAACGCAAGCGGCGCCCACAGGGGGCGCCGCCGGTTTGCTGTCCAAAGCCCGGGCCAGGCCGGGCTGCCGGGTGCTTACTTCACGCCGTGCATCAGCTTGTTGATCAGCGGTGCGGCCAGGAAGAACAGCACCGCGATCACCAGGCCCAGCAGGAACAGCTGGTTGAAGGTGCCCGCGTACTGGGCCAGCGACGAGCCGGCCTCACCCTCGGCACCACCGCCGGAGGCAATCGCCGCGATGCGCCCGGCCACGAAGTTGGCCATCGCAATGGACAGGAACCAGCCACCCATGGCCAGGCCGGTCTCGCTCGGCTTGGCCAGCTTGGTGACCATGGCCAGGCCGATCGGCGACAGGCACAGCTCACCCATGGTGTGGATCAGGTAGGTCAGGGTCAGCCAGGACCAGGAAATCTTGCCGTCATCGCCCACGGTGTGGTTGATCGCAAACACCAGGATGTAGAAACCCAGCGCCGCACCGAGCAGGCCGTAGGAGAACTTGCGCGGAATCGACGGGTTCCAGTCGGCCTTGTCCAGCTTCACCCACAAGGTGGCGAAGATCGGAGCCAGGGTGATGATGAAGATCGGGTTGACCGACTGGAACAGCTCAAAGGTCGGGGTCCAGCCAAAGATGGTCACATCCGGCATGCGCACGAAATCCTGGGCCAGGAAGTTCAGCGACGAGCCGGCCTGCTCGAACAGCGACCAGAACAGGATGTTGGCCACGAACAGGATCAGCATGGCGATGTAACGGTGCAGCTGCTGCTTGGAGCCGCTGGCAAAGCCGCTGTACAGGAAGTAGGCCACCAGCGCCAGCATCATGGCGATCAGCAGGCCGCCGAGCACGTCGGACTTGCTCAGCAGGAAGAACACCGGCACCACCAGCAGGGCGCACATGGCCAGCACCTTGAACACCGGTGCCCAGCCCTGCTTGCCGGCCGGCGCGGTGCCAACATGGCCCAGCCAGCCCTTGACGATCTGGAACACCACCAGGCCCAGGATCATGCCCATCGCCGCGGCAAAGAAGCCCCAGCGGTAGCCGAACTTGCTGCCGATCAGCGAGGCGCAGATCAACGGCGCGATCAGGGCACCGGAGTTGATGCCCATGTAGAAGATGGTGAAGCCCGAATCACGGCGTGCATCACCCGGGGCGTAGAGCTTGCCGACCATGGTGGAGATGTTCGGCTTGAACAGGCCGTTGCCGACCACGATCACTGCCAGGCCGACCAGGAAGGTGGTCAGGTCCGGCGCCATCAGCATGAAACTGCCGATGGCCATCAGCACGCCGCCGAGCATGATCGAGCGCTGGTAGCCCAGGATGCGGTCGGCAATGAAGCCACCGGCGATGCCGGTCATGTAGACCAGCGCGGTGAAGCCACCGTAGGTCAGCGAAGCCTGTTCACGCGCCTCGGCGCCGGAGAGGTGGGCGAAGAAGGCCGAGGCAATGTGCACCGCGAGCATGGCGCGCATGCCGTAGTACATGAAGCGTTCCCAGAACTCGGTGCCGAACAGGTTCCACAGCGCGCGCGGGTGGCCGAGGAAGTCGCCTGCCGGCGGCGGATTGAAGGTGGGATCGACAGACGGCTCGGCCGCTGTCTTGTTCGTTGGCGAACTCATTGGGGATGGCGCTCCAGGTGAATGGGAGCCGGGACGTTGTCCCGGCGTGAAAACGTGACACGGTTTACCGCTGCAACAGGGCTGTCGTCAAACGGCAGTGCGGCAACAACCCCGCCGGCTACGCATTCAGGTGGCCGGATAGACGTAGCTGGCACCGATCCCCAACGGAATGCCCAAACCCCAGAAAGCCAGCAGCAACAAGGTCCACAACAGGCTCAGGGCAATCGAGTAAGGCAGCATGATCGAAACCAGGGTGCCGATCCCGGCGCCGGTGACATAGCGCTGGCAGAACACCACGATCAGCGGGAAATACGGCATCAGCGGGGTCAGGATGGTGGTCATCGAGTCGCCCACCCGGTAGGCGGCCTGGGTCAAATCCGGCGACACCCCCAGCTGCATCATCAGCGGCACCATGATCGGTGCCAGCAGGGCCCACTTGGCCGAGGCCGAGCCAATGAACAGGTTGACGACGCCGGTCATCGCGATCAGGCCGATGATGGTCAGCCACATCGGCAGGCCCAGGCCCTTGAGGAAATCCGCGCCTTCCACCGCCATCAGGGTACCCAGGCCCGAACCGTTGAAGCCGGCCAGGAACTGGGCAATGAAGAAGGCGATGACAATGTAATAGCCCATCCCGGCCATCGACTTGCTCATCGCCCCGATCACGTCGCGGTGGGTCTTGAAGCTGCCGGCCACATAGCCGTAGACCACGCCCGGCAGCAGGAAGAACACGAAGATCAGCGAGACGATGGACTGCATCACCGGCGCGGCGGCCACCAGCAGCGGGTGGCTGCCTTCAGGCACGGCGGCAGCCGGGGCACGCCACGGGCTGGATTCGGGCAACAGGGTGGCCACAAACAGCAGCGCGGCCACCGCCATGGCAACCAGGGCCCAGCGCAGGCCGCGCGATTCGGTGGCGGTGAGCGGTTCCATCTTCGGCAGGTCGGCGGTGTTGCCGTCCAGCTTCATCGCCTGCAGCCGCGGCTCGACGATGCGGTCGGTGACAAACCAGCCGATGGCAACGATCAGGAAGGTCGAGACCGTGGTGAAGATCCAGTTGTTGAGCGGGTTCACCACCACCGACGGGTCCAGGATGTGCGCGGCGCCCTGGGTGAAGCCGGCCAGCATCGGGTCCAGCGAGGACGGCACGAACAGGGTCGCCGAAAACCCGCCGGACACCCCGCAGAAGGCCGCGGCAATGCCGGCCAGCGGGTGGCGCCCGGCGGCGTAGAAGATCACCCCGCCCAGCGGGATCACCAGCACGTAGCCGGCATCCACCGCCACGTGCGAAAGCACCGCCACCGCCACCAGGGCGGGGGTCAGCAGGGCCCTGGGGGTCACGCTCAGCGCGCGGCGCAGGCCGGCATTGATGAAGCCCGAGTGCTCGGCCACCCCCAGCCCGAGCATGGCCACCAGCACCACGCCCAACGGTGCAAAGCCGAGGAAGACCTTGACCATGTTGGCCATGAACGCGGCCAGCGAATCGCCGGAAAGCAGGTTGACCACGCGGATCGGCTCGCCGCTGCGTGGATCGATGGCCTCGAAGCTGATTCCCGACAGCGCCCAGGACAGGCCCCAGACAGTGAGCATCAGCAAGGCAAACAGTGCTGCCGGGTCGGGCAGGCGGTTGCCGGCCTTCTCGATCACATCAAGAAAGCGCGCCATCAGCCCACGCGGGGTGGCGGTCGGAACAGTCATCCGGGCAATTTTCCTTGTAAATCAAAGTAGTGACGTTGCCATTCATCTGCCAGCAGGGCAAGTGCCATGGGTTTTGCCGGGTACCCATGGGTTTTGCTACGGGAGCGCCCAGCTGTCATATTCACGAATTGTTTATCTGTCAATATTTTGACCAACCCCCATTGGCCGTCCCCTGCCGTCCCATTCAACCGTAGAGGAATTCCTGTCATGCGCGTTTTACCCCTTGCCGCCGCGGTCGCCGGCGTCCTGCTTGCCAGTAGTGCACACGCCCAGGTCGTCATCAGCCAGGTCTATGGCGGAGGCGGCAACACCGGCGCCACCCTGAAGAGCGATTTCATCGAGCTGCACAACAACGGCACCTCGGCGGTGGACCTGAACGGCTGGACCATCCAGTACGCCGCCAGCGCCGGCACCAGCTGGCAGACCACCGCCCTGAGCGGCAGCATTGCCGCCGGCGGCTACTACCTGATCAAACAGGCCGACGGCAGCGGCGGCAGCGTTGCCCTGCCCACCCCCGATGCCATCGGCACCATCGCCATGGCCGGGGCCAATGCCAAGGTCGCCCTGGTCAATGCCACAGGTGCCCTGTCCGGTGCCTGCCCGACCGCCGTGGTCGACCTGGTCGGTATCGGCACCGCCAACTGCGCCGAAGGCTCGGTGGCTCCGGCGATGAGCAACACCCAGGCCATCATGCGTGCCGACAATGGCTGCACCGACAGCAACAACAACGCCGCCGACTTCACCACCGCCGCCCCGGCCCCGCGCAACAGCGCCAGCGCGGCCCATGTCTGCGGCGCCAATGGCCAGCTGCTGATTTCCGCCCCGGCCATCAGCCTGGCCGAGGGCGACAGCGGCACGAGCGCCTTCAGTTTCACCATCAGCCTGAGTGCTCCGGCACCGGCCGGTGGTGTCAGCTTTGATTACCGCACCGTTGATGGCTCTGCCACCGCGGGCAGCGACTATGTGGCTGCCAATGGCAGCCTGGTCATTGCCGAAGGCAGCACCAGCACCAGTGTCACCGTGCTGGTCAATGGCGACACTTCCCCCGAACCCGACGAAACCTTCCAGCTGGAAATCAGCAACGTCCAAGGGGCTTTCCCTGGCTCCCTGAGCACCACCGGCACCATCATCAATGACGACTTCGTCACCCTGCCGATCAGTGCGATCCAGGGCAGCGGTGCGCGCTCTCCGTTCGAGGGCCAGGTGGTGACCACCCGCGGCGTGGTTACCGGTGTGCGTACCGCCGGTTTCTTCATCCAGACCCCGGACAGCGAGGGCCCGCACCCGGCCGATGCCTCGCGCGGCATCTATGTCTACACCGGCGCCGCGCCGGCAGCCAACGTGGTGCCCGGCACCCTGGTGACGGTGCAGGGCACGGTACTGGAATACGTTCCCAGCGCCGACCCGCAGCAGCCGCCGCTGACCGAGCTGACCAACCCCAGCGTGACCGTCACCGCCAGCGGCCAGCCGCTGCCGGCCCCGGTACTGCTGACCACCTCGCTGCCGGCCGCCGACGGCGCGGTGGACCAGCTGGAACGCTACGAGGGCATGCGCGTCAGCGCCCCCAGCCTGACCGTCAACGCGCCCACCGGCGGCTCGGTCAACGAAACCCAGGCCAACGGCTCCAGCAACGGCGTGTTCCATGCCGTGGTCACCGGCGTGCCGCGCTCGTTCCGCGAGCCGGGCATCCAGCTGCCGGACCTGCTGCCGGCCAGTGCCCCGGCCAATGTGCCGCGCTGGGACAGCAACCCGGAACTGCTGGCGGTGAGCAGCGGCGCGATCGGCGCCGAACGCCTGAACCTGGCTTCCAACTGCCGCGTGCTGGAAGTCACCGGCCCGCTGGACTACACCTTCCGCCGCTACACCATCTACCCCGAATCGACCCCGGCGGTGGAGTGCGACGGCAACGATGTGCCGAAGCCGGCCGCCACCCCGCTGGCCGACGACATCAACGTGGCCACCTACAACCTGCAGCGCTTCTTTGATGACAACAACGACCCGGCCATCGGCGAGCCGGTGCTCACCAGTGCCGCCTACGACAAGCGTCTGAACAAGGCCTCGCTGGGCATCCGCAACTACCTGCACTTCCCCGACATCCTCGGTGCGGTGGAGGTGGAGAACCTGGCCGTGCTGACCACCCTGGCCAACCGGGTCAATGCCGATGCGGTGGCCAATGGCCAGCCCGACCCGCAGTACAAGGCCTACCTGATGGAAGGCAACGACGTCGGCGGCATCGATGTCGGCTTCCTGGTCAAGACCGCCGAAGTCGCCGCTGGGGTGCCGCGGGTGCAGGTCGGCCTGGTCGAGCAGCACGGCAAGAACACCCAGTGGATCCAGCCGGACGGTACCAGCAGCCTGCTCAACGACCGCCCGCCGCTGTCGCTGGAGGCGGTGGTCAACTTCGCCGACGGCCGCCAGTTCCCGCTGACCGCGATCGTGGTCCACCAGCGCTCGCTCAACGGCAACGACACCGATGACGCCGCCGGCGAGCGCGTGCGCGCCAAGCGCCATCAGCAGGCGGTGTTCCTGGCCGAGCTGTTGCAGGCCCGACAGCAGGGCAACCCGGAAGAGCGCGTGCTGGTAATGGGTGACTTCAACGCCTTCGAGTTCAACGACGGCTATGTCGATGCGATGGGCACCATCACCGGCCAGCCATCGGCTGACGATGAAACCATCGTCAGCGGCGACGGCGCCGATCTGGTCAGCCCCGACTACCAGACCCTGACCTGGCTGCTGCCGCCGGAATCGAGCTACAGCTACACCTACGGCGGTGTGGTGCAGTCGCTGGACCACGTGATTGCCAGCAGCGCCATGCTCAACGCCAGCGAGGTTGAAAACCTGCGGGTCAGCCATGCACGGATCAACGCCGACTTCCCGGAAATCGCCCGCAACGCCGGTGACACCCCGACCCGGCTGGCCGACCATGACCCGACCCTGGTGCTGATCCAGCTGGCGGTGCAGCAGTTCGCCGACCTCGGCGTGGCCGCCAATGCCGACGTCTACGCGGTGCAGGCCGGGCAGGACGTCACCTTCACCGGCAGCGTGGTCAACAACGGCCCGGCCGCGGCCGAACAGGCTGCCGTTGCCCTGGTGTTTGATGCCGCAATCAATCCGGTGATGGGCACCCTGCCCAGTGGCTGGAGCTGTGCCGCCCCGGTGGTCACCACCACCACCACGGTGACCTGCACCATCAACACCCTGGCCGCCGGCGCCACCGCCAGCTTCAGCAGCCGGGTGACCACCGATGCCAGCCTGGCCGGACGTGCCCTGAACCTGGCGCTGGCCGCCAGCGCGCAGACCAATGATCCGCAACCGGGCAACAACAGCGCCGAGGTCCGGGTCGATGTGGCCCCGGCGGCGGTGCCCATGGCCGACCTGGCCATCAGCCTGTCCGGCCCGGCCAAAGTGCCGGCCAGCGGCCTGACCCTGCCGGTGGCTGCCACGGTGAGCAACATCGGACAGCTGGCCGCTGCCAACCCGGTGCTGCTGCTTGAGGGCAACACCCTGACCACCACCGCCTCGGTCAGTGCACCGGCCGGCTGGTCCTGCGCCAAGACCACCAACGGCAACCGCCAGGCCAGCTTCCGCTGCACCACTGCCAGCCTGGCCGCCGGCGCCAGCGCCAGCTTCAGCCTGAAGGCCAACACCCGCCCGGTGCCGGCCAACGGCGTGCTGCAGGTCAACGGCACGGTCTCCAGCAGCAGCAACGAGGCGGACACCGGCAACAACAGCGGCAGCTACAACGGCGCTTACTGAGCCGTGTTTTAGCAATGAAAACAACGGGGGATGGCCAATGGTCGTCCCCCGTTCGTTTGCCGTACGGCAGCCAATTGCTGCACCGCAAGCGGGCTTTTGGCCACAACTTGCCTAGGATGTCCTTTCAATTGAAACCATCTGTAGGGATGTCGCAGCAATGACGGTTTCCGCCGAATACCAGATCCACCACCTGCAATACCTGGACAATGACGGTCAGTTGCTGCGCAACGACCTGCCCGAGAACCTGCGTGACCCGGCCGCCCTGGTGCCGTTCTTCAAGCAGATGCTGATGACCCGCCTGTTCGACAGCAAGGCCGTGGCCCTGCAGCGCACCGGCAAGCTGGGCACCTATGCCTCCTGCCTGGGCCACGAAGCGGCCCACGTCGGCATCGGCGCGGTGATGCGCAGCGGCGACGTGTTCGCCCCCAGCTATCGCGAATACGGCGCCATGCTGGTGCGTGGCGTGCGCATCCGCGACGTGCTGCTGTACTGGGGCGGCGACGAGCGCGGCAGCGACTACGACCGCAACAGTGATGCCGCCAACGATTTCCCGATCTGCGTGCCGATCTCCACCCAGTGCCTGCATGCGGCCGGTTCGGCGCTGGCGTTCAAGCTGCGCCAGCAGAACCAGATCGCGGTGGCCGTGTGCGGCGACGGCGGCAGCTCCAAGACCGACTTCTACGCCGCTGTGAACTCGGCCGGTGCCTACAAGCTCCCGCTGATCCTGTGCGTGGTCAACAACGGCTGGGCGATCAGCGTGCCGCGCAGCGCCCAGACCGGCGCCCGGACCCTGGCCCAGAAGGGCCTGGCCGGTGGCCTGCACTGCCTGCAGGTGGACGGCAACGACCTGCTGGCGGTGATGGTGGCCATGCAGCAGGCGCGCGAGCGTGCCCTGGCCGGCGACGGTGGCACCGTGCTGGAACTGCTGACCTACCGCCTCTCCGACCACACCACCGCCGATGACGCCCGCCGCTACCGCGACAGCGCCGAGGTCACCGACGCCTGGACCCGCGAGCCGATGCTGCGCCTGCGCAGCTACCTGACCCGCGCCGGGGTCTGGAACGAGCAGCTGGAAGCGGACTGGAACGCCGAATGCGCCAAGCGCGTGGACGAGGAGGTCAACGCCTACCTGGCCACCCCGGTGCCGCCGGTGGAGGCGATGTTCGACTACCTCTACGCCGACCCGCCGCCGGAACTGCTGGCCCAGCGTGCCGCCGCCATCGCGCTGGAGAACCGCCATGGATGACCTGCGCCACGCCCCGCACACCAGCAGCACTTCCGAACCCCAGAGCCACAGCCAGCGCAGCGAGGCCGTCATGACCGCCCAGCCGATCACCCTGATTGAAGCCATCACCCAGGCCCTGGCCTGGGAAATGCGCCACGACCCCTCGGTGCTGGTGCTGGGCGAAGACGTCGGCGTCAATGGCGGCGTGTTCCGCGCCACCGCCGGGCTGCAGCAGCAATTCGGCAGCGAGCGCGTGCTGGACACCCCGCTGGATGAAACCACCATCGCCGGGCTGACCGTCGGCCTGGCCGTGCAGGGCATGAAGCCGGTGGCCGAGGCCCAGTTCGACGGCTTCGTCTACCCGATGCTGGACCACCTGATCTGCCACGCCGCGCGCCTGCGCAACCGTACCCGTGGCCGCCTGACCTGCCCGATGGTGCTGCGCGTGCCGTGGGGCGGTGGCATCCGCGCCCCGGAACACCACAGCGAGGCCAACGAGGCGATGTTCACCAACGTGCCGGGCATGCGCGTGGTGATGCCGTCCAGCCCGCAGCGCGCCTACGGCATGCTGCTGGCGGCAATCCGCGAGCCGGACCCGGTGATCTACTTCGAACCCAAGCGCATCTACCGCCAGTACAAGGAACTGGTGGTCGATGACGGCGAGGCGCTGCCGCTGGACGTGTGCTTCGTGCTGCGTGACGGTACCGACGTCACCCTGGTGGCCTGGGGTGCCCAGGTCAAGGAAGCGCTGGAAGCGGCCGATGCGCTGGCCGCCGAGGGCATCAGCGCCGAGGTGATCGACGTGGCCACCCTGCGCCCGCTGGACTTTGACACCATCGCCGAATCGGTCGCCCGTACCGGCCGCTGCGTGGTCATCCAGGAAGCGCCGAAGACCGCCGGTTTCGGTGCCGAGATTGCCGCCCGCCTGGCCGAGCACTCGCTGTATGACCTGCTCGCCCCGGTCGAGCGGGTCACCGGTTATGACACCCATATCCCGCTGTTCCGCCTGGAAATGAAGTACCTGCCCAGCGTCGAGCGCATTGTTGCCGCTGCCAAGCGCACCATCGCCAACGGCTGAGCCACGGCCCACCCTTGATCCGGCCGGTGCGCGCTTGCGCCACCGGCCCCTGCACCTTCAGAGAAACCTGCATGAGCGCAACAAAGAGCTTCCACCTGCCCGACCTCGGCGAAGGCCTGCCGGACGCCACCATCGTGGAGTGGTTCGTCAAGGTTGGCGATGTCATCAAGCTGGACGAGCCGCTGGTGTCGATGGAAACCGCCAAGGCCGTGGTCGAAGTACCCTCGCCGGTCTCGGGCAAGGTGCTCAAGCTTGCCGGCAATGCCGGTGACATCGTGATCACCGGCCACGAGCTGGCCCTGTTCGAGATCGACCCCAGCCTGCCACAGCGTGCCGAAGGCCAGGACACCGGCCACCACCATGGCCAGGCACCGGCGCCGGCGCCTGCCCCCGCGCCAGCCGCACCGCCGCCGGTGCCGGCGGCCAGCAGCGAACGTGCCGACGAGGGCACCGTGGTCGGGGCGATGGTCAGCTCCAATGCCGTGCACACCGAAGCGGCCATTGCCGTGGGCGGTGTGAAGGCGGTGCCGGCGGTGCGCGCGATGGCGCGCAAGCTCGGCGTCGACCTGGCCCGCGTACGCGCCAGCGGCGCCGATGGCGCGGTGACCATGCAGGATGTGAAGCAGGCCGCTGCCGATGGCAGCGCACCGGTTGGCCAGGCCGCACCGGTGCAGCGCGCGGCCGCTGCCGCGGCCGCCCCGGCCGAGGTTGCCAGCGCCCCGCTGGCCGCCGAACGCACCACCCTGTCGGCCGCCGGCAAGCCGATGCGCACCCGCCCGCCGGGCCGTGAGGACACCGCCTTCGGCCAGCCGCAGCCGCTCAAGGGCGTGCGCCGCAACATGGCCCGGGTGATGGCTGATGCCCATGCCCAGGTGGTGCCGACCACCCTCAATGACGATGCCGACATCCATGCCTGGCTGCCGGGCAACGACGTCACCGCCCGCCTGGTGCGTGCGGTGGTGGTGGCCTGCCAGGCGGTGCCGGCAATGAACGCCTGGTTCGATGGCGCCAACCTGACCCGCACCCTGCACCGCCAGGTGGACATCGGCATTGCCGTGGACACCGAGGACGGCCTGTTCGTGCCGGCCCTGCGCAATGCCGACATGCTCGACGCCCGTGGCGTGCGTGAAGGCATCAAGCGCCTGCGCCAGCAGGTGGAAGAGCGCTCGATCCCGGCCAGCGAGCTGAGCGGGCACACCATCAGCCTGTCCAACTTCGGCATGTTTGCCGGCCGCTATGCCACCCCGGTGGTGGTGCCGCCGAGCGTGGCCATCGTCGGTGCCGGGCGTGCCCGCTTCCAGCTCACCCCGGTGATGGGCGGGGTGGAAACCCACAAGGTGATCCCGCTGTCGGTGAGCTTCGACCACCGCGCCTGCACTGGCGGCGAAGCCGCCCGCTTCCTGCGCGCGATGCTCGACGACCTCGCCCTGGCCCAGTAAGGCCAGTGCCGCCAAAGCCGGGTTGGCCGCTGCCAGCCCGGCTTTTTTTGTCCGCGCGATGCCGCGCACAATGGCTCCCCCCGCTGAAGGAGCCCACCATGTCCGACCTGCCGCCCCTGCCCGTCCTGCCCACCGGGCGCTATCGCCATTACAAGGGCCAGCCCTACCAGGTGGTGGCACTGTGCCGGCACAGCGAAACCCAGGAAGTGCTGGTGCTCTACCGCCAGCTCTACGGCGACGGCGCGCTGTGGGTACGGCCGTATGCGATGTTCGTGGAAAACGTGGTCGTGGATGGACAGACCCAGCCGCGTTTTGCCCACCAGCCCGAACACGGCTGATACTCCCTGTCACCCTCGGGATGACAGGATGGCCGCATGCGCAGCACCCGCTTCTGGATTGCCCTGACTGCCGCCAGCTGGCTGTTCACCGTGTTCGTGCTGCCCGGGGTGCTGCGGCCCGATTACAACCCCGTGGCGCAGTACATCAGCGAGCTGGGCGCCACCGGCGCGCCTTGTGCCGGTTGGGTCAACTGGGCCGGCTACCTGCCCTCGGGCGTGTTGTTTGCCATCGCCCTGGCCAGCTTCTGGCGCCACTGGCGCCCGCGCGGGGTGCAGATCGTCGGCCTGGCCCTGCTGTTCTGCGAGCCACTGGCCTGGATCGGCTCGGCCCTGTTCCCGTGTGATCTGGGCTGTCCGGCTGATGGCAGCCTGTCCCAGGTACTGCACAACGTGCTGGCCGTGTTCACCTATACCGGTACCGGGCTGGGGGTGACCCTGCTGGCCTGTGCCCCGGGCCTGCAGATCTGGCAACGGTTGGGCTGGCTGTTGCTGGTGGTGCTGTGGTTCGGCCTGTTTGTGGCCATGCTCACCCCGGAACTGGGCAGCGTACGCGGCCTGCTGCAGCGTAGCGGGGAGGCGTTGATGTACGGCAGCCAGGCCGCCGTCGGCTGGTGGCTGGCCGGGAAGCGTCCCCTGCGCAGGCCCGGCCAGCGATAATCCCCGGCTCTTTTGCCACCTGGATATCGCCATGACCCTGCTCCCCCTCACCGGCCACCGTGCCCTGGTTGCCGGCGGCAGCCGTGGCATTGGCTTTGGCATTGCCGCAGGGCTGGCCCGTGCCGGTGCCCGGGTGGCCATCTGTGCCCGTGGCGACGCCGGGCTGGCCCAGGCGCAGGCGCTGTTTGCCGCCCAAGGCCTGCCGTTGCACACCCATGCTTGTGACCTGGCCGATGCCGCCCAGCTGCAGGCCTGGGTGGAAAGCGCAGCGCAGGCCCTGGGCGGGATCGACATCCTGGTCAACAACGCCTCCGGTTTCGGCGGCGGCGACAGCGAGGCCGGCTGGGAGGCCAGCGTGCAGGTGGACCTGATGGCCGCCGTGCGCGCCAGCCGTGCCGCCCTGCCATGGCTGCAGCACAGTGCGGCCGGCTGCATCCTCAATGTCAGCTCGATCAACGGGCTCAGGCCCACCCCGCGCGCGATGGCCTATTCCACCGCCAAGGCGGCGCTGAACTACTACACCACCGCCCTGGCCACGGAACTGGCCACGCAGAAGATCCGGGTCAATGCGCTTGCCCCGGGCTCGATCGAGTTTCCCGGCGGCCTGTGGGAACGCCGGCGCGAGCAGGCGCCCGAGCTGTACGCGCGCATCCGCGACAGCATTCCGTTTGGTGGTTTCGGTGATGTCGAGGCGGTGGCCGAGGCCGCCGTGTTCCTGTGCAGCCCGGCGGCGCGCTGGATCACCGCCCAGGTGCTGGCGGTGGACGGCGGGCAGTCCCTGCCCGGCTGAGCCGCTGGCGCCCTGCGCCCGCTCAGGCCAGCTCGGCCGCGCCGATCACGCTCTCGCCCGGCGCTGCGGTCAGCGCCGCTTCGACCATCGCCGCGGCGATGTTTCCGGCCGGATTGATCCGCCATGCCCGCGGCAGCAGCGGCCCGAGCGCCTCCAGCAGTACCCCGGCGGCATGCTCGGCCGGCCGCCGTTGCGCGCGCTCACCGCCGATCAGGCCCGGGCGCACCAGCACCAGTGCCGGCCAGCCCTGGGCACGCAGCCCCGCCTCGACCTCGCCCTTGGTGCGGTTGTAGGCAAAGCGCGAGGACGGATCGGCGCCCACTGCCGAATTGAGCACAAAACAGGGGGTACCGGCCGCACGCGCCAGGGCCGCCGCCGCCAGCACATGGTCACGGTCCACGCGGATGAAGGCGGCCAGCGAACCGGCCTGTTTGCGGGTGCTGCCCAGGCAGCAGATCACCGCATCGGCCGCCCACCAGGCGGCATCGGCCGGCAGGGCGGCAAAATCGACCACGGGGTTGTGCAGGCGGGCATGCGTGAGCGCCAGCGCGCGCCGGGTCGGCGCGCTGACCTGCGCCACCCGCGGCTCGGCCAGCAGCTGCTGCAGGACATGGCCGCCGACCAGGCCGGTGGCCCCCAGCAACAGTACCCGCTGGCCGGCCGGATCAGTCATCCAGGCCGTCGAACTCGGTTTGCGCCGCCGGCTGCCCGGCAGCGCGCGGCGGACGGGTGCCCGGCTTGCGCTCGATCTGCACGAAGAACTGGTTGCCGCCCTCGGCCACCACCGCGTCCACGCGACGGATCAGGTCAGCCGGGAAGATCACCTCGGCACTGGCTTCTTCCAGGCCGAAACGGACGTCAAAATCCCAGAAGTCGGCACCGGCCGGCAGCTCCTTGCGGCGCTCGCGGCGGATGTACTTGCGGATGTCGTGCTTGCTGGCCTCGATCAGGCGGTCACGGTTCTTGCCCTCGAGGTCGAGGCGGTAGGTACGGCGCATGGGGAGTCTCTAAACAGATCGCAGGGCACATTGTGACCGTTCCCGGCCCGCTGCGGGGAATCGCCCTGCTCAAGCTGGCTGGCCGCCGGCCGTTAACTTTCCTGATCCCTCCCCCGTCCCGGCAGAACGGTGCCATGCCAGAACACCGCAGCACATCGTCCACGCCCTGGCACGGCCTGAATGGCCTGTTCCGGGCAGCAGCCAGCGCCCCCGCCAGTTGGCCGGCGCCGGCCGGCGAGCCACAGCGCCCGCCGCAGGCCAGCCGGGAAATGCTCGAACGCCGTTTTGCCGGCCTCAACCATCCCGAGGCCCTGTTGCTGGCCTTCGCCGATGGCCTGTCCGGGCTGGGCGGCGAGCTGGCCGACATGGGCCTGCGCCTGCAGGCCGCCTGCGCCGAAAGTGACTGGAGCCGGGGCGCACGCCTGCTGCGCCAGCTGCTGGACAAGTACATCCGCACCATCGAAAGCAGCAGCGGTCTGGGTGACCGGCGTACCAGTGGCGAACGCCTGCGTGACCTCAGCGTCAACCTGCTCGACAACCTGAGCCTGAGCCTGCAGCCGGCCAGCCTGGCCGAGCAGGCAGAACTGCTGGCCGACGGCCTGCGCCAGTGGCAGCCCGGCCTGCCGCTGGAGCCGCTGGAACAGGAGCTGCGCCTGTTTGACCAGCAGCTGCAGCACAACGGCCATGCCGCCCAGGAGCTGCGTACCCTGCTGCTGTCCCTGTTTGCCCTGCTGCTGGACAACATCAGCCAACTGCTAAGCCCCGACAGCTGGCTGTATGACGAAGTGCAGAAGGTGATGCCGCTGCTGGATTCCCCTGGCGACCCGGCGGCCCTGCAACAGGCGCTGCAGTCCCTGCGCCAGGCCAGTTACCGCCAGGGCATGCTGCAGCAGGGGCTGGAGCAGGCCAGCAGCGCGCTGGAGCATGCCACCCCGCAACTGGCCGGTTGCTGGAGCGAGTTTGCCCTCGGCCCCGGCGGCAGCCAGTACCTGGACCGGGTGCGTGCCCTGCCCCTGGCCCTGGGCCAGGTGCGCAACGGCAGCGAGCTGGTGGAGCTGTTCAACACCTTGGCCAGGGACACCGCACAGCTGCAGCTGCAGTTCACTGCCCTGCAGCAGCAGCATGCCCAGGCCTGCCAGCAGCGCGACCAGGCCCAGGCTCTGGTGCAGCAGCTGCAGGCCCCGGCCGGGCAGGGCAACCTGCCCAGCGACCCGTTGACCGGGCTGCCTGCCGCCCACGTCATGGAGCGGTTGGTGGCCGACAGCCTGGCCCGCATGCCGGTACTCAACCTCGGCCTGCTGGCCATCCACGGCCTGTTGCTGTGTCACCAGCAGCAGGGACGCCAGGCCGCCAGCCAGCGCCAGCAGCAATTCGCCAGTGCCCTGCTCCCCCACCTGCACCGCGAGGAACAACTGCTGCGCCTGCCCGAAGGCCAGTTCGTCGTGCTCATGCCCGGGGCCTCGTTGCTGGCCGCACAGGACCGCGTGATGGCCCTGCGCCGCGAGCTGGTCAAGCAGACCTGTGCCCCGGCGCCACGCGCCAGCGTGATGCGCTGGCACCAGGAGCTGTCACTGGACCAGCACCTGGACCGCCTGCAGGCAGCCCTGCCCGCCGACGGCCACGAAGCCGGGGTCGAGCTGGTCTGAGACCGGGCTGATCTGACCCGGCGACGCCGTGCTCAGTGCGCCGGCTTGCCGGCAAACAGGCGTTTGCCGAGGCTGACCACGGCCAGCACCACCGACCCGATCACCACGCCCACCACCACCGTGGCCAGGGCATTGCCCAGGCTGTTGCCCCAGCCGCTGGCCGGCAGCAATGCGGCCACCGCATGGTGCACCGCCGGCACGTTGTGGACCACGATGCCGCCACCGACCAGGAACATGGCCAGGGTGCCGACCACCGACAGGGTCTTCATCAGGATCGGCGCCGACGCCACCAGGCCACGCCCGAGCACCGCCGACGCCCCGCCCTTGCCGCTCAGCCACAGGCCAAGGTCATCAATCTTGACGATGCCGCCGACCAGGCCATAGACAAACACGGTCATCGCCAGGGCGATGGCCACCAGGGTCATCACCTGCTGGCCAAAATTTGCCGCCGCCACGATGCCCAGGGTCAGCACGATCACCTCGGCCGAGAGGATGAAGTCGGTGCGGATCGCCCCGCGAACCTTTTCCTTCTCCAGCGCCACCACGTCCACCGAGGTGTCGCGCATGGCCTGCAGACGGGCCTGGCGCTGCATCTGACGGTCCTCGTCATGCTTGTGGAAGAAGTGGTGGGCCAGCTTCTCCACCCCTTCAAAACACAGGAAACTGCCGCCGACCAGCATCAGGGTGATGATGATCGGGATATCGATGCCGCGCCCGCGCAACCACACTTCCAGCGCACTGATGGCCAGCGCGGCCGGCACCAGGATTGCCTTGTTGACCAGCGAGCCCTTGGCCACCGCCCAGATCACCGGCAACTCGCGTGCCGCACTCACCCCGGTCACCTGCTGCGCATTCAGGGCCAGGTCGTCGCCCAGCACCCCTGCGGTCTTTTTTGCCGCCAGCTTGGTCAACACCGCCACGTCATCGAGCAGGGTGGCGATATCGTCAATCAGCATGAACAGGCTGGCACCGGCCATAACAATCCAGATCGGGGAAAGGGACGCCCATTCTGCCGTGCCCGGAGGTCATCGGCACGTGTGTTCACCTGGCCACAACCGGGCGCTGGCAACACTGGCCTTCACCTGCCTTCGACCGGAGCCTGTCCTTGTCCCTGCCGAGTCCACCCACCCCGCCAGCCATCGACGGCATGCTGCGCCGCCGCCAGATTTTCCAGTTGCTGCTGCGCTACCGCAATTCCGGGGTGTTCTCGGCCATCGCGCTGGACCCCAACCTGCAGCCGGCAACGCCGCTGTCCGGGCATGGCAGCCCGACCCAGTTCGTCACCGACCTGGAAGCCCTGGGCACCACCTTCGTCAAGCTCGGCCAGCTGCTCTCCACCCGCCCGGACATGATCCCGCCGGACTACCTCGCCGCGCTGGAGCGGATGCAGGAAAAGGTCGCCCCGGTGCCGGTGGAGCAATTGATCGCGGTGGTGGAAAGCGAGCTGGGCGCACCGATCAACAAACTGTTCCTGAGCTTTGATCCCATCCCGCTGGGCTGCGCCTCCATTGCCCAGGTCCACCGCGCGGTGCTGCGCGACGGCCGCGAGGTGGCTGTCAAGGTGCAAAAGCCGGATGTGGCCGCCCAGCTACGCTCGGACCTGGGCGTGCTGCGCAGCTTTGCCAGTGCCGCGGATCGTTTCACCCGGGTTGGCCGCCGCGTGCGTCTGAGCGACTGGCTGGCCGAGTTCTCGCGCACCCTGCGCATGGAACTGGACTACGAGGCCGAAGCCGGCAACCTGCAGCGTTTCGGCCAGCATCTGGCGCCATATCCGGAGCTGTGGGTACCGCAGCCAATCTTGGATCTGTGCAGCAAGCGGGTGCTGACCCTGGAACTGGTCGGCGGCGTGCGCGTGGACGCGATCCCGCAGGTCCGGCGTACCGAACAGAGCATGGACCCATTGGCTGCCGCCCTGGTGCGCGGCTATCTGGACCAGATCTTCGTGCATGGAGAGATCCATGCCGACCCGCACCCGGGCAACCTGCGGGTTACCGACGACAACCGGCTGGCGATCTTCGACCTGGGCATGGTCGCCCATGTCCCGCCGCGCCTGCGCGAGCGCCTGCTCAAGCTGCTGTTTGCCGCCATCGATGGCCGTGGCGAGGAGGTGGCCGACGAGATCATCGCCATCTCCACCCGGCTGGAGGATTACCAGGAAGAGCGTTACCTGCGCGAGACCGGGCAGATGATCGCCCGTTATGCCGCCATCAGCAGCATGAGCGAAGGCCAGGTGGTGCTGGAGATCGTGCGCATCGCCACCTTCTGCGGGCTGCGCACGCCACCGGAGCTGAGCGTGCTGGGCAAGGCCCTGCTCAACCTGGAAAACGTCTGCCACCACCTGGCACCGGAGCTGGACCTGCGGCAGATCGTCGAGCGCCAGCTGCAGTCGGTGCTGCGGGCACGCCTGAAAAAGACCTTCTCGCGTGCCAACGTGGCCAGCGAGATGATCGAACTGCAGCTGCTGGCCCGTCAGGGGCCACGCCGGGTGGGCGAGATCCTCGGCCTGCTGGCCGAGAACCGGCTGCAGATGAAGGTCACCGGGCTGGAAGAGTCACGGCTGATGGAGAACATCCAGAAGGTCGCCAACCGCGTCGCCGCCGGCCTGATCACCTCGGCCCTGCTGCTGTCGGCGGCGATGCTGATGCGTATCGAAAGCCGCTGGACCCTGTTCGGCTACCCGGTGGTGGCGATGGTGCTGATGCTGATCGCGGTGGTCATTGCCCTGGGCCTGATCATCAGCTCGCTGCTGTTTGACCGCCGCAGCAGCGCCGACGAGCGCGAGGAGCGCGGGGTGCGCTGAGCAGCCGCCGGGGCAACGCCCCCGGCGGCAGCAGGTGGCGGCTCATTCGGTGTCCTTGAGCAGGTGCACGTCAGTCGGGGTGGACAGCGCGATGCCGACCGCCTTCAGCGCCACCAGCAGCTCGAACAGCAGGTCGGACTTGACCGCATACACGTTGCGCGGGCTGCCGACGTGGCCAAAGCTGTTGATGGTGATCATGCCGCCATCAATGCCATCAACGTAGAACGACGGCGCCGGCTCTTGCTGCACCCCGGGGTGGGCGGCATACACCCCCAGCAGCACCTCGCGCAGCCGGGCCACATCGGTGGACAGCGGCACCTGGAACTTGATCTGCACCCGCCCGGTCGGGTTGGACAGGGTCATGTTGCGCACGGTCTTGGTGATCAGCTCGGAGTTGGGCACGATCAGGGTGGACTTGTCGCCGGCCTGGATCTCGGTGGCGCGCACGCTGATCCGGCGCACGTCGCCTTCCAGGTCGCCGATGCGCACCAGGTCGCCGATCTTGACCGGGCGCTCGGCCAGCAGGATCAGCCCGGAGAAGAAGTTCTGGGTAATGGCCTGCAGGCCGAAACCGATACCCACCGACAGCGCACTGACCAGCAGGGCCAGCTTCTGCAGGCCCAGCCCCAATGCGGCCACGGTCCACAGGGCGACGATGGCCAGGCCCAGGTAGCGGGCCACGGTGCTGACCGAGTTGCGCGCCCCGGCGTCCATGCGGGTCTTGGGCAGGTAGGTTTCCACCAGCCAGCGCTGCAGCAGCTGCAGCACGCCCAGGCCAATGCCCAGCACCAGCAGCGCGCGCACCACGGTCCACGGGCGCAGCACCGTGCCGCCGATGGTGATGCCGTTGCGCAGGGTGTCCAGCCAGCCCAGCACCACCGCGCTGTTGCCCTGCGGCAGGGCGATGGCGACCACCGCCAGGAACACCAGGCCCAGGCGCAACATGGCCGAGGCCAGCACCCCGGCCTGCTCCAGGCGGCTTTCACTCAGCCCGGTGGCCAGCATCACCGCCTTGCCGCTGGGGCTGTCGGCGGCAAACACGCGCAGGGCCAGGTCATCGGCAAACTTCAGCAGCAGCACCAGCGCCAGCCCGACCACCCCCAGCCAGATCATCTGCTGGGCGGCAAACATGGCCAGGTTGATCCAGCCCAGCAGGGTGGCGAGCAGGGCTGCGGCCACGGTGAGGTGGCCAAACACCCGCACCAGCACCGCCCAGGCGCCGGGGTGGCGGGAGGCCGGCGATACCCGGTTGCCGGCCGCGGCTTGCGCCGCCAGCTCACGCTGCTGGCGCCGGTGCAGGCGGGTCAACGAGGTCAGCATGGCCATGATCAGGCCGATGTAACCCAGTGCCAGCAAACCATCCAGGGCCACCCCGGTGATCTCGCTGGTACGCGCGGCACGGTTGATCGAGCGCCCGACCCAGGTCACCCACATCAACCCGGCGGCCATCCAGGCGTACTTGCGCAGACGTGCAGCCGCCTGGTCATCCAGTGGCAGCAACCGCCAGGAGGGCCGCTTGGGCACCAGCAGGCAGGCACTCAGGGCGGCGATGAAGGCCGCCAGGAAGGTCGCACTGACCACAGTGTCGGCCACCTGCACAAAGCGTGGGGCAATGCCGTCGACGGCCTTCAGGGCAGACACCAGCACCAGCACCGCCAGCCCGGGCAACACCGTGCCGACCAGCAGCAGCCACACCGCCAGGCCGGTGCGGCGCAGCCGGCCCCTGGGCGCGCGTTCGGAAGCGGCCAGCCGGCGGCCCAGCCGGCGCAGCCACAGCCGCAGCGGGAAGAACAGGACAAGGGCCACACCCACGGCGGTCAGCGGCAAGGCCAGGCCATGCTTGCCGATACCCCGCTCCAGCGCCTGGCGCTGCTGGCGCAGCAGCACGTCAAAGCGCTGCAGGTCGGCCGGCACCTGGGCAATGACCTTCTGCCACAGCAGCGGCGACAGCGGTGAAGCCACGCGCAGGCCCAGCTGCTGTCCCAGCCGCTGCACCCGTTCCTTCTCGATCGCCTCGGACAGCTGTCGGGCTTCCACCGACAGCAGATTGCCCTGCTTGATCAGGTCATCGACCTGGCTGCGCTGACTGCCCAACGACTTGCGCTGGTTGGCCACCGCGCTGCCTTCGCTTCTGCCTTCGGCCAGCTCGCCGAGCTGGGCGATGCGTGCATCCAGACGCTCCAGTTCCGGGCCCAGCTCACGCACCACCTGGTCAGCGACGCGCTGCACCTCCAGCGCCTGCTCGGACAGCGAGCGCAGGGTCTGCGCGGATTCAATGTCCGCCAGTGACTTGCGGATTTGCTGCAGCCGGCTGCTGGACTGCTGCAGTTGGCTGCGCGCCTGTGCGGTGATGCTCTGCCCGTCCGCCGCCACCTGGGCGCGCGCCGGCGGTGCGCAGACCGACAAGCCGCTGATCAGGGCAAACAACAGCAAACAGTGGCGCAACAGGGCAGTGGCAGGCAGGGGCATGCACGGACATCCGGCTGATCAAGGCAGGAGCACCACTATAAGTCAGTGCCGGCCAGCAACCTGCGACGCCCCGGGCGCCGCGGGCCGGCTCTGCCAGGCACGCTGCAACGGCTCGGCGATGAACCCGGGCAGGCCCTGCGGCAGGGCGGTGGCCGTGGGCTGGCCGGAGCGCAGCTGCAGCAGCGCGGCCTGCACCCGGGCCACGCCGTGCCCGGCGTAGGCGGCGCTGGCCAGCGCACGGGCCTGTTGCGGCGGGTGGCGCTCCAACTCCCAGGCCAGCGCCAGCATGCGATAGGTCACTTCCTGCACGGCAGCCAGGTGGGCCCAGCAGCGATCGGCATGGGCCCGTGCCTGCGACCCGGCCAGCTGCGCCTGCTCCCAGGCCTGGGCCAGGGCAAAACGCCGGTGACTGACCACGGCCCGCTGCCGGCGCGCGGCCTGGCTGCCCAGCTCGGCCCAGGCCAGGTGGCTGTTCAACCCCACCAGCGCGTCCAGCAACCGTTCCAGTTCACGGTCGATCTGGCCCGCGGCATCACGCGCCGGCAGCGCACGCAACACCAGCAGCGCCACCACACAGCCCAGCAGGGTGTCCACGCCACGGGCCAGCAGGTAGACCCCCGGGTCGGCCTGCACGTGGCCACCGGCGGCCAGGGTCATGCCGGTGGCGGTGATGAACAGCGCGGCCAGCAGGTAGTTGCGCATCACCAGCATTTCCACCGTGAACTGCAGGGCAAAGATCACCGCCACCAGCCACAGCCCCTGCGGCTGCCACCACAGCAGTGCACCGGTAAGCAGCAACCCGCCCCAGGTGCCCAGCAGGCGTTCGATGCTGCGTTGCACGGTGCGCAGCCAGTCCATCCCGGTGTGCAGCATCAACACGGCCGCGGCCACCGCCCAGTAGGCGCGTTCCAGCTCGAACCAGACCGCGATGCTGCCGGCCACCATGGCCGCCACCCCGACCCGGACAATCACCAGCCGGGATGCCGACCCCGGACGCAATGCCTCGCCCAGCGCGACCCACACCCCCGGGCGGCCCAGCGGCCAATGGCCACGGCCGTTGTCAGGCACCGTCCACACCGGGTCGTCCAGCTGTGCCTGCAACTGCGCCGCCCGGCTGCGCGCGGCGGCCAGGTCGGTACGCCCGCCCAGGGTTTCGGCAAACAACTGGTGCCACTGCCGGTTGAGATGGCGCAGGCGGGCCAGCGTGCCCTGGGCAGCAGTGTGGCGGGGCTGCAGGTTGACCAGTGCCTGCCAGGCATCATGCAGGGCCCGCGCCGCCCGCTGGCGGGCCGGATCGGCATCGGTATCCGCACGGTCGGCCAGCGCCAACCAATCGTGCACCGCCTGTCCGGCAGCACGCACCGCCGCCCGCTCCGGGCCACGCAAATCAACCAGCGCGCCGCCCATGTGTGCCAGCCAGGCCAGTGCACCGCCACTGCCCACCAGCAGGCCTGCCTGCAGCGGGGTGATGTCCGACACCGGCATCGCACTGCCCGAAGCACAGGCCAGCATGAACAGGTAGGCGCCGGGCGGCCCCACCCGCAATGCATTGCACAGCCAGGTCGAGAGCATGGCGATCAGGGCCACCACCGGCACCACCCCCTGTGGCCAGGCATGGCCGACCCAATCACCAAAACCCACCGCCAGCGCAAATGCCGCCGCCACCAGGGCCAGCTCCACTGCCCGGCTGGCATACGGACGGCCACTGCCGTAAAGCCCGGTCAGCCCCCCCAGGGCCGCCATCATGCCGGCCTGGGGATCGCCCAGCAGCCAACCGAGCAACACCGGCATGGCCACACACAAACCTGCACGCACCGAAAAAAGCAGGCGTCCGGGGGGCAACGGGCGCCAAGTGAACAGGTTGCGCAGCAACTGCTGATGGCACGGCCCGGCAGCATCGTGGCCAGGCTGGCCGGAAGGGTTCAAGGACATCGGGTTTACTCACGGCGGGCCACACGCAAGACCGTTGCGCCGGCTGTTGGGGCGTCATCGAAGTGACCGTTGGCAGTCTACTCCTGCCACCTGCAGCGCGAAAAAACACACCCTGCACACCATACGTTGGCCATAAAGACGGCCCCTTCCCCACTTCTGGAGCCGCCATGAACCAATCTGCCGTCACCCCCGTCGAACAGGTGGACCTGGCCCGCTACCTGGGCCGCTGGTATGAGATCGCACGCCTGCCGATGCGCCACGAACCGGTCGATGCCAGCGACATCACCGCCACCTACAGCCTCAACGAGGATGGCTCGGTGCGGGTGCAGAACCGCATGCGGCACAACGGCGAGGTCGAAGAATCGATCGGCCGCGCCACTACCGTGGACAGCACCAACAGCAGGCTGGAGGTGAGCTTCCTGCCCGAAGGTCTGCGCTGGATCCCCTTCACCAAGGGCGATTACTGGATCCTCAAGCTGGACCCGGCCTACAGCGTCGCCCTGGTCGGCAGCCCGGACCACAAATACCTGTGGCTGCTGGCCCGCCACCCCCATCTGGACGAGGCCACCAGCAACCAGTACCTGGCCCATGCCCAGGCCCAGGGCTTTGACCTCAGCGGGCTGATCCACACCCCGCACACCGGCCGCTCAACGGCCTGATCAATCCTCCGGACCACGGCTCCGGCGCGCCGGGATGCGGCGCCGGGGCGGCTCGTGCTCGCGCTCGGCCATGGCCTGGACACGGCTGCCGGCAGTACGCACCAGCTCGGGCAGCAGGTGGGTCTCGGGCAGCAGGTGCCAATATTTCTGCGGCATCTCCTGGCGCATCATGCGCGTGTTCAAACGGGCCGGGTTGAAGGTATTGGCGTAATAGGCCTGCCACAGTTTTTCCCCGGCATCCTCGGCTGGCACCGCCTCGCGGTCCCCCCCATCGCCCCACCACAGCGCCTGCCCATCCCAGACCACGCTGCGGTAGGGGGTGTGGATGGACCAACGCATGCCGGCAAAGCGGCGCAGGAAGAACGGCGCGATGCGGTCCAGAATGTAGTGCTCCGGCTCGAACCAGGCCGCATAGGTGTTGTCCTGCCCGGGCAGCGGGCGGAAGCGCACGAAGGCCTTCATCTTGTGCAGGTCACGGCCGACGGATTTTTCCAGCCCGCGCAGGCGGTGCACATCGGCATCCAGCGCCCTTTGCAGCAGGCCACGCTCGCCCTGACCGATGCGCCAGAGCAGGCGGTACAGCAGGGCATGGCGGTCCGGGTCACGATGGCAGACCACCCGCCCGGCCAGGTCCATGAAGGCCGCCGGCACACTCAGCCCGCTGCGCAGCGGCGTGGCCTGGGCCACCGAGGTGGCCGGCAACAGGCTGCCCTGCTGCGGCTGTTCCCAGTTGACCTGGTCCGGTGCCAGCTGCGCCTCCCAGGCCTGACGGGCCAGCTCGCGCCAGCGTTCCAGGCTCCAGGCCGGGTCCACCTGTGCCTGCCAGCTCATCCGAACAGATCCCCCTGCCGCGGGGCCGGGGCCAGCTCGGCACGCAGCCGCGCCGGGTCATCCAGGCGCTGACGCGGGTGGTGATCGAGCACACTGATGAAGGGCAGCATCTTGCTCAAGGGCGCCCGCAGGCGACTGAGCTCGTCCAGACGCAGGCGGCCATGGCGGCGCGAGGCGATGATCTTTTCCACATTGCGCACGCCCAGGCCCGGCACCCGCAACAGCATCGCGCGGTCGGCGGTGTTAAGGTCCACCGGGAAGAACGCCGGGTTGCGCAGCGCCCAGGCCAGCTTGGGGTCGATGTCCAGCTCGAGCATGCCGTTGCCATCGCTGGTAGCAACGATTTCCTCGACATCAAACTCGTAGAAGCGCAGCAGCCAGTCGGCCTGGTAGAGCCGGTTCTCGCGCTGCAACGGCGGCGAGCGTGCCGGCAGCTGGGCCGAGGCATCGGGAATGGGCGAGAACGCGGAGTAATAGACCCGGCGCATGCGGTAGGTGTCATACAGCGTGCTGGAGGTGCGCAGGATGTCGCCATCGTTGGCGCTGTCGGCACCGACAATCATCTGCGTACTCTGCCCGGCCGGGGCAAAACGTGGCGGTTTGGCCCGGCGCAGGGGCTGCCCGGTCTGCTCGCGGCGCTCGGCGCGGTTGCGCACGATGCCGGCATGCACGCTGTCCATCGCGCCCCGGATGTCGGCCACCTGCTTGTCCGGGGCCAGCGCCTTGAGCCCTTCCTCGGTGGGCAGCTCGACATTGATGCTGAGGCGGTCGGCATACCGCCCGGCCTTCTCGATCAGCTCGGGGCTGGCCTCGGGAATGGTCTTGAGGTGGATGTAGCCGGCAAAGTGGTGGTCCTCGCGCAAGGATCGCGCCACCTCCACCAGCTGCTCCATGGTGTAGTCACCACTGACGATGATGCCGCTGGAAAGAAACAGGCCCTCGATGTAGTTGCGCTTGTAGAAATCCAGGGTCAGCTGCACCACTTCTTCGGTGCTGAAGCGCGCCCGTCGCACGTTCGAGCTGACCCGGTTGACGCAGTAGGCGCAATCGAAAATGCAGAAGTTGGTCAGCAGGATCTTCAGCAGTGACACGCAGCGGCCATCGGGCGTGTAGGAATGGCAGATGCCCATGCCTTCGGTGCTGCCCACGCCCTTGCCGGCACGCGAATCGCGCCGCGCCCCGCCACTGGAGGAACAGGAAGCATCGTATTTGGCGGCATCGGCCAGGACGGCCAGCTTCTGCATCAGTTCCATGGGCGTACTGTCACGAAAAACGGTCTCAGGGCTTGCGACCCGGCCGGTATTTTTCCACTGCTGCGCGTATTCAGTCATGCCCGTGCGGGTGCAGCATTCAGACACATCAAACACACGCCGCTGCGCACACTGCCTGCTTCGCAACGGCAGGCATGGTCATGGATCTGAAAAGCGGTTACCCGTTCTGGGCAGTCAAAAATGGCCTGATGCAGGCTTTCCCACCACTGCAGCAGGACCTGCGCTGTCAGGTGCTGGTGATCGGCGGCGGCATCAGCGGCGCGTTGATTGCCGACGAACTGGCCCGCAACGGTGGCCACGAGGTGGTGGTGATCGAACAGCGGGACATCGGCTGGGGCTCCACCGCGGCCAGCACCGCGATGCTGCAGTTCGAAATCGACACCCCGATGGTCGAACTGGCCCAGCGCTACGGTGAGGACCATGCGGCGGCCGCCTATCTGGGCTGCGCCGCCGCCATCGACGAGCTGCAGCAGCTGTGCCGGCCGTTTCGCGATGTCGATTTCAAGCCGCTGGCCAGCCTGTACTACGCCAGCCGCCGGCGTGATGTGGCCGGCCTGGCCGACGAATTCGCCCTGCGCCAGCGCCACGGCATCGCCCAGCGCTGGCTGCGCGCCGAACAGGTACAGCAGCGCTACGGCGTGGATGCACCGGCGGCAATCCTCAGCGCCAAGGCCGCGCGGGTGGACCCATACCGCCTGACCTACCGCCTGTTTGCGCGCCTGGCCCGGGCCGGGGTGGCGGTGCATGACCGCACCACGGCCAGCAGCGTGCGCCCGCTGCGTCGCGGGGTGGAAGTGATCACCGACGCTGGCCAGCGCATCGTCTGCCAGTACCTGGTGATGGCCACGGGCTACCAGGCCCAGCAGTGGCTGCAGCGCAAAGTGGCCCGCAACCACAGCAGCTATGCCCTGGTCACCGACCCGATCGACCCTGAGCTGCTCGGCCCCTTGCGCCGGACCATGCTGTGGGAAACCGCCCGTCCCTACCTGTACCTGCGCAGTACCGGCGATGACCGCCTGTTGATCGGGGGCGAGGACGATGACCTGGACATTCCTGCCCGCCGCGATGCGCGCGTGCAGCGCAAGGCCCGCACCCTGCTGCGCAAGGTGCAACGGCTGTTTCCACACCTGCCGCTGCAAAGCGCCTTCAGCTGGGCCGGCACCTTTGCCGAGACCGCCGATGGACTGCCGTTCTTCGGCGCCCACCCTCAATACGGCAGCCGGGTGCTGTTCGCCATGGCCTATGGCGGCAACGGCATCACCTACTCGATGACCGGCGCGGCCCTGCTGCGCGCAGCGATCGAGCGTCGGGCCCACCCGCTGGCCGCGCTGTACGGCTTTTCCCGCCTGGATTGAGGCCTCAGCGCATCAGCACGCAGTCCAGCCCGTCCAGCAGCACATGCACGATCAGGCCGACACCGAACCAGCGCGTGCGCGGCCACGCGGCCAGGCCCACGTAGGCCACCATCGCCGGCGCGGTATGCAGCGGGTGGAAGCCGATCGAGCAACGGTCCGGGGCATAGATCGGGTCGGCCAGCAGGTGGTCCAGGTCGATCACGAAGGCGGCCATCATCCACATCCAGGCCCGGGTGGCCTGCGGCCGCCAGAACAGCAGCGCCAGCAGGGCCGGAATGGCCGCATGCAGCAGCAGGTGGACAGTGGCGCGCAGACTCATGGGCAACTCCGGCAAAAACAGGCAGATCGGTACTGAAAGCAGGCCAACCTGCCGCGCCGCATTCTACCCAGTGGCGGCCCGCCGCCGCGTACAATGCCCGCCGATTGCCACACGGCAGAAGGACCCAACAATGATCAACAACGACGTACTGCGCAGCCTCCGTTACATGTTCGACCTCAGCAACGGCAAGGTTGTGGAAATCATGCAGGCGGTTGATCCGGCCTTTGCCGTGGACGAATCCCAGGTCAACGACTGGCTGCGCGCCGAAGACAACCCGCTCTTCGTGGCCTGCCCGGATGCGGCCCTGGTGCGCTTTCTGGATGGCATCATCCTGCTGCGCCGCGGCCCCAGCCCGGACGGCAGCCGTCGCCCGTTCGAGCCGCGTTCCTCCAACAACCTGGTGCTGAAGAAGCTGCGTGTGGCCTTCAACCTGAAGGACGAGGACATGCACGGCATCTTCGAGGATGTCGGCCTGCCGCTGTCCAAGCCGGAGCTGTCGGCCATGTTCCGCGATCCGTCGCACAAGAACTTCCGCGAGGCCGGCGACCAGGTCCTGCGCAACTTCCTCAAGGGCCTGACCGAGCGCCTGCGCGACTGATTGCCCCCGGCCGCCCTGGTTGGCCGACCAACAGAAAAGCCCGGCAATGCCGGGCTTTTTTGCAGCTGCACTGCCACCGGCCTCGGGCCAGCGGCAGGCATCAGGCCATTACCAGCTGAAACGCGGGCCGGCCTGCACTTCGATGTTGCCGTCAACGTCGTACTTCAGCGAGGCATTGACCGACCAGTTCTGGTTGAGCTTGGCCAGCATGCCCAGGCGGCCGAAGAACTCACCCTTCGGGTTCACGCCCTTGGTGCGGGTGTAGTCTTCCCAGCCCAGTGCACCGTAGACCTGCATGTGCTCACCGTAGGCGGTGTTCAGGCCGACTTCGGCGCTCAGGCCCGGCAGGTGGTGGCCCAGTTCCGGGTCCTGCTGCTGGTAGGCCAGGCGGCCGACAAAATCGGTGGCGTCATTGATGGCGCGGTTGTAACCCACACCGACACGCCAGGTATCGATGTCCAGCTTGCTGTCATCCAGGGTCTGGCGGTTGAAGTCACCAAACACGTGCATGTTCGGCAGCACGGCCATCGAGGCCTTCAGGCCCCAGCCGTCGGCATCGTCGGGCACATCGTTGTGCGAGCTGACGTAGTCCGCTTCGACGTAGTTGTAGGAAATGTTGTCTGCAGCCTGCGCGCCCATCGGCAGGGCAGCGGCAACGGCCAGGGCAATCACGAACTTGTTCATCGTTGAATCCTTCAAAGGAAAACCTGCTGCCACCGGCTTGGTGCCCTTGGTCAGCGGCGCGATTGTGCTGGCTGTGTGGCAACCGCCCCTGAAAGCCAGGATCGCGGCAACGAAATTTTTACAATCCGGTTCATAAGTCACCGACTGTGCAAAGCCCGCCGCCGGCAGATTCCGGTACTTGCCGGCACGGCGCGCTATCATCCGGGCTGATCAACGCATTACGACCTTCAGCATGGATACGATCCTCACCCCGGTTTCCATCGGCGAACTCATCGACAAGATCACCATCCTGGAGATCAAGGCCGAACGCATCGACGATGCCGGCAAGCTGGGCAACGTACGCACCGAGCTGGACGGGCTGCTGCCGCTGCTTGCCGGCCAGGTGCAGCAAGCACCGGAACTGGCTGCACTGAAGGACCAGCTCAAGGCGATCAACCTGCGCATGTGGGAAATCCAGGATGCGCTGCGCGAGCACGAGGCCGCCCAGACCTTCGATGACACCTTCATCCAACTGGCCCGTGGCGTTTACCAGACCAATGGCCAGCGCATCACGGTGAAAAACCACATCAACCAGGTTGCCGGCTCGGCGCTGGTGGAAGAAAAGCAGTACCAGGGCGAGTAAGTGCCCGGGCGCAACCGCGCCAAAAGCAAAGGCCAGGCAGATGCCTGGCCTTTTCATTTTCAGTGTGCGCCAGCCTCAGGCAGTGGCCTGGGCGGTGCTCTCGTGGCTTTCCACCGGCACCGTCTTGATCGACAGGCATTGTGGGCAAACCCGCTCCAGAACCTTGATCACCGGCTCGTAGACCGTCTGGCACTTGGTGCACTGGACCTTTCCAGTGGTGTTGGCTTCCATAAGCCCTCTCTAATTTTTTTCCGAGGCACAGACTATCGGGGCAATGTCGTGGTTTTCAAGTGAATGGGGGATATTCAGGAGGCAGCAGGTGCCCCGCGCCTGCCGCGGAAAGTGGCGGGACGGCCAGCCGCCCCGCCGTGCCGGCCTTACCAGGGCAGTTCCGGTTCGTTGCCGTAGGCCGAGCCACAGACCGCAGTGACATGGGCGTGGAAGGACGTTCCCGCACTGGAAACGTAGGTTTGCAGCACCCGACCACCAACGCCCTGCATCGCACACTGGATCAGGGCGTTGTACTGGGCCTGGTAAATGGCGTCCTGGGCGGTCGCCCCGTAGCCATCGCCCTGTACGGCGAATTCCGGAGTGAAATTGGCCATCGCCCCGGTACTGGCCAGCAACAGGCCGGTCATCAACAGCATCTTGTTGCGCCTCGCATTTCCCCTTCAATGAACTGTGTGGAATGACAGCCGGGCTGTCCTGCACAGACAGCCCGGCCGGTGACAACCCTCCGCTTACGGACGTATCGCCAACCTGCCGCCGCAATTGCCGGCCACGGTCACCTGCCACTGCATGCCCAGCGGGCGGCTGTCAGTGACCTGCAGGTTGCCGGCCGCGCCCAGCCCGGCGGCCGCACAACGGGCCTGTGCCTGTTGCTGGGCATTGAACAGTGCATCGCCCGATGAGTTACCGGTAGCGGTGGCGCTGATGGCATATGGCAAGGCAGCGCTGGCCGTTGCGGCCACGACCAGCGAACTGGCCAGGAACAAGGTAATTGCCGTCTTCATGCTCTCTGCTGTGTGCTGTGGATCAGTAAGGTGCAGGCATTTCACCGCTGCCCGGCAGGCCACCGCAGATGGCCATCGCCGATGCCCACCAACCACCGCTGCCATCACTGCCCGAACCGAGCAGGATGATCTCGCGCACCCCGGCACCGCCAGCCGCGCACTGCATGCCGGCGTTGTACATCGCCGTACTTTGCGCCCCCTCCAGACTGCTGGAATAGCCATCAGCCTGGACCACAAAATCAGGCACCGGTGGATTGGCCTGCGCCGGTGCGGCCAGCAACACACCGCCTGCCAGCACCAGTGCCAGCCCATGTAGTGCAATTCTCATGTTTTTCCCCTTGAAAGCAGTGACCCTACAACCTGCATGGGTGGATCAGTGATAGATGTCCGGCGGGCCATCGGTCTTGCCGCACTCGGCACTGACCTGCGCCTGCCAGCCGCCTGCAAGCGCAGTGAAACTGGAAAAGTGGATCTGGATCGTGCCCAGACCAAGCTGATGGCACTGCAGCTGGGCATTGAATTCGGCCGCGATGCGCGCCTGGACCTGGCTGCCCCCCTGCCCCGTGGCGGTGATCCACACCGTACTGGCCCAGGCAGCGGTGCTCAGCAACAAGCAAGAAACAACGACAGCACTGCGTCTGATCATGGTTGCCCCCTCGATGGCCAACATTGGCCACTGCCGACGCTAGCGCGTAAATGCCGGCTGGTTGGCACCTTGCCCGGATCGATTGCGCAAACTGTGGCCGGTACGCCATCGCCAGCGTGACCCAGCACGCAGATCAGGCCGGGGTATTGCTCCGTGCCACGCAGCGCAACAGGTCATCGGGCCGGGCCAGCAATGCCACTGCGCTGTAGGGCTGCAATGCCGCAGCGGTGGCCACGCCCCAGCTGACCCCGGCAAAGGCAATGCCACAGGCCTGGCTGGCCTGGGCATCGCGGCACTCATCGCCAATGGACAGCGCGCGGGCAGCCGGCACCCGGGCCTGACGCAGGGCCCGGGCCATGATCCGGCGCTTGCCCAGCAGCGATGCACCGCAATGCAGTGCACTGAACAACGGCAGGGCCGGGCCGAGTACCTGCTCCACGCTGTGCCGGCTGTTGGAGCTGACCACCACCAGCTGTACGCCCTGCCGGTGCAGTTGCTGCAGTACCGGCAGCATGCCCGGGAAAAGGCTCACCTGGTCCAGGTTGTCGGCCATCATCGAACGCATCTGCCGGGTCAGCGCCGGCAATTGCCACCAACGGATCCGCAGCGCGCGCAGCATCTCGCCGGTGGGCAGTGCGCGCAGCGATTGCCAGCCCGCTGCCGGTTCGCTGACCCCGCGCTGCTGCGCCAGGGCCGGCACGAAGCGCTCGAACAACGCACTGGAGTCAGCCAGGGTGCCATCGAAATCAAACAGCAACAGGTCGTAGCGGCGCGTGGCCGGGGCTGCGTTCACTGGCGGCCACCAAGGGCGGCAGTGGCCGCAACGGCCTGCTGGCATTTGTTGCGGTTGTACAGAGTGGCCCGGGCCACCGGCAGGTAAGCCTGGTGTTCCAGCCGCGACAGCTGCAACTGGCCGCGCAGCTGCTCCATGCTGACCTCGCTGCCGACGGCAGCCATACGGGTCTTTTCCAGCGTGCGCAGGCACTGCAATGGCTGGCCAAGACGGAACTGGGTAATGGCCCGGTCATTGGCGATGGCATCGGCTTCGAGCCAGTCGATGAAGCCACCGCACTGGGCCTGCAACTGATCCAGCACGGCCAGGGCCTGGGAGTAATTGCGGCGGTCGTAATGCTGGCGGAAGCTGGCCCGGGCCTGCTCGCGCGCATTCCAGCGGCAGGCATCGGGCAGGGGCAGGAACAAGCCGGAAAGCTCGGCCTGCAAGCCACAGTGCTGCCGGCAGACGGCCGGATCGAGCACCCGCGTGCGCCAGCCACCGCCTTCGGCCTGCAGCAGCAGCTGGCAGACCGGGGCATCCGGCAACGCGGTGCGTGCCAGCAGCTGACTGCCCTGGAACTGCAGCACGCCATCGAGCGAGCAGCTGCGGCCGTTGCGTTGCTGGGTATCCAGGGCAAAACGCCGCTGGGTACCGTCAAAGCTGATCACCAACTCGCCCCAGCCAGGCTGGGTAGCGTAATGGCCATTGGCCGGGGCCGCAGCCGGGGCCGGCACAAGCGCCCCCACCGGAGCAGATACGACCAGGGCCGCTGCGATCAGCATGGCCACCCAATTTCTGGATATACCCACCTTGCACTGGCTCCCTGCCGGCACCTGTTGGCTGCAGCGGGCAGACTAGGCCGGAGTGCGCACCGGATACAAGTGGATGCAGGCCGGGCAAGGCTTCCGGGCAAGGCTTTTTTGTATGATGCAGGCACGTACTGCGCCGTACATGCCGTTTTCATCGCCCACTACACAGAAGATGGCTGGCAGAACAATCGTTGCAAAAAAGGCTTCCCATGCTCCATATCCTGCCCCCGACATTGCGCGGAGTCCTCGCCAGCACCCTGCTCGGCGCCAACATCGCCTTCTGGGCCACCCTGCTGTTTCCGTTGACCCTGATCAAGCTGCTGCTGCCGGTACAGCGCATCCGCCTGGCCCTTGGGCGTGGACTGGCCTGGATCGGCGAGGGCTGGATCAGCTGCAACAAGGGCTGGATGAACCTGGTCCAGCGCACCCGCTGGCATGTCAGCGGCGGTGAGCGCCTGAAGCGGGACGCCTCCTACCTGATCACCTCCAACCACCAGAGCTGGGTGGACATCCTGGTGCTGCAGTACCAGCTCAACCGGCGCATTCCGCTGATGCGCTTCTTCCTGAAGAAGGAGCTGCTGTTCGTGCCGGTGATGGGCCTGGCCTGGTGGGCGCTGGATTTCCCCTTCATGAAGCGCTATTCCAAGGCCTACCTGGCCAAACACCCGGAAAAACGCGGCAAGGACCTGGAAACCACGCGCCGCGCCTGCGCCAAGTTCCGCCAGATCCCGGTGGCGATCACCAACTTCCTGGAAGGCACCCGCTTCACCCAGGCCGGCCACGATGCCCAGCAGTCCCCGTTCCAGCACCTGCTCAAGCCGCGTGCCGGCGGCATTGCCTTTGTCATCGATGCCATGGGCGAACAGCTCAAGACCCTGGTCAATGTCACCATCCACTACCCCGATGGCCGCCCCAGCTTCTGGGACCTGTTGTGCGGGCGGATGAAGCAGGTGGTGGTGCGCCTGGAGGAGATCCAGATCCCGCGCCAGTTCCTGGGCCGCAACTACGAACAGGACCCGGCCTACCGTGCCGAGTTCCAGCGCTGGGTCAACGGGCTGTGGCAGCGCAAGGATGCCCTGCTGGGCCAGCTGCAGCAGCAGTTCCCCGCCAGCGCCACGGCCTGAGCCTTCAGCGCAGCAGCAGCCCGGCCAGCAGCAGGGCCAACAACACCGCCAGCACCGCGCCGATGATCTTCCAGGCGCTGTACGGGCGCTCGCCGGCGACCACGCCGGTGTAGCCGTTGACCGCCACCTGGTAGTTCTTGCGGCCGTAGCGGTAGGTCACCAGCCACACCGGCACCAGCACGTGCTTGAAGGTGCGGCCGCTGTAGCTGGCCTGCACCTGCAGGCCACGATGGGTATCGCCGGGCACCTGGGCCGCACACAGCTGGCGGGTCTGCTGCTCCATGCGCGCGGCCACGCTGCGCGCGGCACTGGGCAGGTCGAGCTGGTAGCGCTCCACGGTCCAGCCACGCACGTATTCGGCGCTGTAGGGGCGCAGCTGCTTGAACGGGTACGGCTCGATCTGCTGCAACAGGTTGGCATGCACGCCGGACGAAGCGCACTGGGCCAGGTCATCGAAGAAATGCTGCAGCCGGCCACTGGCCGGCACCCAGCGCACCCGTCGTTCCATCCGCGTGGAGGTGGTGCCATTGGACCCGCGCACGGTCACCGGCACGTAGTAGTAGTGCCCGGCCTCGGCCCGCCAGCTGGCCGCCACATGCGCATCGAAGGTCCAGTACGGCAGGTAGATGCCGTGCAGGGTATCGGTCAGGGCAGCGCGCTTGAGGCTGCCCGGGGCAAACCAGCGGCTGCCATACCATTGCCGCAGCAGGTCGCGCACCCGGGCCTGGTCATGCTGGAACGGCAGCAGGCTGCCCGGGGTGATCGCATCCTCGCCGGCCTGGTGGTCGATGATCGAGGGCGAGCCGCAGAATTCGCAGCGCTGCGCCACCCGGTTGCCCTCAAACACCGAGATCGCCTGGCAGCTCTGGCAACGCACCTCGCGCGTCGCCGCGCCCCAGCCACGGGCATTGCCTGCCTCGGCCAGGGCTGATTCCAGGTCCAGCTCGGGCACGTCCTGCTCACCGGGCAACGGTGGCGGTGCCGGTGCCCACGCCGCCTGCTGCCCGCAATACGGGCAGCGCAGCATCTGCCGGCGGGCATCCCAGACCATGTCACCGCCACAGGCGGTGCACGGGTACTTGCCGACGGTGATGTCATCGGCACGCGGCAACGGCGGTGGCGTGCCCTTCTCACTCACCGCGCAGGAACGCCTCCAGCGCGCTGCGGGCGATACGGGTGGCATTGCCGATCCTGCGCGCCTTCAGCTCGCCGGCGTCGATGGCCGCCATCACATCCTCGACCGAGACGCTGAGCATCTGCGCGGCCTGCTCGGGGTTGAGCACCTCCAGCCCGGCGGCCGCCGGAGCGATGGCATCAGCGGCCTGCGGCAACGGCGGCGGCGCGCTGACGGCCGGGGCCTGCATCGACTTCATCATTTCCTGGGCCATGCCGAAGCCCATCGCCATCTGTGCC
>JBJEWP010000132.1:8257-41560 GCA_051885115.1 Stenotrophomonas sp. | reverse complement strand
GTGATGCCCATGCCCTTGTGGTCATAACCCACCGAGCCACCGGAGGCAAAGGCGTCATCCAGCCAGAAGCCATGGGCGCGGGCGATGGCGTTGGCGGTGTCAGAGAAGGTCGCCGTGCCCTTGTCGGCGGCCACCACCAGGTAGGGGTCATCGCCATCATGACGGACTACGCCCGGTGGCGGCACGATGACCCCGTCAACGATGTTGTCGGTGATGTCCAGCAGCCCGTTGATGAAGCGCTTGTAGCAGGCCACACCCTCGGCAAACCAGGCGTCGCGGTCCACAGCCGGGTCCGGCAGCTGCTTGGCCACGAAGCCGCCCTTGGAGCCGACCGGCACGATCACCGTGTTCTTTACCATCTGGGCCTTGACCAGGCCCAGCACCTCGGTGCGGAAGTCCTCGCGACGGTCCGACCAGCGCAGGCCGCCACGGGCGACCGGACCGAAACGCAGGTGCACGCCTTCCACGCGCGGGCCGTAGACGAAGATCTCGCGGTACGGACGCGGCTTGGGCAGATCGGGCACCCCGGCCGGGTCGAGTTTGAAGCTGACATAGTCGGCCGGGCCGCCATCGGCGCGCAGGCCATCGGCATACGGGCGGTGGTAGCTGGTGCGCAGGGTGGCATCGATCACGCTGATGTAGGCACGCACGATGCGGTCCTCGTCCAGGCTGGACACCTTGTCCAGCTGCCCGTGCAGGGCCTGGCGCAGAGCCTGGCAGCGGCTCTGGCGATCGGTTGCCCTGGCCACTGTTTCCAGTGCGGCAGCGGCCTGTTCGTCACTGCCGGCCAGTTGCAGCAGGGCCAGTGGCAGTTGCCCCGGCGCTCGGCTACCGCGCTTGCCTTCCAGGGCCGGGTCAAAGCGGGCCTGGAAGTACTGCTCCAGCAACGCGGCCAGCAGCGGATAACGCAACAGGGTGGCCTCGATATAGCTCTGCGAGAACGGGATGCCGGCCTGCAGCAGGTACTTGCAGTAGGCACGCAGCATGCCGACCTGGCGCCAGTCCATCCCCGCGGCCAGCACCAGGCGGTTGAAGCCGTCGTTCTCCACCTCGCCGCGCCAGGTGCGGACGAAGGCCTGGGCAAACACCGTATTGACCGGCTCAGGGTCGATCGCGGCACCAGCCGCTTCGACCTCGAAATCCTGGATGTAATGCAACTGGCCATCGACCTGCACCTTGTACGGGCGCTCGGCCATCACCCGCAGGCCGAGGTTTTCCATCATCGGCAGCACATCCGACAACGGCAGGTCCTGGCCCCGGCGATACAGTTTCAGGCGCAGCGAGCCATCGCCCGGGCGCGCATGCAGGCGCAGGCGCAGGCTCTGCTGCTCGTCCAGCTGGGCCAGCTCGCAGACATCGTCGGCCGCGCTCTGTGCACTGGAATCGGCGATATAGCCGGCCGGCAACGCGCGGCCGTAGCCTTCGGCCAGGTTCAGGCCCAGGGTTTCGCCGCAGATCTCCACCAGGCACTCGCGCAGCTCGTCATGGAAATTGCGCAGCAACTCGCCCAGCTGGCGGTTCAGTGCGGCCACATCGACACCGGCGGCGGCCTTGTCCGCACTGCGCACGATCAGATGCAACTGGGCCAGGGGCGATTCGCCCAGCACCACCGTGCTGTCGACAAACTCACCGTGCAATGCCTCGCGCAGCATGGCCTCGATGCGCAGGCGCAGGTCGGTGTTGAAGCGTTCGCGCGGCAGGTAGACCAGTACCGAATCAAAACGGCTGAAACGGTCGCGGCGAACGAACAACCGGGTGCCGGCGCGCTCGCGCAGGCCGAGCAGGCCCATCGCGGTGGTGTACAGCTCATCCTCGGTGGACTGGAACAGTTCCACCCGCGGCAGCGTTTCCAGAATGTGCCGCAGGGCCTTGCCACTGTGCCCACTGGGGTCCAGCCCGGAGCGCTGCAGCACCGCCGTGGCCCGCTGGCGCACCAGCGGCACATCCCACGGACGCACACCCCAGGCACTGTCGGCGAACAGACCGACAAAGCGGGTTTCGCCGGTGATATCGCCGGCCTGGTCGAAGGACAACACGCCGATGTAGTCCATGTAGCCGCCGCGATGGATCTGCGAGCGCGCATTGGTCTTGGTCACGATCACCGGCGCATCCAGCCCCCCGGCCTGGTGCAGGCCCTGGGCCGCCAGCCCGGCCACCGGACGTGCTGCAGCACGCGGCTCACCGCGCATCAGGCCCAGGCCACTGCCTTTGTCCGCCACCAGGCGGGCCTTGGCTCCCTTGCCCTGCACCTGGTAATGGCGCGAGCCGAGAAACACGAACTGGTTGTCTGCCGCCCACTGCAGGAAGGCCGCAGATTCGGCAGCCACCTGGCCGCCATGGCTGGCACTGTCAATGGCAGCGGCCACCTGCAACGCCCGCTGGCGCATCGCCGCCGCATCGGCAGCTGCGGCGCGCAGTTGTTCCAATGCCTGTTCCAGTCCTTGCTGCAGCTCCTCCACCTGGGCCGGGCGCAGGCGGTCGACCAGCACCAGCATGATCGATTCACTGCTGCCCCGGCCCACCTGCTGCAAGCGGCCGGCCTTGTCGCGCTGCAGCTGCAGCACCGGGTGGCCCAGCAGTTGCACGCCAATGCCGCGAGCGGCCAGGTTCAGGCTCAGGGTATCCACCAGGTAGGGCATGTCCGGGTGGACCAACTGGATCAGGGTATGGCCGGCATCGGCCGGGTTGCTGACCACCAGCTTGACCTGGCCGGACTTGCGCTCGCGGGCCAGGGAAAACATCGCCGCGCCCATCGCGGCCCATTGCGCGTCACTGTGGCGGGTATGTTCCTCGCCATCCAGGCGCTGGTAGAAGGCCTGGACAAAGGCAGTTGCCAGTGCCCGGTCTGCCGCTTTCAGACCGTCCCCGAGCAGGGCGAGGATCCGGTCCAGCGGGAGCTTGCCGGATACCAGCGTTCCGGAAGGGTGTTTGGTGTTTCGTGTCCTGGCCGCCTTGTTGGTGCTGGTGGCGGCAACCGTGGGGGTTTTGGCAACGCGGGATGTTGGTTTCATAAGCTACGCGAGAGTGGATACGACCGGGAAAGGAGGTAGAGCCTGACTTTCACGCAGTGTACCCAGTGCGCCGGGGTTTACCTGTTGCGCAGCATCATTGCCGCGCAGGCCGGTCGGGCCGGTTCATTGCCCCCGCCACAACCGGCCCGGGGAGGGTCAGCGCAACCCGGTCTCGTTGCGCGCAATGACGATGCGCTGGATCTCGCTGGTGCCTTCGTAGATCTCGGTGATCTTGGCATCACGGAAGTAACGCTCCACCGGCAGCTCCTGCGAATAGCCCATGCCGCCGTGGATCTGCACGGCCTGGTGGGCAATCCACATCGCCGCTTCGGAGGCAGTGAGCTTGGCCACCGCCGCCTCGGTGGAGAACGGCTTGCCCTGGCCCTTGAGCCAGGCCGCACGCAGGGTCAGCCAGGTGGCCGCCTCCAGCTTGCACTTCATGTCGGCGATCTTGGCCTGGATCAACTGGAAGCTGCCAATCGGCTGGCCAAAGGCCTGGCGCTGCTGGGCATAGGCCACGCTGGCCTGGTAGGCGGCGCGGGCAATGCCCACCGCCTGGGCGGCAATACCGATGCGGCCACCGTCGAGCAGGCTCATTGCCAGCTTGAAACCCTGCCCTTCGGCGCCGATCAACTCATCGGCCGTGGCCAGGTAGCCGTCAAAGGTGATCTCGCAGGTGGCCGAAGCGCGCACGCCCATCTTCGGCTCCTTCTTGCCACGACCAAAGCCGGCGCGCGTGGTGTCGATCAAAAAGGCACTGATGCCACGACTGCCGGCGGCCGGGTCGGTCACTGCAAACAAAATCACCCAGTCGGCCACCGGGCCGGAGGTGATCCAGCTCTTGGCCCCGTTGATCTTCCACTGGCCATCGGCCTGGCGTTCGGCGCGGCAGCGCATGGCGGTGGCGTCCGAGCCGCAATGGGCTTCGGTCAGGGCAAAGGCGCCAATGGCCCGCCCTTCAGCGACGCTGCGCAGGGCGCCCTGGCGCTGCTGCTCGCTGCCGTGCAGGGTCAGCGCGGTGCAGAACAGCGAGTTGTTGACCGACACGATGGTGGCGTGGGCGGCATCGGCCGCGGCGATCTCGCTGATCGCCAGCACCGTGGCCACCGGGTCCATACCGGCACCGCCGTACTGTGCCGGCACTTCGATACCCATCAGGCCGTTCTCGCCCAGCAGGCGGATGTTGTCCAGCGGGTAGCTGGCCTGGGCGTCGTGGTCGGCCGCGCTCGGCGCAATCTTCTCGCGCGCGATGCGTGCGGCCAGTTCCTGCAGCATCTGCTGCTCTTCGGTAAAGCTGAAGTCCACGACGTAAAACTCCGTACAAAAAGAAGTTTCGAGTGTAACGATCTGCCCGCAAAAAGCCTTGCCGCAGTGCAAGGCGAGCGCTCCTGCACAGGCGCCCAGGCTTGACCATCACGCGGCACCCGGCGCAAAATATCGCTATATCGCGATGAATGGATATTTATGGATCTCGAGGATTGGTCGACCCGTCTGAAGGTCTTTGCCGACGCCACCCGTGTGCGCCTGCTGGCCCTGCTGGAAGGCGAGGAACTCACCGTGGCCGAATTGTCGGCCATCACCCGCCTGGCCCAGCCGCGGGTATCCACCCATCTGGCGCGGCTCAAGGAGGCCGGCCTGGTGCGTGACCGGCGCGCCGGGGTATCGGCCTATTACCGCTATGACGAGGCCCAGCTGGACCCGGCACAGCGTGCATTGTGGCATGCCTTGAAGTCCGGCAGTGATGATCCGTTGTTGCGCCAGGATGCCGAACGCGTGGCCGGGGTGCTGGCCAACCGTGCTGCAGAACAGAACTGGGCCGACAGCGTGGCCGGCGACATGGAGCGCCATTACTCCCCGGGCCGCACATGGGAAGCGCTGGCGCGCAGCGCGCTGCCCTTGCTGGAGGCCGGTGACGTGCTCGACATTGCGTCCGGTGACGGGGTGCTGGCCGAGCTGATCGCCCCACACGCCCACCGTTACGTGTGCATCGACACCAGCGCCCGGGTGGTGGCCACTGCCTCCGAGCGCCTGCGCCGGCTGCCCAACGTCGAAGTACGCGAAGCGGACATGCACGCGCTGCCGTTCGAGCCGGGCAGCTTCGATCTGGTGGTGCTGATGCACGCGCTGACTTACGCCGACAAGCCGGCCCAGGCGGTGGCCGAGGCCGCCCGCGTGCTGCGCCCCGGCGGGCGCCTGCTGCTGTCCTCGCTGGGCAAGCACGAGCACCGCGCCGCGGTGGAGGCCTATGGCCACGTCAACCTCGGTTTCACCGCCAAGGAACTGCGCAAGTTCTGTGACAAGGCCGGTCTGGAAGTGGCCACGGTGGAAACGGTGACCCGCGAACGCCGGCCGCCGCATTTTGAAGTGATCACCCTGCTGGCGTACCGCAACTGATGACTGCCCTGCCCTGGCTGCACCCCGAACGTGCCCATGCGCTGATGGCGGCAATGGCCCGCCGCATCCTGATCATCGATGGCGCGATGGGCACCATGCTCCAGCGCCACCAGCTGGGCGAGGCCGATTACCGTGGCCAGCGCTTTGCCGCCGGCTTCGATGCCACCCTGCCACCGGCCGATGGCGCCGGAGTGGACCTGAAAGGCAACAACGACCTGTTGCTGATCACCCGCCCGGAGCTGGTGGCCGGGGTGCATGACGCCTATCTGGCCGCCGGCGCCGACCTGGTGGAAACCAACACCTTCAACGCCACTGCTGCCAGCCAGTCCGACTACCGGCTGCAGCACCTGGTGTACGAACTCAACATGGCAGGCGCCCAACTGGCGCGCCAGTGCTGCGATGCCGCCGAAGCGGCAACGCCGGACAAGCCGCGCTTTGTCATCGGCGTGCTTGGCCCGACCAGCAAGACCGCCTCGATCAGCCCGGACGTCAATGACCCGGGCGCACGCAATACCAGTTTCGATGCCCTGCGCAGCGATTACCGGCTGGCCTGCGATGGCCTGATCGACGGCGGTGCGGACATCCTCATGGTGGAAACGGTGTTTGACACCCTCAACGCCAAGGCCGCGCTGTTTGCCATCGACGATGCCTTTGCCGCCCGTGGCGCCCGCCTGCCGGTGATGATCTCCGGCACCATCACCGATGCCTCCGGTCGCACCCTGTCCGGGCAGACCGCCGAAGCCTTCGCCATCTCGCTGCTGCACGCCCGGCCGATGGCCATCGGCCTGAACTGCGCCCTGGGTGCAGCCGAACTGCGCCCGCACATCGCCGCGCTGGCCGCGGCGGTACCGTGCGCGATCAGCGCCCATCCCAATGCCGGCCTGCCCAATGCCTTCGGCGGCTATGACCAGAGCCCGGAGGAAATGGCCGGCATCCTGCGCGGCTTTGCCGCCGACGGCCTGCTCAACCTGGTCGGTGGCTGTTGCGGCACCACCCCGGAACACATTGCCGCCATTGCCGCGGCGGTGGCCGGCATCCATCCGCGACCGCTGCCGGCATGAACCAACGCGCCGCACCGCACCGCAATACCCCTGACCTGTGGGCCGGGCGCGCGCCGCTGCCAACCCGTCGCCGTGACCCATGCACCTTTTGCTGCCTGCCCGACCCGACCACCACGCCCTGAGCTCACCTGCCTGCGATGACTGACTCCCTGCCCCGCTACACCCGCCTGTCCGGCCTGGAACCGCTGGTCATCACCCCGCAGCTGAACTTCATCAATATCGGCGAGCGCACCAACGTCACCGGCAGTGCCAAGTTCCGCAAGCTGATCAGCGAAGGCGACTACAGCGCCGCGGTCGAGGTCGCCCGCCAGCAGGTCGATGCCGGTGCGCAGATCCTGGACGTCAACATGGACGACGGCCTGATCGATTCAGAAGCCGCGATGGTGCGCTACCTGAACCTGATCATGAGCGAGCCGGACATCGCCCGCATCCCGGTGATGGTCGATTCGTCCAAATGGAGCGTGATCGAGGCCGGCCTGAAGTGCCTGCAGGGCAAGGGCGTGGTCAATTCGATCTCGCTCAAGGAAGGCGAGGCGGTCTTCCTGGAACAGGCACGGCTGGTCCAGCGCTATGGCGCTGCGGTGGTGGTGATGGCCTTCGACGAAGACGGCCAGGCCGACACCTGCGCACGCAAGGTGGCCATCTGCAGCCGGGCCTACCACCTGCTGGTCGATACGCTGGACTTCGCACCGGAAGACATCATCTTCGACCCCAACGTGTTTGCCATCGGCACCGGCATTGCCGAGCATGACAATTACGCGGTGGACTTCATCCAGGCCACCGCGCAGATCCGCGCGACCCTGCCGCACTGCCATGTCTCCGGCGGGGTGTCCAATGTGTCCTTTGCCTTCCGCGGCAACGAAGTGGTGCGTCAGGCCATCCACGCGGTGTTCCTGTACCACGCGATCAAGGCCGGTATGGACATGGGCATCGTCAATGCCGGTGCCCTGCCCCTGATCGACCAGCTGGAGCCTCAGCTGCGCCAGCGGGTGGAAGATGTGGTGCTCAACCGGCGCCCGGATGCCACCGAGCGCCTGCTGGCCATTGCCGACAACTACCGCAAGCGCAAGGGCGAAAAGGGGGTGGCCAATGACAGCTGGCGCCAGCTGCCGGTCAATGCCCGCCTGGCCCATGCCCTGGTGCATGGCATCGATACCCACATTGTGGAGGACACCGAGGCCGCCCGGCTGCAGGCCAGCCGCCCGCTGGAGGTGATCGAAGGGGCGCTGATGGCGGGCATGAACCAGGTCGGCGACCTGTTCGGTGCCGGCAAGATGTTCCTGCCCCAGGTGGTCAAATCGGCGCGGGTGATGAAGAAGGCGGTGGCCCACCTGCTGCCCTTCATCGAGGCCGAAAAAGCCGCCGGCGGCGGGGCGCGGCGCAGTGCCGGGCGCATCGTGATGGCCACGGTCAAGGGTGATGTGCATGACATCGGCAAGAACATCGTCGGCGTGGTCCTGGCCTGCAACAACTTCGAGGTCATTGACCTGGGGGTGATGGTGCCGGCGCAGAAGATCATCGATGCGGCGGTCGCGCACCAGGCCGACCTGATCGGCCTGTCCGGGCTGATCACCCCCTCGCTGGAGGAAATGGTGCATGTGGCCCGCGAACTGCAGCGCCAGGGGCTGCAGATCCCGCTGATGATCGGCGGGGCCACCACCTCGCGCGCGCACACCGCACTGAAGATCGCCCCGGCCTACGCCCAGCCGGTGGTCTGGAGCAAGGACGCCTCGCGCGCGGTCGGCGTCGCCCAGTCGCTGCTCTCGCCCAGCCTGCGCGAGCCGCTGATGGCCGGCATCGCCGCCGACTACGCGGCCATCCGCGCCCGCCATGCCAACCGCGGCGATGCCCGCAAGCTGGTCAGTCTGGCCCAGGCCCGGGGCCAGCGCTTTGCGCCGGACTGGGACAGTTACACCCCGCCGGCACCCGCGCTGCCGGGCCATCACGTGGTCAGCGACTGGCCGCTGGCCGACCTGTTGCCAGTGATCGACTGGACCCCGTTCTTCCAGTCGTGGGAGCTGGCCGGGCGCTTCCCGGACATTCTCGATGACGCCATCGTCGGTGAGCAGGCGCGCAGCCTGTATGCCGATGCGCAGGCCATGCTGGCCACCGTCGTGGAAGAAAAGTGGCTGACCGCGCGCGCCGTGTTCGGCCTGTGGCCGGCCCGCGCCGATGGCGATGATGTGCAGGTGGATACCGGCAACGGCATCACCACCCTGCACTTTTTACGCCAGCAGGTCGACAAGCCCGTCGAACGCCCGGACTTCTGCCTGGCCGACTTCATCGCCCCGGCGTCCAGCGGCAAGGCCGACTGGATCGGTGCCTTCGCGGTGACCGCCGGCATCGGCATCGATGCCCACGTGGCCCGCTTCGAGGCCGACCATGACGACTACAACGCGATCCTGCTCAAGGCACTGGCCGACCGCCTGGCCGAAGCCCTGGCCGAGCGCCTGCACCAGCGCGTGCGCACCCACTACTGGGGCTATGCCCGCGACGAGGCGCTGGACAACCAGGCGCTGATCGACGAGGCCTACCGTGGCATCCGCCCGGCACCGGGTTACCCGGCCTGCCCCGAGCACAGTGAAAAGACCACCCTGTTCGCCCTGCTCGATGCCCCCGCCCATACCGGCATGCAGCTCACCGAAAGCTACGCCATGCTGCCCACCGCGGCGGTAAGCGGCTATTACTTCAGCCACCCGGACAGCCAGTATTTCGTGGTCGGCCGCCTGGGCCGCGAGCAGGTGGTCGACTACGCCCGGCGCAAGGGCATCACCCTGGCCCAGGCCGAGCGCCTGCTGGCCTCCAACCTGGATTACGACCCGGAATGAGCCAGCCCCTGGACGCACTGGATGCCGCCTTCTTCCAACGCCTGCAACAGCACGCCGCCGACCACCCACCCCGCGCCTTGACTGTGGCCGATGCCCCGCAGCACCGACTGCCTGACGGCGCGGCCATTGCCGCCCTGGCCACGCTGGGCAGCCTGCTGCCTGCCGCTGGCACCAGATCGCCCACAGGTCCCCACGGCCGCCCGTCCTACCCACCGCAATTGGTCGCCTTCTTCACTGCCGCCAGTGACCCGGCCTGGTCGGTGCAGGCCTATGACCCGCCCTTCGTCGGCCGCTGCCTGCGCAGCCCCGGTGCGCTGGAAGCCAGTGACCTGGCCGGGCTGTGCCTGATGCTGACCTGGATGGTGCGCGGCGAGCGCTTCTGCGATGGCCACTGGGGCGCCATGCTCGAGCAGGGCCACCTGCAGCGCTGGCTGGCTCGTCTGGCCCGGTTGGCCTGAGTTCGCACTGCCTGGCCCATACTCGCCCGCTGTTTCCCCCATCGTTGTTGACGGCACTTCGCCGGTGCCGATGAGTCCCCCCATGCCCCTGACCACCGAGCGCGTGCCGGTTGCCCGCCTGTCCAGCTTCTACCTGTTCTACTACGCCGCCCTGGGCGCCTTCACCCCTTACTGGAGCCTGTACCTGGAAAGCCAGGGCCTGGGCATCACCGCGATCAGCGTGATGATGAGCCTGTGGTATGCCACCCGGGTGGTCGCCCCCAGCATCTGGACCGGCGCGGCGGCAGTATCGTCCCGCCCGATCCGCTGGTTGCAGGCCGGCTGCCTGCTCACCCTGTTGACCTTCTGCGCCTTCCTGCTGCCGCTGCCCGGTTACTGGCCGTTCGTGGCCATGGCCGCGTTCTGCTTCTTCTACAACGCGGTGATGCCGCAGTTCGAGTCAATCACCCTCACCCACCTGGGCGCGGACAGCCACCGCTACGGCATGATCCGGGTCTGGGGCTCGTTCGGCTTCATCGCGGTGGTGTCCGGCTTCGGCTGGCTGATCGAGCACTATGGTGCGGCCCACCTGCCGTGGCTGATGCTGCCGCTGTTCGGCCTGCTGCTGGCCAGCGCCATGGGCAACCGCTACGCACGCAACCTGGACGGGCCGGGCAACAACACCGACAAGGCCGGCTTCTGGGCCATCGTGCGCCGGCCGGCAGTGCTGGCCTTCTTCATCGCCGCCTTCCTTGAGCAGTTGTCCTTCGGCCCGTACTACACCTTCTTTTCGGTCTACATGAGCAACCATGGCTATGCCACCGGCATGCTCGGGCTGATGTGGACGGTCGGGGTGATCTTCGAGGTGGCGGTGTTCTTTGCCATCTCGCACATCTTCCGCCGCTTCGATGCCAGCTGGCTGCTGATCATCTCCATGGCCAGTGCATCCCTGCGCTGGGTGGCCACCGCACTGTGGCCGGAAAACCTGCCGGTGATGCTGGTGGCCCAGGCCACCCACTGCCTGGGCTTTGCCGCCTTCTTCGCCTCGGCCATGCAGCTGCTGGCCGGCTATTTCCCGGGCCGCCTCAACGGCCACGGCCAGGGCTTGTTCTACGGTTTTTCCTCCGGTCTGGGTGGTGTGCTCGGCGCCCTGATCGCCGGCCAGCTGTGGCGCTTCGGCGATGGCCAGGTCGCCTTCCTGGCCGGCGCCAGCTTTGCCCTGCTCGGCACCGTGATTGCGTTCATCTGGGTGCGGCCGCGGCGCCCTGTGGCCAGCTAAGCGCGGCGACCGTCACACAACCACGGCCGGGTTGGCCCGCCCGCGCGGCCTGCGTGCTATACCGTCGGGCCAACCACACAAGGAGTTGTGTCATGCGCCATCTGTTGACTGGCGGCCTGCTGGCATTGGCCACCAGCCTGCCCACCATCGCCCGTGCCGATGACAGCGCCGGCCGCCTGCCGGTACGGTTGTATGCCGATGCCTGCATCCGCACCCTGCCCGACCCGGCCCAGCTGGAGCAGCTGATGGCCACCATCGGTGTGCCGCTGGAAGCCGACACCTCCTTCCTGCAGGGTCTGCCGGGCAAGGCCTGGCTGGTGGCCGATCCGTTCCAGCGCACCCATGCCCTGGCCCGCCAGGATCGTGGTCTGTGCACCCTGTTCGTGCGCCAGGGTGATGCTGCCGCGCTGCAGGACGAATTCAACAAACTCGGCCGCGCCGCACCGGCACCGCTGCAGGTCGAACACGACAGCCAGCCCTCGGCCGATGGCAAACGCCAGACCATCCAGTACACCTGGCACGAAGCCGGCCAGCCACGCGCCGTGCTGCTGATGATGACCATCGACCCGGCCGCCGACGCCAGCCTGCGCGCGGTGATCAGCGCCAATTACACCGATCCGCCGACGGGCGCAGACGGCCACTGACGCCGGCACACGCAGCCAGCTGCATCGGCTTCTGGTGCGCCAAAAAACAAGGCCCGGATCACTCCGGGCCTTGTTGCATCCCACCGCTGCGGTTTACCAGACCAGGTCGTCCGGAATCTGGTACTGCGGGTCCGAATACGGATCGGCCTCAGCAGGCGCATCCGGGTCCACCTTCAGGGCCACGCCCTGCGGGAAGATCGCCTCGGCCTCGGCCAGCACCGCGGCGGTAACCACCAGATAGCGGCCGTTTTGCTGCAGCACACCCAGCTCACCGGCATTGAGCGCCTTGAGTTGTTCAGCGGTGACATACACGCGCTTGATCTTGCCGCCGTACTCGAAGTGGCGGGCGATATCGGCCGCCTCCTCGTTCAAGGACTTGCCAACGATGAAGGCATCGAACCTGGCCTTGGCCTCACGCCGCAGGCGTGCCGCTTCCTGCCTGGCCGCCTCGGCTTCCAGCTTCTCGCGCTTCTCGGTCTGGGCACGGATGGCGTACGCCTTGGCCAGGTCCATCTCCTCCTGGCTGCGCGGCTTGCCGGTACCGCCAGCGGCAGCGCGCGGCGGGCGCGGGCCCTGCGGCTTGCCGCCCGGGCGCCCGCTGCGCGGCGCTTCGGCCGCCTGTCGCGGACCACGGTTGTTCGGGTTGCCCTTGCCTTGCTTGGGCTTGCGTTCGGGTTTGGGGGCCGGCTTGAAACCCATGCCCAGCAGCTGTTCGCGGATCGAATCGCTCATGACATCTATCAATAATGCGGCGGCGGCGGTTCACTCGCCGGGTCGGTGGAATTGAGCGCGTTGCGCATCTTGCCGAGGTCTTCCATCAGCGCGCGCAGCACATTGGCATTGCGTGCACCTTCCATGCGCGCTTCGGCCAGGGCGTCACTGAGCTCAGCGATGGTGTGCTCCTGGAAGGACAGCCGGGTTTCCAGCTCCACCAGGCGGGCCTCCAGGGCCTGCTCATGCGCCCCGGGGGCGGCGGGATTTATTGCAGTCATGCGGGCATTGAACTCGTTCAGGTCTGCCAAACGGGAAACGGTGCCGGGCTTGCGCCACGGCACCGTTGGCTGACCACGGCCGGCTTGCGGGCACGCAGCCCGGGCACCGGCGGTGTGGATCATCAGGGCATCACGCCCAGCAGTTCCACGTCGAAGGTCAGGGTCGCGTCCGGCCCGATCTTGCCGCCCGGGGCGCCGTTGGCGCCGTAGGCCAGCTCGGACGGGATCCAGAAGCGGTACTTGGCACCGACCGGCATCAGGGCAACGCCTTCGGTCCAGCCGGCGATGACCTGGTTCAGGCCGAATTCGGCCGGCTCGCCACGCTCGTAGGAGCTGTCGAAGGTTTCGCCGGACAGCAGCTTGCCTTCGTAGTTGACGCGCACGCGGCTGCTGGCCGCCGGCTTTTCACCGGAACCTGCGCGCAGCACCTGGTACTGCAGGCCCGAAGCGGTGGTCACCACACCCGGCTGGTTCTTGTTGGCGGCCAGGAACTCGGCACCGGCGCGGCGGTTTTCCTCGCCGGCGCGGGCAGCCTTGGCCTGGGCGAAGGCCTGCAGCTCGGCCATGGCCTGCTCACGGGTGAAGCGCAGCTCGCGCTTGCCGAACACATCGCCGATGGCGGTGAACAGGGCATCCAGCGAAATGTCTTCCTTGATCTGGGTCAGCGACGGGCCGACGGCATAGCCACCCAGCAGCTGGGCCACCTTGACCGGGTCCGGCTTCGGGGCCTCGGTGCCCGGGGCCATGCCCGGAATCGGCTGGCCGCTCTTGGCCATCATCGCCATGCGCAGGGCACCGTCGGTGGCCTGGGCTTCTTCCTGGCTCAGAACCGGCTCGTTGCCGGCGAAGGCGTTCTCGATCGCAGCGCGCAGGGCAGCCACATCGATCATGTCGGCCAGCGGCTCGAACGAGCTGGCCACGTCGATACCCACGGCGTAGCCGATCTTTTCACGTTCCGAGGTCAAAACAGATGTCTCCTTGTTAGCCGCTGCGGCAGCCGATTGTTGGACGGTGGCAAGCACCGGTGCGGCCATCGCCAGAGCCAGAAGCGACACCGCAGCGCCGCGCATTCCGATTTTCATTCGCTGTTTTCCTGGATCAGTGAATTACCGCCCGACGGCGGCGTGACGGCGCACATTGTCGCATGCACGCCGCACTTGTCGAGCCATGCGTGAATCAACGGCGCCGGGCCGGGACCGGCTCGGCCAAGGCCTGCTCGATTGCCGCACGCAGTTCCGGTGCGTCCGGCCCTACCCGGCTGGGGAACTGGGCACGTACCGTGCCGTCGCGGCCGACCACGTACTTGTGGAAGTTCCAGCCCGGGGCCACGCCGGTGGCGGCAGTCAGCTGGCGGTACAGGCCGGTGGCTTCCGGGCCGAGCACGTGGACCTTTTCATACATCGGGAAACGCACGCCGTAGGTCAGGGTGCAGAACTGGGCAATCTGCTGCTCATCCTCCAGCTCCTGCTGCTTGAAGTCGTTGGAGGGAAAGCCAATCACCGCAAACCCCCGTGGCGAGAGCTGCTGGTGCAGTGCCTCCAGGCTTTCGTACTGCGGCGTGTAACCGCACTTGCTGGCGGTATTGACCACCAGCAGCACCTGTCCGGCATGGGCCTGGGCCAGGTTCACCGTGCCGCGCTGGGCCAGCCGGCGGTAATCGTGGTCCAGCACCGGCGTGCGCGCAGCAGTGCCGGCAGTGGCGGCCTGGGCGCACAGCAACGGGGTGGTCCCCAGCAACAGGGTGAGGGTGGCAGCGATCAGTCGGCGCATCTTGCGCTCCGGCCAGGGAAATGGGAGGCACAGCATAGGGCATGACCTTTGGCACCGTCGCGGCGATTTTTAGGTGTTATAGTCCGATACAACACCAGCCACGCAGAGCGGCCCCACCATGCACCGATCATCCAGCCTCCCGCAGCGCACAGCCCGCTGGCCGCTGCTGCCCCTGATCCTCCTGGCCGGCGCCTGGCTGGCCCTGCTGGCAGGCACCGTGGCCCTGGCCAAGGCCGCCCGCCCGGCCGCCGATGCCATCACCACGCCACTGCCGGACCTGCGCAGCAGCCTGCACCTGCCCTACTTTTCCTTTGCCCGGGCCCTGCGCCCCGGGAGTTGACATGACCGATATCCAGTGGCGCGACGACGCGCCGATCTACCGCCAGCTCAAGGAGCTGGTCATCACCCAGATGCTGGAGGGCCAGCTGCAACCCGGGCAGGCACTGCCCTCGGTGCGCCAGGTGGCCGCCGACTACCAGCTCAACCCGATCACCGTCTCGCGCGCCTACCAGGAGCTGGTGGACGAAGAACTGGTGGAAAAGCGGCGAGGCCTGGGCATGTACATGACCGCCGGAGCCGCCAGCCTGCTGCTGCAGCGCGAGCGGCAGCGTTTCCTCAATGAACAGTGGCCTGCCGTGCTTGAGCACATCGAGCGCCTGGGCCTTTCCCTGGACGAACTGACCAAGGCGCCCCAATGAGCACCGACACGCAAACGCCGATGATCCAGGCCCGCGGCCTGCGCAAGCAGTACCGCGGCAAACCGGCCCTGGACGGGCTGGACTTCACCCTGCAACCGGGCCGCATCGTCGGCCTGATCGGCCCCAACGGCGCCGGCAAGACCACCGCGCTGAAGGCCATCCTCGGCCTGACCGGCTTTGACGGCGAACTGCGGGTGCTCGGCCATGACCCGCGCAGCGCGCGCGATGCCTTGATGAACGATGTCTGCTTCATTGCCGACGTGGCCGTGCTGCCGCGCTGGATGAAGGTGCGCGAGGCCATCGATTTCGTCGCCGGGGTGCACCCGCGCTTTGACCGCGCCCGCTGCGAGGCGATGCTGGCCAACACCAAGCTGAGCATGGGCATGCGGGTCAAGCAGATGTCCAAGGGCATGATCGTGCAGCTGCACCTGGCCCTGGTGATGGCCATCGATGCCCGCCTGCTGGTGCTGGACGAACCCACCCTGGGGCTGGACATCCTGTACCGCAAGCAGTTCTACCAGCAGCTGCTGGAGGACTACTTCGACGAAGGCAAGACCATCGTGATCACCACCCACCAGGTGGAGGAGATCGAGCACATCCTCACCGACGTGCTGTTCATCCGTGACGGTGCGATTGTGCTGGACAGCCCGATGGAAACTCTGGGCGAACGCTACTGCGAGGTCCTGGTCGGGGCCGAGCAGCTGGATGCAGCGCGCGCCCTGCGCCCGATCGGCGAGCGCGCCTTCCCGTTCGGCAAGAGTGTGCTGCTGTATGACAGCGCCGACCGCCAGCAGCTGGCGGCACTGGGCGAAATCCGCAACCCGGGCCTGGCCGACCTGTTCGTGGCCAGCATGAAAGGAACCTACGCATGAACGCCGTGACCACCATCTCCCCCCAGCGCCGCTTCGGCTGGCTGCTGCGCCGTGAATTCTGGGAGCACCGCAACGGCTTGCTGATCGCCCCGCTGGTGACCGGATTGCTGTCGCTGCTGCTCACCGCGCTGGCCCTGTTTGCCGCCATCGGCCTGGGCCGCAAGGCCAACGGCAACATTCAGGTCAACGGCGAGCAGGTCAGCATCAACGGCCTGGACCTGGCCGCGCTGACCCAGCAAATGGGCCCGTCTGATCAGCAACAGCTGGCCGACGTGGTCAACTTCTCGCTGCTGCTGGGCTCGTACTGGCCCCTGCTGGTGATGGCCATGGTGGTGTTCTTCTACTGCCTGGGCGCGCTGTATGACGACCGCCGCGACCGCAGCATCCTGTTCTGGAAGTCACTGCCGGTGTCGGACCTGTCCACCGTGCTGTCCAAGCTGGTCACCGCGCTGGTGGTGGCCCCGCTGCTGGCCATCGCCATCAGCGCTCTGACCATGTTCGGCTACCTGCTGCTGATGATGGCCGCAGTGGCCTGGCTGGGCGGCGATGCGATCGCCCTGATCTGGCAGCCGGCCTCGATCACCACCCTGCTGGCCACCCACCTGGCCTGGCTGCCGACCTACAGCCTGTGGGCCCTGCCCTGCGTGGGCTGGCTGCTGCTGTGTTCGGCCTTTGCCCGCCGGGTGCCCTTCCTGTGGGCGGTGGTACCGCCGCTGCTGGGTGGCGCCCTGCTCAGCGCCACCGGCCTGGTCACCGTGCTGGGCATCAGCCACGGCAGCCTGTGGGGCCAAGGGGTGGCCCGCCTGCTGCTGGGCACCGTGCCGGGCATCGACCAGGCCTGGCTGAAGGCGGCCAACCCCGACTACACCCCGGCCCATCTGCCGGGCCAGGCACTGGATGCACTGGGCCTGCCCTCGCTGTGGCTGGGCGCGCTGTTCGGTGCTGCCTGCGTCGTGCTGGCGGTGATCCTGCGCCGGCGCAGCGACGACAGCTGAGCCAGCCCCTGCTCCGCCGTGCCCTGCACTATCCACGCAACCATCCCGTCTTCCCAATCGTCCTTCCTCCCGTACGAGGCCTGCCATGAACCTTCGCCGCACCACCGCCCTTGCCCCGCTGGCCCTGTTGCTGGGCGCCTGCAGCCCGCCACCGGCGGCCTCCACCACCGTTACCGCCGCCGATGGCCCGGCCTACTGCAAGCACAGCGACAACCGCCAGCTCAGCCTGCAGCTGGAAGGCATCAAGGCGATCAGCCTGGAAGTCGGCCCGGACACCCTGGTGCTGAACGGGCAGCCTGCCGCCGATGGCCAGCTGCGCGGCCGCGCCTGCGCTTCCTCGGCTGACCAGCTGGCCGGCCTGCAGGTCAGCCAGAAACGTGAAGGCGACACCTTGGTGGTGCGCCTGGAAAACACCGCCCGCCAGGGCATCCGCCTGGGCAGCCACTACGCCTGGCTGGACCTGGCCGGCAGCATCCCGGCCGATGTTCCGGTCACCCTGGCCCTGGGCTCGGGCGATGTGAAACTCAACGGTATCGCCGCGCTGGATGCCAAAGTCGGCTCCGGTGACCTGGAAGCCAGCACGGTGGCCGGCGCGGTCAACCTGACCCTGGGCTCGGGTGATGCGCACATCCAGCAAGCCGCCAGTTTCGGCTTCACCGTCGGCTCGGGCGACATCAAGGCCGGCACCATCGGCGGCACGGTGGTGATGACCGTGGGTTCGGGCGACGTCGAGCTGGGGCAGACCGGGGAACTGGTGATCCAGGCCGTGGGCTCGGGTGATGTCAGCGCCGGGCAGGTCAATGGCGATGTGCGCATCGGCAGCGTCGGCTCCGGCGACATCACCCTGGAGCGCGTTTCCGGCTCGGTCCGGGCCCAGACCATTGCCTCCGGTTCGCTCACCGTCAACCAGGCCGGTGGCGACCTGCAGGTGTCGAGCATCGGCAGTGGCGATGTACACCACCGCAACATCAGCGGCAATGTGCAGCTGCCCCGCGGCCACTGATCGCGCACTCACCCCAGATTGCCCCACGGAGAACACCCATGCGTCTTTCCACCTCCCTGCAATTCCTGGCCCTGAGCGCCGCGCTGATCCTGCCGCTGGCCGGTTGCGCCGAACAACAGGCTGACCTCGGCGCCCGCATCCAGCAGCAGGTACGCGGTGAAATGGCCAAGGCCGCCGACAAGCTGGCCAGCGAGCCGTTCACCCTCAACGCCGACGGCCTGCCGGCCGCCTCCATCAGCGCCGACGGCGTGCTCAGCATCGATGGCAAGCCGCTGCCGCTCACCCCCCAGCAACAGGCCCTGGCCGTGCAGTACCGCCAGCAGATCCAGGCCATTGCCAGCGAAGGCATGCAGATCGGCCTGCAGGGCGCCGAACTGGGTGTTGGCGCGGCGGCCTCGGCCCTGGGCGGTGTGCTCAGCGGCAAGGATGCCGGCCAGATCGAGGCCGAGGTACAGGACAAGGCCGCCGGGTTGAAGCAGGCCGCCGCCCAGCTGTGCGAGCGTCTGCCGGCCCTGATGCAGGCCGGCCAGGCCCTGGCCGCCGCCGTGCCGGAGTTCGCCCCGTATGCCTCGGTCACCGAAAAGAGCATCGAGGACTGCCGCAAGGACGGCCAGTTCAACCTGTCCTGATCAACCTGTCCACAGCTGCCTGCCCGGCACACGGGAAGCGCGCCCTGGCCCAGCGGCCGGGGTACAGCCGGGGTGACTACAATGGTCACCCCGTTTTGCTGTCTGACTGCCATGAAGAAGCTGCTGCTGGTCCTGATCGCCCTGTCCACCCTGCTGCTGGCCGCCTGCGGCGACCGCGAGGCCTACCGCGCCCACCGCGCCGAACGCAGCAAGCCCAAGGTGGTGGCCATGCAGGACATGGTCATGCTGATGCGCCGCCCTTACCCGCAGATCCACATCCTGGCCGACGGCAACCTGCGCATCGATGACATTGCCGTCCCCACTGACCCACAGCAGCGCGCCCTGCTGCAGCAGGCCTACGTGAAGATGCAGATCCTGCGCCAGAACACCCTGACCACCGACACCGCCGGCCAGCGCGCGGTGAAGATCGACAAGCCGTCCGGCCTGGAGGTGTTTCCGGCCGAGCTGGTCGCCGCGGTACCGGAACTGCGTGACTACACCGAATGTTTCGACAACCTGGTGGCCGAGCGCTGAGCCGCAGGGCCAGCACCGGCACAGCCACTGACAAAGGGCCCTGACGGGCCCTTTGTCATTGCTGCCGCAACGCTGCGGGCGCCCGCCGCGCCCTCACGATTGCCCGGGGTGGGCCAGCAATACCGGGTCCAGCAGCTGCTGCAGCCGCTCCCGGCCCAGGTCGGTCTGCTCCAGCGCCACGTCCAGCACCGGCCTGCCCTGGGCATAGGCCTGCTTGGCAATGGCTGCGGCCTTTTCATAGCCGATGATCGGGTTCAGTGCGGTGACCAGGATCGGGTTGCGCGCCAGCGCCTGGGCCACCACGTCCTGGCGCACGCGCAGGCCGGCAATGGCGCGGTCGGCCAGCAGGCGCAGGGCATTGGCCAGCAGGTCCACGGCCTCCAGCAGGTTGGCTGCCAGCAGCGGCAGGGTCACATTGAGCTGGAAGTTGCCGCTCTGCCCGGCCACAGTGTTGGCCATGTGCAGGCCCATGACCTGGGCGCAGACCATCGCCACCGCTTCGGGCACCACCGGGTTGACCTTGCCCGGCATGATCGAACTGCCTGGCTGCAGCGCCGGCAGCTCGATCTCCCCCAGTCCGGCCAGTGGCCCGGAATTCATCCAGCGCAGGTCGTTGGCAATTTTCATCAACGCCACCGCCAGCACGTTGAGCTGGCCGGACAGCTCCACCGCATCGTCCTGACAGGCCAGCCCCTCGAACAGGTTCGGCGCCTGGCTGAACGGCTGCCCGGTGATCTCGGCCAGCACCGCCACCATCGCCGGGGCAAAACGCGGATCGGCGTTGACCCCGGTGCCAACCGCCGTGCCGCCGATCGGCAGCCGGCGCAGGCGTACCAGACTGTCGTCGAACCGGTCGCGTGCACTGTGCAGCTGCGCCTGCCAGGCCCCGAACTCCTGGCCGAAGGTCACCGGCATGGCGTCCATCAGGTGGGTGCGCCCGGTCTTGACCACCGCATCCAGCTCGCCGGCACGCTGGCCGATCACCGTGGCCAGGTGGTCCAGCGCCGGCAGCAGGCGCCCGGCCACCGCGCCCACGGCGGCCACACGCAGGGTGGTGGGAATCACGTCATTGGAGCTCTGCCCCAGGTTGACGTGGTCGTTGGGATGCACCCACTGCTGCTCGGCCAGGTGGCGGTTGGCCAGCCAGGCCACCACCTCGTTGGCATTCATGTTGGATGATGTGCCCGAGCCGGTCTGGTAGATGTCCACCGGGAACTGGCTGTCGTGGCGGTTGGCTGCCACCTCGGTGGCAGCAGCGTCGATGGCCGCCGCGCGCTCGGCCGACAGCCCGCCCAGGCGGCCGTTGACCCGCGCCGCCGCGCTTTTGACCAGTCCCAGGGCGGCAATGAAACGGGCCGGCATCGGCCGCCCGGAAAGCGGGAAATTGTCCACCGCGCGCTGGGTCTGCGCCCCCCACAGGGCATCGGCCGGCACCTGCAATGGGCCCATCGAGTCGTGTTCCGTGCGCCAGTTGCCCTTGTCCATGACCACCACCAATACGCTTGGGTAAGGAAATTAAACCCGATGATGCCTGCCCGCCACCGCGGCCGCATCCTCTTGGTCGCGTAGAATATGGCCCCCTGCCGTTACTGCCCTGTCACCGACATGTCGCACTCCGCCCTGCTTGCCCTGTCTCCGCTCGATGGTCGTTACGCCTCCAAGGTCGATGCCTTGCGGCCGATCTTCTCCGAATACGGCCTGATCCATGCCCGCATCAAGGTGGAGATCGAATGGCTGCTGGCCCTGGCCGCCGAACCCGGCATCGTCGAACTGCCGGCCTTCAGCGCCGCCCAGACCGCCCGCCTGCGTGCCCTGGCCGCGGATTTTTCGCCCGAGCAGGCTGCCCGGGTGAAGGAAATCGAGCGCACCACCAACCACGACGTCAAGGCGGTGGAGTACTTCATCAAGGAAAAGCTGCGCGATGACGCCGAGCTGGCCCCGGCACTGGAGTTCGTGCATTTCGCCTGCACCAGCGAGGACATCAACAACCTGTCCTACGGCCTGATGCTCGAACAGGCCCGCCGCGATGTACTGCTGCCCACCTACCAGGGCATTGCCGACAGCCTGCGCCAGCTGGCCCATGAACAGGCCGCCCAGCCGATGCTCTCGCGCACCCACGGCCAGACCGCCTCGCCGACCACGCTGGGCAAGGAAATGGCCAACGTGGTGGCCCGTCTGGAACGCCAGATCAAACAGATCGCCGCGGTCGAGCTGACCGGCAAGATCAATGGCGCGGTCGGCAACTACAACGCCCACATCGCCTCCTACCCGGCCGTTGACTGGCCGGCCTTTGCCGAAAAGTTCGTCACCTCGCTGGGCCTGGTGTTCAACCCCTACACCACCCAGATCGAGCCGCACGACAACGTGGCCGAGATCGGCGATGCCGCCCGCCGCGCCAACACCATTTTGGTCGACCTGGCCCGCGACATCTGGGGCTACATCTCGCTGGGCTACTTCAAGCAGAAGCTGAAAGAGGGCGAAGTCGGCTCCTCGACCATGCCGCACAAGGTCAACCCGATCGACTTCGAGAACGCCGAAGGCAATTTCGGCATTGCCAATGCCCTGCTGGAGCATTTCAGCGCCAAGCTGCCGATCAGCCGCTGGCAGCGCGACCTGACCGACTCCACCGTGCTGCGCGCGGTCGGCACCGCCTTCGGCCATGGCCAGGTGGCGCTGGAATCGCTGGCCAAGGGTCTGGGCAAGCTGACTGTGAACCCGCAGCGTCTGGATGCCGACCTGGATGCATCCTGGGAAGTGCTGGCCGAAGCGGTGCAGACAGTCATGCGCCGTTACGGCCTGCCCAACCCCTACGAGCAGCTCAAGGCCCTGACCCGTGGCCAGGGCATCACCGAGCAGTCCATGCGTGAGTTCATCAACAGCCTGGACCTGCCGGCCGAGGCCAAGGCCCCGCTGCTGGCGATGACCCCGGGCAGCTACACCGGCCTGGCCGAGCAGCTGGCCCGCGCCATCTGACCGTCACCCCTGCGTCGATCAATGCCGGGCGGCAACGGCGGGGCGCAAGCTCCGCCGCTGTCATGCAAGCAGGCCCCATGGTGTTCCCCGTTCAATCAAATCTTGGCACGGCCTCTGCCAGCATCGGGCAACACGATGACAGTGCAGTGCCCATGGGGATCGCCTCTTCCTGCTCGCCCCGGCCCTGACCTTGCTCGGTGCCTGCAGCCTTGACGCACCGACAACCGGCAGCGCTGCGCCGCCGGCAGCGGGACCTGACACGGCCATGGCCATTTCCGGCACCCTCACCGACCCGGGCAGCGGCGTCCACTGCGCCGGCAAGAACCTGCGCATCAGCCGCGACAACACGCCCCTGTCATCAACGGCGAATGCGCCGAGGTGACCATCACCGCCTCCGGCGGCAGCCTCGACTTCGACTAGGCCCACAGCATCGCAATCGAGGGCAACCATTGCGCGGTGCCCAATACCGATGTGGACACGGTGCGGGTAATGGGCAGCGACAACAAGCTCAACCTGACCAATGTCCGGCGCATCGAGGTCTGCGGCAACCACAACATGACCCTGTCCAGCGGAACGGCCGAAATCCGGGTCAGCGGCAACAGCAACACACTCAATACCAACGGCCAGCCCCAGGTCGACGACCGCGGCAGTGGCAACAAGGTCATCCGACCTGCCCCAACCCCGTAACGTGCAGCCAGGTTCCGCCCGGGCTTTGCGTTTGATCGTTCCGGGCCATGATCGGCCCGCAACACCGCCGGCAAATCACCCCCGGCCCGGGTTGGCCACCATGCGGTGCCAGCCCTTTTCATAGGCCACCGTTCCCCACAGCGCATTGAGCAGCGCCTCACGGCCCAGCGCCGGGTCTGCCTTGGACATCGGCTGCAGCGCCTGCCCCGGCTGGTAGCGGAAGTAACCGGCCGGTTTTCCCGGCTGCAGCACCACCAGCGCATCGCCCTTCATCAGGGCAAAGTTGCGGTCGTACTGCATCAACGCCCGCCCCGGGGAGAACGCCGACCGGTCAGTGAGGTCGTGGCCGAGCAGCGGCGTGGGTGCATCCACCCCGAGCAGGGACAGCAGGGTCGGCGCCATGTCGATCTGGCTGGCGATGCGCCCGTCACGGTACGGCGTGATGCCGGCACCGAGGATGACCCCGGGGATGTGGAAATTCTCCACCGGCACCAGGTCACGGCCGAACGCCCGCGAGTCGTGGTCGGCAATCACCAAAAACACCGTGTCGTTCCAGTAATCGGCCTGACGCGCGGCAGCAAAGAACTGCCCCAGCGCATGGTCGGCGTATTTGGCCGCGTTGTTGCGGGTGGCCTTGGGCTGCTCGTACAGCGCGATCGCCCCGTCCGGAAACTCGAACGGATCGTGATTGCTGGAAGTGAACACGAAACCGAAGAACGGCTGCCCACTGGCATGGCTGGCCACAAAGCTGCGGTGGGCGCCCTGCAGCAGATCCTCGTCACTGACGCCCCAGGAACCGACGAAAGCCGGTGAGGGGTAGTCCTTGCGCTCGATCACCCGCTCAAAGCCATTGCCCAGGAAGAAGCCACGCATGTTGTCGAAATGGCTCTCACCACCGTAATGGAAAGTGGTGCTGTAGCCCTGCCGGCCCAGCAGCTGGGCCAGGGTGAAGAAACCCTGCTGGGCCAGCGGCTGCTTGACCACCGCCTGCGAGGGCGTGGGGGTGAAGCCGGTCAGCACCGCCTCGATCCCGCGCACCGAGCGCGTGCCGGTGGCATACAGGCGGTCAAACCCCCAGCCTTGGGTATACAGCCGGTCCAGGTGCGGGGTCAGCGGGCGCCCGCCCAGTGCACCGACAAACTGCGCCCCCAGACTTTCTTCCAGGATGATCACCAGATTACGCGGTTTGCCCGTGTACACCGGCGCCCGCACCGCCTGCAGCACCGGCTCGCCGGGCAGCAGGCGGGCTCCGGAAGCGGCCACCTGCGCCCGCATGGCCGCGACCAGTTCGGCCTGCCCGGCCTGGCCGTAGATGCGGGCACCCTCGTCGCTGCGCAGCAGTTCCCGCGCGGCAAAGGCCAGTGAATAAAACGAATTCAGCGGCAGCACATTGACCGTGGCATTGCTGGAGAAGGCCAGCATTGCCGGGTTCATCGGCCGGTGGCCCAGGGTCGAGCGCACTCCCAGCACCGAAAGCAGCAACACCGCGACCGCCAGCAGCCCACGCGACAGCCATGGAGCATTGTGTGCGGCGCTCAGGCGCATCAGCGGCCGGGCCAGCTTGCACAAACCGGCCACGGCCAGCGCGGTCAGCAGCAGGGCCAGCACGCTGGACAGTGTGTGCCCCTTGGCCAGGGTTGCCATCACCTCCCGTGGGTAGATCAGGTACTCCAGGAACAGCCGGTTCGGGCGCAACCCGTATTCACTCATGAACGCCGGGGTGGCCAGTTCCAGCGTCAGCAACAGGGCCAGGCCCAGCACCAGCCAGCCACCGATGGCCCATTGCACCGCGCGCAGCCGTACCCAGCGGTTGGGCAGCAACAGGTACAGGCAGCACACCAGCCCGCCCAGCAGGCAGAGACTGGCCACATCGACCCGTACCCCCTGCAGCAGTACCGCCCCCCAGCCCTCAACAGCACTGACCGCCGCGCCCTGCCACAACGACAGGGACAGCCGTGACAGTGACAGCAGCACCAGGCCGACAACAAAGAACCCGAAAAACGGCAGGCCACGCCACAGCGCGCCCGGCAAAGCCTTGATCCGCATCCTGCACTCCGTCAATGGCTGCGGCGATGGCACACACCGTGCGAGCCCGTCGCCCAGCCGCGGGGCAGCATGATTTGCCTGCCTTGGTCGGAAGAACGTCGGAATGCCCGGCACCGTCCGCCACATGGCAGTACGCACGTGCAAGCCTGCGCCCGGCGAGGGACAATGGGCACCTCGGCGTGCCCTGCGCGCGCCCCACCCGCAGCAGCCCAAGGATCCATCGATGGCCACCGCCAAGCAGCCCAAGCCCTTCCCGATCGAAGTCCACGCCAAGCCAGGGCAGATGCTCGGCATGCCGGTGGCCACCTTCCTGCGTGACTACTGGCAGAAGCGCCCGCTGCTGATCCGCAACGCCTTCGAAGATTTCCAAACCCCGGTGATGCCCGAGGACCTGGCCGGCCTGGCCTGCGAGCAGGGCGTGCTGGCCCGGCTGATCAGTCACGACGGCAACAACAACGGCTGGAACGTGCGCACCGGCCCGTTCGACGAGGAAGATTTCCCCGGCCTGCCCGACCACGACTGGACCCTGTTGGTGCAGGACGTGGACAAGTGGGATGCCGACGTGCGCGCGCTGACCGAGCACTTCAGTTTCCTGCCGCGCTGGCGCATGGACGATGTGATGATCTCCTTTGCTGCCACCGGCGGCGGGGTCGGCGCCCATGTCGACCAGTACGACGTGTTCCTGATGCAGGCTTATGGCCAGCGACGCTGGAAGATCGATGCCTCCGAATCGACCAAGGGCAAGCGCCCGCCGCTGGATTTCCGTGACGATGCGGAAATCAAGCTGCTGAAGAAGTTCAAGGCCAGCCACGACTGGGTGCTGGGACCGGGCGACATGCTCTACCTGCCGCCCAACGTGCCCCACGACGGGGTGGCGGTGACACCCTGCCTGACCTTCTCCTTCGGCATGCGTGCGCCCTCGGCCGCCGAACTGCTGAGCGATTTCGTCGACGAGCTGGTGGCCGACGCCTGCGAGGACATCCGTTACACCGATGGCGACCTCAAGGCCCCGGCTGACCCCAACGAGATCGACACCGCCGCCCTCAAGCGCGTGGTCAAGGCCCTGAACGCCATCCGCCTGGACGATGCCCAGCAGCTGGAAAACTGGTTCGGCCGCTTCATCACCACCTACCGCAGCGCCACCGACATCAGCCCCTCGCCCGATACCCCGGATGCGGTGCATATCGCCCCGGCGCTGGCCCAAGGCTGGGAGCTGCACCGCCACCCCTGGGCCCGCCTGGCCTGGCGCGGAACCGCCAGTGGCGCCACCGTGTTCTTCAGTGGCCGTGACTTCGCCGTGGCCGCCAAGGATGCCCCGCTGATTGCCGCCGCCGAAGTGATCGACCACGCCCTGTGGCGCAAGCTGTCGGCCAAGGGCCGCAAGGCCGTGCTCGCTCTGGTCGCTGCGGGCGGCTACCAGCTGCTCGACCCACAGGCAGAGGACGAGTACGAAGAGCAGTTCGATAACGACCTGGCACTGCAGGCAGGCCACGGCGATGAACTGCACGACGAAGACGACGCTGACGGCCCGGAACTGGAAGTGCAGATCCTGGAGCTGGTCGCCGACCCGGACAGCGACGAGCACGACCTGCAGGACGAGGACGAGCACGCCCCCGAGCTGGAGATCGAATACACCGAGCTGGACGGCTCCGGCAACCACTGACCGCAAGCGGAGCAGGCGCATGGATACCCAGATCACCCTTCAACTGGCCGACTACCGGCAGCAGGCCGAGCAGATCCATGGGCTGCGCCATGCCGTGTTCGTGCTCGGCCAGGGCATCGACCCGGCACTGGAGCGTGACCCCCACGACGCCGATGCGGTGCATGTGCTGGCCATTGCAGCCGATGGCCAGACCGTGGGCACCGGCCGCCTGGTGATTGCCGCGGACGGCCACAGCGGGCGGATCGGGCGCATGGCCGTACTGCCCGCCGCCCGTGGTCAGGGCGTCGGCACGGCCATGCTCCACTGGCTGGGCGAACAGGCCCGCCAGCGCGGCCTGGGCACCCTGTCACTGCATGCCCAGCTGCCGGCACTGCCGCTGTACCTGCGCGCCGGCTACCTGCCTGCCGGCGAGCCCGTGGTCGAGGCCGGCATCGCGCACCAGCCATTGCGCCGTCGCCTGGACGGCAGCATGAAGATTGCCGACCAGGCCAGCGCCCAGGCCGCGCTGGCCACGATCATCAGCACCACCGGACGCCAACTGTGCCTGCTGGCACCGGCACTGGACCCCGGCCTGCTCGATGCCCCGCTGGTGCTGGACAGCCTGCGCAGCCTGGTCGCGCGTCGGCAGCCCCTGCAGATACGCCTGCTGGTGGATGATCCCGAGCGCATCGCCCGCAGCGGTGGACCGGTGCTGGCCCTGATCCAACGCCGTCCCGGGGCCTTCGTCCTGCGCCAACGCGACCTGGCCGCCTGCAACAGCAGCGAGGCCATCGCCTGCAATGACCGCGGCCATGCCCTGCTGCGTGACAACGCCGAACTTCCCGCCGGTGAAGCCGGCCTGCCCTGGCGCCCCTTCAGCCAACGCCTGCAGCAGCGCTTGGATGCCTACTGGGAGGGCTCGTCCAACTGCCCGGAGCTGCAGCCGTTGCGGTTGTAACTTCTTTTCAATCAAGCCCTTGGCGCATCCGGGCGGCAACGTCATTGGGCTAAAGAACCATGCCGCGTACACATCCTCGATACCCCGTTAAGCATCGCGGGGGGTATAATCACGAGGTTAAACAAAACCACGCCGGCACGGACCCGTTCCCGCCGCCACGTCCCCTGCCGACTTACCCCACAAGCGAACCAAAACTCCATCGTGGACAATCTACTGAAGCAATTTGCGCAGTCATCGCAGCTCGCCGGCGGCAACGCCGCCTACATCGAAGACCTGTACGAGCAGTACCTGGTCTCACCTGACAGCGTCGATCCCAAGTGGAAGACCTACTTTGATGGTTTCAATGGCCGTCAGGCAGGTGACATCCCCCATTCGGCCGTCATCGCCCACATCGCCGATGCCGCCAGGAAGGGCCCGACCCTGGCTGCTGAAGGTGCTGGCGACGAGCGCGAGCGCAATGTCGGCCGCCTGATCACCGCCTACCGTTCGCGTGGCCATCTGGGCGCCCAGCTGGACCCGCTGGGCCTGACCCAGCCGACCAACCCGCCGGATCTGGACCTGCCGTTCCACAACCTGTCCCCGTCAGACCTCAACGACGAGTTCAGCACCGGCGGCATCGCCGGCCAGCCGCGCATGAAGCTGCGCGACCTGCTGGCCCGTCTGAAGGCCACCTACACCGGCTCGATCGGCGCCGAATTCATGCACATTGCCGAAGTCGAGCAGCGCCAATGGCTGTACAAGCGCCTGGAACAGGCCGGCGGCAACTACGCCCTGCCCGATGCGGTCAAGCGCCAGACCCTGGACCGCCTGACCGCGGCTGAAGGCCTGGAGCGTTACCTGCACACCAAGTACGTCGGCCAGAAGCGCTTCTCGCTGGAAGGCGGCGAATCGCTGATCCCGATGATGGACCGGGTGATCCGCCGCGCCGGCGGTGATGGCGTGAAGGACATCATCATCGGCATGGCTCATCGCGGCCGCCTGAACATGCTGGTCAATGTGCTGGGCAAGAGCCCACGCAAGCTGTTTGACGAGTTCGAAGGCAAGTTCGAGCACGACGACCGCGCCCACGCCGGCGACGTGAAGTACCACATGGGCTTCTCTGCCGATGTCGTTTCCGACGGCGAGCCGGTGCACCTGGCCCTGGCCTTCAACCCGTCGCACCTGGAAATCGTCGACCCGGTGGTCGTCGGCTCGGTGCGCTCGCGGCAGGAGCGTCGTGAAGACGCTACCCGCAGCCAGGTCATGCCGATCATCATCCACGGCGACTCGGCCTTTGCCGGCCAGGGCGTGGTGATGGAGCTGTTCCAGATGTCCCAGGCCCGCGGCTTCACTGTCGGCGGCACCCTGCACATCGTGGTCAACAACCAGGTTGGCTTCACCACCTCCAACCCGGACGACACCCGCTCCACCCTGTACGCCACCGACGTGGCCAAGATGATCAGCGCGCCGGTGTTCCACGTGAACGGCGACGACCCGGAAGCGGTGGTGTTCGCCGCCCAGCTGGCCTACGACTTCCGCCAGCAGTTCAAGAAGGACGTGGTCATCGACCTGGTGTGCTACCGCCGCTGGGGCCACAACGAAGCCGACGAACCGTCGATCACCCAGCCGCTGATGTACCAGGTGATCCGCAAGCACAAGACCACCCGCGAGCTGTATGCCGACAAGCTGGAAGCCGCCGGCGTGATCGCTGCCGGTACCGGCAAGGCGATGGTCGATGCGTTCCGCGACAAGCTGGACGCCGGTGAGGTGACCACCGAACTGGCCGACCTGGGCAAGACCCCGACCAGCAGCAAGCTGTTCGTGGACTGGGGCAAGTACCTGTCCGGCAAGCTGTCCGATGCCGTCTCCACCGCCGTGGCGATGGACAAGCTCAAGGCCCTGGCCGCCAACATCACCACCATCCCGGCCGAGGTCAAGCTGCACTCGCGCGTGGCCAAGGTGTATGACGACCGCCGCAAGATGGCCGCCGGTGAACAGCTGGCCGACTGGGGCTTTGCCGAGAACCTGGCTTACGCCACCCTGCTTGATGAAGGCTACGGCTTGCGTCTGGTCGGCCAGGACGTGGGCCGCGGTACCTTTACCCATCGTCACGCCATCCTCCACGACCAGAACACCGACGCCTACTACCTGCCGCTGCGCCAGTTGGTGGACCGCCCGTCCAAGGCCACGGTGATCGACTCGCTGCTCAGCGAAGAGGCGGTGATGGCCTTCGAGTACGGCTTCTCGACCACCGACCCGAACACCCTGTGCATCTGGGAAGGCCAGTTCGGCGACTTCGCCAACGGTGCCCAGGTGGTGATCGACCAGTTCATCGCTTCCGGCGAAGCCAAGTGGGGTCGCATTTCCGGCCTGACCCTGCTGTTGCCGCACGGCTATGAAGGTCAGGGTCCGGAACACAGCTCGGCACGTCTGGAGCGTTTCCTGCAGCTGTGCGCCAAGGAGAACATGCTGGTCTGCGTGCCCTCCACCCCGGCCCAGGCCTTCCACATGCTGCGTCGCCAGATGCACCTGACCACCCGCAAGCCGCTGGTGGTGATGTCGCCGAAGTCGCTGCTGCGCCACAAGCTGGCGGTCTCCAGCCTGGAAGACTTGGCCAACGGCCAGTTCCAGACCGTGATCGCCGACAGCAATGCCGCCGATGCAGCCGCCGTCAAGCGTGTGGTGCTGTGCTCGGGCAAGGTCTATTACGACCTGCTCGAAGACGCCCGCTCGCGCAACCAGGACGACATTGCCCTGGTCCGCGTCGAACAGCTGTATCCGTTCCCGCGCGCCGCGGTGAAGGCTGAACTGGCCAAGTATCCCAATGCCACCGATGTTGTCTGGTGTCAGGAAGAACCGATGAACCAGGGTGCCTGGTACCAGATCCGCCACCACCTGCAGGCGGTTGTCGGTTCGCTGGGCCTGCACTACGCCGGCCGCCAAGGTTCGCCGTCGCCGGCCGTTGGCCACATGGCCGATCACCTGGCAGAACTGAAGCAGCTGCTGGCCGATGCACTGGTCAACGCCTTCGACGACAACAAATACGTCGACTAAGCCTCCCCTTCTCCACAGAATCGCAAACCCAGGAAATTCATCACATGGCCACCGAAGTCAAAGCCCCGGTACTGCCCGAATCCGTCGCCGACGGCATCATCGCCGCCTGGCACGTCAAGGTCGGCGACCAGGTCAGCCGTGACCAGAACCTGCTGGATCTGGAAACCGACAAGGTTGTTCTGGAAGTCCCGGCCCCGGTCGACGGCGTGATCAAGGAGCTGAAGTTCGCCGAAGGCGACGCTGTCACCTCCAGCCAGATCGTTGCCATCATCGAAGAAGGCGCTGTTGCCGCTGCTGCCCCGGCCGCTCCGGCACCGGCAGCCGCTGCTGCCCCGGCTCCGGCTGCTGCACCGGCCGCTGCCGCTCCGGCACCGGCTGCTGCCGGCACTGCCACCCTGCCCCCGGGTGCCCGCTTCTCGGCCATCACCGAAGGCGTCAACCCGGCTGACGTGGACGGCACCGGCCGTCGCGGCGCGGTGACCAAGGAAGACATCGTCAACTACGCCCGCAATGGTGGCGCTGCCAAGGCCTCCGGCGCCCGCGCCGAAGAGCGCGTGCCGATGACCCGCATGCGCGCGCGCATCGCCGAGCGCCTGATGCAGTCGAAGAACTCGACCGCCATGCTGACCACCTTCAACGAAGTCAACCTGTCCAAGGTGATGGCTGCGCGCAAGGAGCTGCAGGAAGAGTTCGTCAAGGCCCACGGCATCAAGCTGGGCTTCATGTCCTTCTTCGTCAAGGCTGCTGCCAACGCACTGTCGCGCTTCCCGCTGGTCAACGCCTCGATCGACGGCAACGACATCGTCTACCACGGCTATTCGGACGTCTCCATCGCCGTGTCCACCGACAAGGGCCTGGTCACCCCGGTGATCCGCAACGTCGAGCGCATGGGCTTTGCCGACATCGAAAAGGCCATTGCCGAGTACGCCAAGAAGGCCCGTGACGGCAAGCTGTCGCTGGAAGAGCTGCAGGGCGGCACCTTCACCGTGACCAATGGCGGCACCTTCGGTTCGCTGCTGTCCACCCCGATCGTCAACCCGCCGCAGAGCGCCATCCTGGGCATGCACGCCATCAAGGAGCGTCCGATCGCCGAAAACGGCCAGGTCGTGATCGCGCCGATGATGTACCTGGCTCTGTCCTACGACCACCGCATCATCGATGGCAAGGACTCGGTGCAGTTCCTGGTGGACATCAAGAACCAGCTGGAAAACCCGGGCCGCATGCTGCTGGGCCTGTAAGCGTCAAGCACGAACGAGTGGAGAGGAACGGGAAACGAGTGGAAGGCCAGGCTTCTCCCTTGTTTCTCGTTTCTCTTTTCTTGTTCCTTGTCACCAAGCGAATTGAACAAGGGATATCCCGCACATGTCTGAAAACTTCGACGTCGTCGTCATCGGTGCCGGCCCGGCCGGCTACCATGCCGCCATCCGCGCCGCCCAGCTGGGCCTGAAGACCGCCTGCATCGACGCAGCGCTGGGCAAGGACGGCAAGCCGGCCCTGGGTGGCACCTGCCTGCGCGTGGGCTGCATCCCGTCCAAGGCGCTGCTGGACTCGACCCACCAGTACGAGAACATGCTGCACAAGTTCGACCAGCACGGCATCACCTTCTCCGATGCCGCGATCGACGTGAGCAAGATGGTCGCCCGCAAGGACGGCATCGTGAAGCAGTTCACCGGCGGCATCGCCATGCTGTTCAAGGCCAACAAGATTGCCACCTACTACGGCTTCGGCCAGCTGCAGGCCGGCAACGTGGTCAAGGTCAAGCAGCACGACGGTTCGGAAGTCGAGCTGAAGGGCACCAACGTCATCATCGCCGCCGGTTCGGATTCGATCGAACTGCCGTTTGCCAAGTTCGACGGCAAGTACATCGTCGACAACGTCGGCGCCCTGGACTTCACCGAAGTGCCCAAGCGTCTGGCCGTCATCGGCGCCGGTGTGATCGGCCTGGAACTGGGCAGCGTGTGGAAGCGCCTGGGCGCTGAAGTGACCATCCTGGAAGCCGCTCCGACCTTCCTGGCCGCCGCTGACGCCGAAGTGTCCAAGCTGGCTGCCCGTGAGTTCAAGAAGGCTGGCCTGGACATCCTGCTGGGCGCCAAGGTCTCCAGGACCGAAGTGGTCGGCGAAGAAGTCGTGGTCACCTACACCGACGCCAAGGGCGAAGAGCAGACCATCACCGTCGACCGCCTGCTGGTCGCCGTGGGTCGCAAGGCCGCCTCCAAGGACCTGCTGGGCGAAGGCACCGGCGTGCAGATCAACGAGCGCGGCCAGGTCGTGGTCGATGAGCACTGCCACACCGGCGTGGACGGCGTCTGGGCGATCGGCGACTGCGTGCGCGGCCCGATGCTGGCCCACAAGGGCTTTGAGGAAGGCATTGCCGTTGCTGAACTGATCGCCGGCCTGCCGGGCCACGTCAACTTCGACACCATCCCGTATGTTATCTACACCGGCCCGGAAATTGCCTGGGTGGGCAAGACCGAGCAGCAGCTCAAGGAAGAAGGCGTGCCGTACAAGGCCGGCAGCTTCCCGTTCGCCGCTGTGGGTCGCGCCGTTGCCATGGCCGAAGCCACCGGCTTTGTAAAGGTCCTGGCCCACGCCGAAACCGACCGCGTGCTGGGCCTGCACATCATCGGCGCCAATGCCTCCGAACTGGTGCACGAAGGCGTGCTGACCATGGAGTTCAGTGGATCGGCTGACGACCTGGCCCGTATCTGCCACGCTCACCCGACCCTGTCCGAAGCCATTCACGATGCCGCCATGGCCGTGAGCAAGCGCGCCATCCACAAGGCCAACTGACCCAACCGTTGGACTGTGACAGCGAAG
>JBJEWP010000132.1:0-8157 GCA_051885115.1 Stenotrophomonas sp. | reverse complement strand
CAAGCGCGCCATCCACAAGGCCAACTGACCCAACCGTTGGACTGTGACAGCGAAGGCCCTGCACCTGCAGGGCCTTCGCCTTTTGCATTTTTGGAGTTAGCAATGAAGTCTGTCTGTGTCTACTGCGGCGCCAATGCCGGTGCCGACCCGATCTACCAGCAAGCCGCCGCAGCCCTGGGCAAGCGTCTTGCCGGCGACGGCCTGCGCCTGGTCTACGGTGGCGGCAATACCGGCCTGATGGGCGCGGTGGCCAATGGCGTGCTCGATGCCGGCGGCCAGGTCACCGGGGTGATTCCGCAGCACCTGGTGGACTGGGAAGTCGCGCACAAGGGCCTGACCAGCCTGGAAGTGGTCGGCTCGATGCACGAGCGCAAGTCGCGCATGTTCGACCTGGCCGATGGCTTCATCGCCCTGCCCGGTGGCTTCGGCACCCTGGAAGAAGTGTTCGAGATGCTCACCTGGCGCCAGCTCAACATTGGCCAGAAGCCGATCGCCTTCCTCAACGTCAATGGCTACTACAGCCCGCTGATGGCGATGATCGACCACATGGTCGGCGAACGCTTCCTGCACGCTGACCAGCGCCATGACCTGTGGTTTGGCGATGATGCCGACGCCATGCTGCAGTGGATGGCCAACTACACCCCGGGCGATGCCGGCAAGTGGTTTGACGAAAAGCGCCGCGCCGCCCTGCGCTGAGCGCGCCGCAGCTTTGTGCCAGCCTTCACGCTGGCACTACAATGCAGGCAATGCCCTACACCCTCGCCCACCCGGTCCAGTACGCACTGGAAATCAAGCACAGCCATTTCCTGGCCCTGGCCAGCCCGGTGGAAACACCCGGGCAGGCAATGGAATTCCTGCGCCAGGTGAGCGTGGCCGACGCCACCCACAACTGCTGGGCCTACCGGATCGGGCAGAACTACCGCTCCAGTGACGACGGCGAGCCGGCCGGCACCGCCGGGCGGCCGATCCTGGCCGCCATCGACGGCCAGGGCTTTGACCAGGTGATGGTGGTGGTGATCCGCTGGTATGGCGGAATCAAGCTCGGCGCCGGCGGTCTGGTCCGTGCCTATGGCGGTACCGCTGCCGAGTGCCTGCGCACCGCGCCGCAGCGCGAACTGGTGCGTTACTGTGAGGTGGCGGTGAGCAGCCCGTTCGAGGACCTGGGGCTGCTGCACAGCACGCTGGACGGCCACCAGGCCGTCAAACTGGCCGAGCATTTCACCGAGCAGGGCGTACAGCTGCACATCCGCCTGCCCTGCGACCTCCTGGACGCCCTGGTCCTGCGTCTGCGCGATGGTTCGCGCAACCGGATCACGGTCACTTGCGACGAGTCTGCCGATGCACGCTGACACCCCCGCCCGGCCCAGCCCGGCCCCGATCAACAGCCTGGCCGCGATCTGGCCCTTCCTGCGCCGTTACCCGGGCCTGCTCTGCGGCTGGCTGGTAGCGCTGGGGCTGTCCAGCCTGGCCACCCTGTGCCTGCCGCTGGCCATCGGGCGGATGATCGACCAGGGCTTCGGCAGCGATACCCGCATCGACAGCGCCTTCGGCGTCCTGTTCCTGGTCGCCATCGGCCTGGGCATCGCCACCGCGGCACGGCTCTACTTCGTTTCGTTACTCGGCGAAAGCGTAATACGTAATTTACGTGAGCGCCTGTATGCCCAGCTGATCCGGCTGGATGCCGGCTTCCACGACAGCAACCGCAGTGGTGAGCTGGTATCGCGCCTGGCCACCGACACCGAACTGCTGCGCACCATGGTGGCCACCACCATTTCGGTGGCCCTGCGCTCGGCGGTCACCGCTGGCGGCGCGCTGGTGGGCCTGTTCGCCACCAGCCCCCGGCTGGCCGCCTACAGCCTGCTGGGAATCCCCTTGGCGGTGCTGCCGGTAATCCTCGGCGCACGCCGGCTCAAGCGCGCCTCGCGCGCCAGCCAGGACGCCATTGCCGACGCCACCGGCCGTGCCAGCGAACGCCTGGGGGCGATCCGCACGGTGCAGGCCTATGGCCGCGAGGATTACGAGCAGCAGCACTACCGCATCAACCTGGACGCCGCCCTGGCCACCGCACGCCGGCGCATCAGCACCCAGGCCCTGGTCACCGCCGCCGCCATCGTGCTTATCTTCGGTGCCATCGTGCTGGTGCTGTGGAACGGTGCCCACGCAGTAGCAGCCGGTGAGATGAGCGCCGGTGCGCTGGGCCAGTTCGTGGTCTTTGCAATGATCGGCGGCGGCTCGATCGGCGCCCTGGCCGAGGTCTGGAACGAGCTGCAACGCGCCGCCGGCGGCATGGGCCGGGTCAACGAGCTGTTGGCCCAGCCGATCGGCATCCAGGCCCCGGCCCGGCCGCAAGCCTTGCCGCAGCCGGTACGCGGCGAACTGCAACTGCACGACCTGCACTTTCATTACCCGCAGCGCCAGCAGACGGCCGTACTGGATGGGATCAACCTGCACATCCTGCCCGGGCAGACGGTGGCTCTGGTCGGCCCCTCCGGCGCCGGCAAGAGTTCCCTGCTCAGCCTGCTGATGCGCTTTTACGACCCGCAACAGGGCCAGGTCTGCCTGGACGGCTGCGACCTGCGCCAGCTCGACCCGCAGCAACTGCGCCAGACCATGGCCCTGGTGCCGCAGCACCCGGTGCTGTTTGCCGGCAGCGCGATGGACAACATCCGCTACGGCCGGCTCGACGCCAGCGACGAGGAGGTGATTGCCGCCGCCCGCGCCGCCGAGGCCGACAGTTTCCTGTCCACCCTGCCCGAGGGCTATGCCACCGAGCTGGGCGAACGCGGCACCCGCCTTTCCGGCGGCCAGCAGCAACGCGTGGCGATCGCCCGCGCCCTGTTGCGAGATGCCCCGGTGCTGCTGCTGGACGAAGCCACCAGCGCCCTGGACGCACAGAGCGAGCATGCCGTGCAGCAGGCCCTGGCGCGGCTGATGGCCGGGCGCACCACGGTGGTCATCGCCCACCGCCTGGCCACGGTCAAAGCCGCCGACCGCATCGTGGTGCTCGACCAGGGGAGGATCGTGGCCGAAGGCCGGCACGAGGAACTGCTGGCCGCCGGCGGCCTGTATGCCGAACTGGCCCGGCTGCAGTTCATCGATTGAGTCCTGGCCCGCCCCGGGCACAGGCCACCGGCAGCGCGACTGCCGGCTCAGTCCGCCAACACCCTCCCCAGCCGCTGCTGCTCGACCAACCGCAATGCTTGCTGCAACAGGTCAGGCTCTACCGCGCCATCGATACCCAGGCGGAAGTGCAGCTCGCCTGCCGGTGTGCGCGAGGAGTGAATTGAAGCCAGGTTGACCCCGACTTGTTCGAACGCCGCCAGCAACACGCGCAACGAGCCGGGCCGGTCTTCAGGCAGGTACACACTGACCGCACGCTCGCCAGCCAGGTCAGCCAGCAGGTAGCCCATGCGCTCGAAGCCATAATTGCCAGTGGCCACCAGCGCCGGCCCGAAGGCCTGCTGACCGGCCTGCAGGAACTGCGCACGGAAGGCATCACGCGCCGCCTGGTCGCCCGCCTGCACCAGCGCCTGCAGCTGCTGCAGCTGGCCACTGAGCTGGGCCAGCATCGGCGCCACATACGGGTTGCCGAACTGGATATCCTCATAGATGGCCGGGTTCAAGGCAAGGATGCGCGCCATCGATGCCAGGTGCATCTCGAAGCCGACGGTACGGAACGGCAGCACCGCCTCCAGCGCCCCCAGCCAGTCCTGCTGCTGGCGCAATACTCCTGCTTGCGCCAGGCCACAGGCATGCACCATGGCCTGCACCAAGGCCATCATGCGGTCATGGTGCTCGGGCGTGGCCTGCACGCACTGGGCCTGCAGCGCCGCACAGAAGCCATCCAGCCACGCCTGCCAGCGACTGATCCGCGCCGCGCACACCACCAGTGCCCGCCCCTTCAGGGTCGGCGACTTGGGCGGCGCGCACATCGGGTGCAGGCCGGCCACCTCGGCGCGCGAGGCCAGCAGCGCCTGCACCGGGGCCTGCTTGACCGAGGTGATGTCCAGCCACAGCTGCCCTGCCTCGCGCCCCTCGGCCAGGGCGATCCAGTCACCGATGATCTGCGCGGTGTGGCGGATCGGTACGCTGAAGATGATCACCCGGGCCTGCGCGATCACCTGCTGCGGGCTGGCCGAGGCGGGGTCGGCCGGGTCATGGCCGATCACCTGCAATCCCATCTGCGTGGTAAAGAAACGCTGCAGCCAGCGGCCATAAGCGCCGGCCGAGCCGACGATGCCGATCACCGGCGCCTGCTCGCTCATGCCAGGCGCTGGCCACGGAAGCGACCGGGCGGCAGCTGCGCCGCCGGTGCAGCCGAGAGCACGTCGAACTCTTCCACGTCAGCGGCCAGGGTCGCCTCCAGTGCCGCATGCACGCCGGCAATGGCCCGACTGATCGCCATCGGCATCGGCTCGCCACGCAACACAAAGGCCATGGTCAGGCCGAGCAACACATCGCCGGTGCCGGCCACGTCCACCGGCAAGTGCTCACTGGTCCAGCGCCAGGTCTGCTCGCGGCTTACCGCCAGGGTCACCAGCTCGCCCGGCGCGCCCTGCACACTGTGCGCGATGACCCACTGCGGGCCGCGTTGCAGCAGTTCGTGGGCAGCGGCAATGGCATCGTCCTGGGCCAGCGCATCACGCCCGGCCAGCCGGCCCAGCTCGAACGCATTGGGGGTGACCACCGTGGCCAGCGGCAACAGCTGCTCGCGGAACACCGCCTCCAGTGCCGGCTCGACATAAGGACCGGTGTGGGTATCACCGATCACCGGGTCCAGCCAATAGGCCAGCTGCGGGCTTTGCGCCAAGGTCTGGCGGGCCCAGCCGGCAAACACCTCGCCATTTTCCACGGTGCCGAAATACCCCGACACCAGTGCCTTGGCGCGTGACGGCAGGCCACGCTCACTGACCCCCAGCAGCAGGTCGGCCAGCCAGTCGGCCGGCAGCATGCGCCCACGCAGGGTGGCGTAGAACGGCGCATTGCTGAGCAGCGTGGTCGGCACTTCGGCCACCCGCAGGCCCAGCGCCCGCAACGGCGGCACCGCCGCACTGTTGCCGGCATGGCCATAAACCAACTGGGACTGGACCGAGATCACGTCCACCGGCGACGGCCCGTCCGGACGCGTGCGGCGCCCGTGGACCAGATGACTGTCTGCTGTATTCATGCCTGAATTCTAACGCCGGCCGCCACTGGCAGGCCCGGCATTTTTACCGGCAACCATCTGCCACCACGCAGCCGCTCACCCGCCTTCCCCCGGCCAGTAATGACTGTCCGGCAAGGCGCGGGCGCCAAAAATGGCCTGTCCGACCCGTACCACGGTGGCGCCCTCGGCAATGGCCAGCTCGAAATCCCCGGACATGCCCATTGACAGGCCCTCCAGCCCGGCTGCTGCGGGTTCATCCTGGCGCAGGCGGTCACGCAGCAGGCGCAGGCGGGCAAAACACGGCCGTACCAGGGCAGGATCCGGGGAAAAGCGGGCCAGGGTCATCAGCCCGCGCAGGCGCAGCGAGGCAAATGCCGGCAGGGCGCGGACAAATGCGCCCACCTGCTCCTCTGCCAGGCCGTATTTGCTTGATTCGCCCGAGGTATTGACCTGTACAAAGACCTCCAGGCTGCGCCCTTGCGCCTGGAGATGGCGGTCGAGCAGGGCAGCCACCTCCAGGCTGTCCAGGGCATGGAACTGGCTGGCAAAACGCGCCACGTACTTGGCCTTGTTGGTTTGCAGGTGGCCGATCACGGCCCATTGCAGATCGCTCAGGTCGGCCAGCGCAGCGGCCTTGTCACGCGCCTCCTGCACCTTGTTCTCGCCCAGCAGGCGGCATCCGGCGGCATGGGCCAGGCGCAGCCGCGAGGCCTCGACGGTCTTGCTCACCGGCAACAGGGCCACGCTGTGTGGCGCCCGCCCGACCGCGACACAGGCCGCATCGATGCGCGCACGCACAGCCGCCAGGTTGGCGGCCAGCTGGGCCACATCCAGCGCAGGCGGCTGGAGCGCATGATCAGTGTGCAGGGGAGCACCAGGGTCGACAGCAATGGACATCACACACCTCGTTGGCCAGCACCGGGACAGGTCGTCCAGCATAGCCGGTGACGCCGGTTCCGGCCCGGCAGTCAACGCCATGTCCCGGGGGCAGACGCCCCTTCCCGGGAAAACAAAAGGCGCGGCGGCATTGCTGCCGTCGCGCCCTTGCCAGTACGGCCCGGATCAACCGGGATCAGGACTTCAAGCGTTCGAAGAAGCCCTTGATGCCATCGACAAACGTCGCCGACTTGGGCGAATGCTTGCGCGCCGATTCGCCACTGAAGGTTGCCTCGAACTGCTCCAGCAGCTTGCGCTGGTCGGCAGTCAGGTTGACCGGGGTCTCCACCAGGATGCGGCAGTACAGGTCGCCGGGGGCGCGCGAACGCACCGACTGCACGCCCTTGCCACGCAGGCGGAACAGCTTGCCGGTCTGGGTTTCGGCCGGGATACGGATCTCTGCCTCGCCTTCCAGGGTAGCCACGCGCACGGTGTCGCCCAGCGCCGCCTGGGAGATGCGGATGGGCACCTCACAGTGCAGGTCATCGCCGTCGCGCTGGAAGATCGCATGCTCACGCACACGCACTTCCACATACAGGTCACCCGGCAGGCTGCCCGGCGGGCCGGCTTCGCCCTCGCCCTGCAGGCGGATGCGGTCACCGGTGTCCACCCCGGCCGGGATCTTGACCTCCAGAACCTTCTCATCCTCCACCCGGCCGGCACCACGGCAGGTCTTGCACGGGTTGGGGATCTGCTTGCCGGTGCCCGCGCAGTGCGGACACGCCTGCTGCATGGCAAAGATGCCGCGCTGCATGCGCACCTGGCCACGGCCCTGGCAGGTGGAACAGGTTTCCACCCTGCCGTCTTCCGAGCCGGAACCATGGCAGGGGGAACATTCGACCAGGGTCGGAATCTCGATCCGGCGCTCGACCCCGGCCACCGCCTCTTCAAGGTCCAGCTCCATCACATAACCGACGTCGGCACCACGGCGCTGCGCGCGTGAGCCCCCCCGGCCACCGCCGAAGATGTCACCGAAAATGTCACCGAAGATGTCATTCATGTCCGGGCCACCGGCCCCGCCACCGCCCATCCCGCCTTCAAAGGCGGCATGGCCATGGGCGTCATACATGCGGCGCTTGCCGCCATCGGACAGGACTTCATAGGCTTCCTTGCACTCCTTGAAGGAGGCTTCGGCTGCTGCATCGCCCGGGTTGCGGTCCGGGTGATACTTCATCGCCATGCGGCGATACGCCTTTTTCAGTTCGTCATCGGTGGCGGTACGGGCAACGCCCAGCACCTCGTAGTAGTCACGCTTGCTCATGCTTCAACTCGGCCGCGGTGGCAAAAATCGGTTCGTCAGGCACACGATGGCGGGCACGCGGCCCGCCACCGGGATCATCACAACAGCGGCGGTACCCATCCGGGCACCGCCGCCACGGTGATTACTTCTTGTCGTCCTTGACTTCAGTGAACTCGGCGTCCACCACGTCATCGCCGGACGGTGCGGCACCGGCAGCTGCGGCACCGGCTTCGCCCCCCTGGGCCGAGGCGGCGAACAGCTGCTGCGAGGCTTCTTCCAGCACGCGGGTCTTGGCTTCAATCTGGGCCTTGTCATCGCTCTTGATGGCCGTTTCCAGATCGCTCAGGGCCGACTGCACGCTGCCCAGCACCGCGCCGTCCACCTTGCTGCCGTGCTCGTTGATCGCCGTACGGGTCGAGTGCACCAGGGCATCAGCCTGGTTGCGCGCGGCCACCAGCTCCTGGAACTTCTTGTCTTCCTCGCGGTTGGCCTCCGCGTCGGCCACCATGCGCGCGATTTCATCATCGCTCAGGCCCGAACCGGCCTTGATCTCGACCTTCTGTTCCTTGCCGGTCTTCTTGTCCTTGGCGGTGACGTGGACGATACCGTTGGCGTCGATGTCGAAGGACACTTCCACCTGCGGCATGCCGCGCGGTGCCGGCTCGATGCCGGAGAGGTCGAACTTGGCCAGCGACTTGTTGAAGCGGGCCTGCTCGCGCTCACCCTGCAGCACGTGCACGGTCACGGCCGACTGGTTGTCCTCGGCGGTGGAGAAGGTCTGCGAGGCCTTGGTCGGGATGGTGGTGTTCTTCTCGATGATCTTGGTGAACACGCC
>JBJEWP010000131.1:26064-41769 GCA_051885115.1 Stenotrophomonas sp. | reverse complement strand
CCCACGTTGCTGTTACCCAGGAATTGCCCATGAGCACCAAGATCGAAATCACTTCCGCCTCGATGACCCCGCGCGAGATCGTGCAGGAGCTGGACCGCCACATTGTCGGCCAGCACGACGCCAAGCGTGCGGTGGCCATTGCCCTGCGCAACCGCTGGCGCCGCATGCAGCTGGCACCGGAGCTGCGCAACGAGGTGATGCCCAAGAACATCCTGATGATCGGCCCCACCGGCGTGGGCAAGACCGAGATCGCGCGTCGCCTGGCCACCCTGGCCAATGCGCCGTTCGTGAAGGTCGAAGCGACCCGTTTCACTGAAGTTGGCTACGTCGGCAAGGATGTGGAGCAGATCATCCGCGACCTGGCCGATACCGCGGTCAAGCTGTACCGCGAGCAGGCCAAGGTGCGTGTGCGCGTGCAGGCTGAAGAAAAGGCCGAAGACCGCATCCTCGATGCACTGCTGCCGCGCCGCAGCGTGGGCATGGGCTTTGATGCCGAAGCCGCCCGCAACGAGCCGTCGGCGGCCGACAGCGAGACCCGGATCAAGTTCCGTCGCATGCTGCGCGCCGGTGAGCTGGATGAGCGCGAGATCGAGCTGGATCTTGTGGCCAACATCAGCACCGACATCCTGACCCCGCCGGGCATGGAGGAGATGGGCCAGCAGCTCAAGGCCATGTTCGCCAACCTGGGCAACAGCAAGGCCAGCAAGCGCACCCTGACCATTGCCGCGGCACGTCCGCTGCTGATCGAGGAGGAGGCCGCCAAGCTGGTCAACGAGGAAGACATCCGCGCCGCGGCGATCGAAGCCTGCGAGCAGCACGGCATCGTGTTCATCGACGAGATCGACAAGGTGGCCAAGCGCAGCGATGCCGGCAGCAATGGCGGCGATGTCAGCCGTGAGGGCGTGCAGCGGGATCTGCTGCCGCTGGTGGAAGGCTCCAGCGTGTCCACCAAGTATGGCACGGTGAAGACCGACCACATCCTGTTCATTGCCTCCGGTGCCTTCCATCTGGCCAAGCCGAGCGATTTGATCCCGGAACTGCAGGGCCGTTTCCCGATCCGGGTCGAGCTGGGGGCGCTGAGCAAGGAAGATTTCGTGCGCATCCTGACCGAGCCCAAGGCGGCGCTGACCAAGCAGTACGTGGCCCTGATGGGTACCGAAGGGGTGCAGGTGGAGTTCACTGCCGAGGCCGTGGAGCGTCTGGCCGAGATCGCTGCCCAGGTCAACGAGCGCCAGGAAAACATCGGTGCGCGGCGTCTGCACACCGTGCTCGAACGCCTGCTGGACACGCTCAGCTTCGAGGCCCCGGACCGCGACGGCCAGCAGGTGCGCATCGATGCGGCCTTCGTCGACAGCCATCTGGGCGAGTTGGTCAAGGATCCGGACCTGAGCCGTTACATCCTGTAACCGCAGCACGCCTGTACGACACAACGGGGCGGCCATCTGGCCGCCCCGTTGTATTTTGTCGTACTGGATGGTGCTCAGAGCGCCGGTGGATTGACCGGCTGGCCGGGGGTGAAGCTGCCTGGTTCGACCAGCGAAGCCAGGACCGCATCCAGGGAGGCCATGCCATCGCGGTACATATGGATGACGTCGGGCTGGAAGATGTTGTTGTAGAGCACCCCGGTCAGGGTGATGTGCAGCAGGCGCGCGGCATGTTCCGGGGTCACCCCGGGGCGCAGCTGGCCCAGTGCCGCGGCGCGGTCCAGGGCATTGATGATCAGCGCGTTGCAGGCATTGAAGCCTTCGTTGTGGGTCTGGCGCAGGATCAGGCTGTCGCTGGACAGGTCGTTGCGCAGCATGATTTCCAACAGGCCGCGCAGGCGCGGGCTGTCTTCCAGTTCCTGCCATGAGTTGAGCAGCACGGCACGTAGGTCCTGCACCGGGGTGGTGCGGCAGGTCGAGGAGGCCCATTCCAGTTTCTGCAGGAAGGGCACCCGGCAGCGGGTGATCACCGCGGCCAGGACCTCAGCCTTGTTCTTGAAGTGCCAGTACACCGCGCCGCGGGTGAATCCGGCACGCACGGCAATCTTTTCCAGCGAGGTGGCCGCGATTCCGTTTTCCTGGAAACAGGCTTCGGCGGCATCAAGGATGCCGTCACGGGTGGCCTGGGTTTCCTGTTTGGTCTTGCGCGCCATGGAAATTTGTGGACAGCATTGGAAATGAACTGTTGCAGAGTCTAGCCTGTAACAAACAGTCGTGCATGTATGTATACTGCCGGGCCTGTCCTGGTTGGGTCGGGGAGCTGTTCCCCGCTTGCCGCGATCCCATGGTTTCACCCGGTAATCGGCCAGATCTTGGCACTGTGCCGGCATGCCCAGTTTCCCATTGTGAGCACTCCTCCCATGTTGCCTTCACGTTTCCGTACCGTTGCACTGTCCGTGGCGCTGGCCGCTGCACTCACCGCCTGTGGTGGTGCCCCGCAAGGCCCACAGCATGGGCCCGGGCAAGTTACCGTGGTGACCCTCAAGACCGAGTCGGTCACCCTGAGCCGCGAGTTGCCTGGCCGTACCTCGGCCTATCAGGTCGCCGAAGTCCGCCCGCAGGTCAGTGGCATCATTGCCCGCCGCCTGTTCACTGAAGGTGCCGAGGTCAAGGCAGGCCAGCCGCTGTACCAGATCGAGGATGCGACCTATCGCGCTGCAGCGGCCAGCGCCCAGGCACAGGTGGAGCGCGCCAGTGCCAATGCCGAGCAGGCCCGTCTGGCCGCCCGTCGTATCGGTGAGCTGGCACGCATCAATGCTGTCAGCGCCCAGGAAAACGAAAATGCGCAGGCGGCGCTGAAGACTGCCGAGGCCGACCTGGCCGCCGCCCGCGCCAGCCTGCAGCAGGCCAATGTGACATTGGGCTATGCCCGCATCACCTCGCCCATCAATGGCCGCATCGGCAAGTCCAGTGTGACCCAGGGCGCCCTGGTCACTGCCAACCAGGCAGATGCGCTGGCTGTGGTCAACCAGTTGGACCCGATCTATGTCGACCTGACCCAGTCGGCTACCGAGCTGGTGCAGCTGCGACGTGACATGGCTGCCGGCAAGTTGCAGGCCAACAGCCAGATGCCGGTGAGCATTCTGCTGGAAGACGGTTCCACCTTCGACCACAGCGGTGTGCTGGAGTTTTCCGAGGTCAGCGTTGACCCGGCCACTGGCAGCTTCGGCCTTCGGGTCAAGGTGGACAACCCGGATGGCTTGCTGATGCCGGGCATGTACGTGCGTGCGTCCATTGGTAGCGGCACCCGTGACCAGGCCCTGCTGGTGCCGATGCAGGGGGTCCAGCGCGATCCCAAGGGCAACACCTCGGCGATGGTGGTCGATGCCGAGGGCAAGGTGGCGGTGCGTCCGATCCAGGTCAGCCAGGCCGTGGGGGACAAGTGGCTGGTCGAGGGCGGGCTGGCCGCCGGCGACAAGGTCATTGTTGAAGGCCTGCAGAAGATTGCCCCGGGGATGCCGGTCAATGCCACCGAGAAGGGGGCCGAGGCTGCTGCAGCAACCGCGACTGCGGGGGCAAAGGCGGCTGAAGCCGCTGCCCCGGCTGACACCCAGTAAGCGGAGACTCCCCCATGGCACGATTTTTTATTGATCGCCCGATCTTTGCATGGGTGATCGCGATCATCATCATGCTCGCCGGCACCCTGGCGATGATCAAACTGCCGATTTCGATGTATCCGGAAGTGGCGCCGCCGTCGGTGGAAATTTCCGCCACCTATCCGGGTGCGTCGGCCAAGGTGGTGGAGGACTCGGTGACCCAGATCATCGAGCAGAACATGAAGGGCATCGATGGCCTGATGTACTTCTCCTCCAACAGTGCCGGCAATGGCCGTGCGACCATCACCCTGACCTTCACCAGCGGTACCGATCCGGATATCGCCCAGGTGCAGGTGCAGAACAAGCTGCAGCTGGCCATGCCGCTGCTGCCCCAATCGGTGCAGCAGCAGGGCGTCAACGTGGCCAAGGCCTCCAAGAGCTTCCTGCAGGTGGCCGCGTTCGTGTCCGAAGACGGCTCGATGACCGCCAATGACATCGCCGACTACGTCAGCTCCAACATCGCTGACCCGCTCAGCCGCGTTCCGGGGGTGGGGACGATCCAGGTGTTCGGTGGCAAGTACGCCATGCGCATCTGGCTGGACCCGAACAAGCTGCAGGCCTACAAGTTGTCGGTGGACGAAGTGGCGGCAGCCATCCGCGGCCAGAATGCCCAGGTGGCCATCGGCCAGCTTGGCGGCGCACCGGCCATTGCCGGCCAGCAGCTCAACGCCACCATCAACGCGCAGGAACGCCTGCAGACCCCGGAGCAGTTCCGCAACATCGTGGTGCGCAGCAACGGCGCCGGCAGCGAGCTGCGCCTGGGCGATGTGGCCCGGGTCGAGCTGGGTTCTGAAACCTATGACTTCGTTACCCGCTTCAACGGCAAGCCGGCCACCGGCATCGCGCTGACCCTGGCTTCCGGTGCCAACGCGCTGGATACTGCCGAGGGGGTGAAGGCAGTCCTGGCCGAGCTGGAGCAGAATTTCCCGGCCGGACTGAAGTCGCATGTGGCTTACGACACCACCCCGTTTGTGAAGGTGTCGATCAAGGGCGTGGTCAAGACCCTGGTCGAAGCCATCGTGCTGGTCTTCCTGGTGATGTACCTGTTCCTGCAGAACTTCCGGGCCACCCTGATCCCGACCATCGCGGTGCCGGTGGTGCTGCTGGGTACCTTCGGCGTGCTGTCGGTGCTGGGCTTCTCGATCAACATGCTGACCATGTTCGCCATGGTGCTGGCCATCGGCCTGCTGGTGGATGACGCCATCGTGGTGGTGGAGAACGTCGAGCGCATCATGGCCGAGGAAGGCCTGAGCCCGCTGGAAGCGACCTACAAGTCGATGGACCAGATCACCGGCGCGCTGGTCGGCATCGGCCTGGTGCTGTCGGCGGTGTTCGTGCCGATGGCCTTCATGGATGGCTCCACCGGTGTGATCTATCGGCAGTTCTCGGCCACCATCGTGTCGGCGATGGGGCTGTCGGTACTGGTGGCCATCGTGCTGACCCCGGCGCTGTGCGCCACCATGCTCAAGCCGCTGCCCAAGGGCGAGCACCACGTCAAGCACAGCGGTCTGCTGGGCCGCTTCTTCGGCTGGTTCAACCGCAGCTTTGACAAGACCTCGGGCAAGTATCAGCGTGGCGTGCGCGGCATCCTGGCCCGTCCGGGCCGTTTCATGGCCGTGTTTGTCGCCCTGGCGGTGGTGATGGGCGTGTTGTTTGTGCGCCTGCCCAGCTCGTTCCTGCCCAACGAGGACCAGGGCATCCTGATGGCCACGGTCAACACCCCGGTCGGTGCCACCCAGGAACGTACCCTGGAGGCGATCGCCAAGCTGGAAAACCACTTCCTGGAAAACGAGGCCGAGCTGGTCGAGTCGGTGTTCTCGGTGCAGGGCTTCAGCTTCGCCGGCATGGGCCAGAACGCGGGCATGGCCTTCGTCAAGCTCAAGGACTGGAAACACCGCAAGAAGTCTGAGCAGCAGGTGGGCGCGGTGGCTGGCCGGGCGAAGGTGGCCCTGATGCAGATCAAGGACGCCTTCATCTTTGCCTTCGCGCCGCCGGCCATGCCGGAGCTGGGTATCGGTACCGGCTACACCTTCTTCCTGAAGGACATGAGCGGGCAGGGGCACGATGCCCTGGTGGCCGCGCGCAACCAGTTGCTGGGCATGGCCGGCAATAGCGACAAGCTGGCCAATGTGCGTCCCAATGGCCAGGATGACACCCCGCAGCTGCGGGTGGAGATCGATGCAGCCAAGGCCGGTGCGCATGGCCTGAGCATGAGCACGATCAACTCCACCCTGGCCACCGCCTGGGGCTCGAGCTATGTCGACGACTTCATTGACCGTGGTCGGGTCAAGCGCGTCTATCTGCAGGCTGACCAGGGCTTCCGCATGACCCCGGAAGACTTCCGCCTGTGGTCGGTGAAGAACGACAAGGGCGAGATGGTGCCGTTCAGTGCCTTTGCCAGCTATCACTGGGACTACGGTTCGCCGCGTCTGGAGCGCTACAACGGCGTCAGCGCCATGGAAATCCAGGGTGAGCCGGCTGCCGGTGTGGCTTCCGGTGATGCCATGCTGGAAATCGAGCGGTTGGCCAGCCAGCTGCCGCCGGGCTTTGCCATCGAGTGGACCGCACTGTCCTACCAGGAACGTGCGGCCGGCAACCAGACCCCGCTGCTGTACACGCTGTCGTTGCTGATCGTGTTCCTGTGCCTGGCTGCGCTGTATGAAAGCTGGTCGGTGCCCACCGCCGTGCTGCTGGTTGCCCCGCTGGGTATCCTGGGCGCGGTGCTGGCCAACACTTTCCGTGGCATGGAGCGTGACATCTACTTCCAGGTGGCAATGCTGACCACGGTCGGCCTGACCTCCAAGAACGCGATCCTGATCGTGGAGTTCGCCAAGGAACATCTGGAAGCCGGCGCCAATGTGATCGATGCGACCATGCACGCCGTGCGTGACCGTCTGCGCCCGATCATCATGACCTCGCTGGCCTTCGGCCTGGGCGTGCTGCCGCTGGCCATTGCTTCCGGTGCCGGCTCCGGCGCCCAGCGGGCAATCGGTACCGGCGTGCTCGGTGGCATGGTGGTCGGCACCTTCCTGGGCGTGTTCTTCATCCCGCTGTTCTTCGTGGTGATCCAGCGTGTGTTCAATCGTAAGAAGGAGTCCAACCATGGCTAAGTTGAAGACCACTGCCATGGCCCTGGCCATTGCCCTGGCCGCATCGGGCTGCTCGATGCTCGAGCCGCGGCTGCCGGTCGCCCAGGCCGATATCCCGGTGAGCTGGCCGTTGCCCGAAGCCGGCAGCGTGCCGGTGGCCGATACCCCGGCGGCAGCCGATATCGGTTGGCGTGACTTCTTTGTCGACGAGCGTCTGGAGCAGGTCATCGCCCAGGCCCTGGACAACAACCGCGACCTGCGCGTGGCCGTACTCAATGTCGAGCGCGCCCAGGCCCAGTACCGCATTGCCCGTGCTGACCGCATGCCGGCGCTGGGGGTGAGCGGGCAGATGGAGCGGGTTGGTGGCGACATCCCGGTCAGCGAGCAGTACAGCGTCAACCTGGGTGTTGCCGCCTTTGAACTGGATCTGTTCGGCCGTGTGCGCAACCTCAGCCAGGCTGCCCTGCAGCAGTACCTGGCCAGCGAGCAGAACCAGCGGGCTACCCAGCTGGCACTGGTGGCCCAGGTGGCCGCCAGCTGGCTGGGGCTGGGGGCCGACGAGCAGTCGCTGGCGATTGCCCGCGACACCCTGGCCACCTACGAGGAATCGCTGGCGCTGAGCGAGCGCATGTTCGAGCTGGGTGCCAGCTCGGCCCTGCAGCTCAACCAGACCCGCACCCTGGTCGAATCGGCGCGCGCCGATGTGGCCCGCTACACCGGCCAGGTGGCCCAGGGCCGCAATGCCCTGAACCTGTTGGTCGGCCAGCCGGTGGATGCCTCGCTGCTGCCCGGCCAGCTGGATGCCGACAGCAGTGGCCTGGTTGGCCTGCCGGCCGGGGTGCCTTCGGAAGTACTGCTGCGTCGCCCCGACGTGATGGCTGCCGAACACCGCCTGCGCAGTGCCAACGCCAATATCGGTGCGGCGCGTGCGGCGTTTTTCCCCTCGATCAGCCTGACCGGCAGCATCGGCAGTGCCAGTGGCGAGCTTTCCGGCCTGTTCGAGTCCGGCACCAAGGTGTGGAGCTTCATCCCGCAGGTGAACCTGCCGATCTTCCAGGGCGGCAAGCTGCGCGCCAACCTGGGCATGGCCACCGCGGATCGTGACATCGCCCTGGCCAACTACGAGAAGGCGATCCAGAGCGGTTTTGCCGAAGTGGCCGATGGCCTGGCGCTGAGCCAGACCCTGGCTCAGCAACGCACGGCGACCGAAGCCCTGGTGGCGGCCGCGCAGCAGGCCCACGACCTGTCCCAGGCCCGCTATGACGCCGGCATGGACAGCTTCCTGGTCCTGCTCGATGCCCGCCGCAGCCTGTACTCGGCCCGTCAGGGGCTGGTGGCAGTGCAGTTGGCCGAACAGGCCAACCGCATCAGCCTGTACAAGGCGCTGGGCGGTGGCTGGGTGGAAAACAACGGCGATACCGTGCAGTAAGCGGCTGTCACCGAGGAAGCGCAAAAGGCCGCCCTTCGGGCGGCCTTTTGCGTATCCGGCGACGCTGATCCGCAGGTGCGGATCGCGTGCGGGCGCTCATTCCTCGCCGATGTCCTCGTTCCACAGTTGCGGGTGGGCGGTGGTGAAGCGCTCCATCATCTCGATGCAGCGTTCGTCGGCCAGGTCGATGACCTTGACCCCGGCCTCGCGCAGCCAGTCGATGCCGCCGGCAAAGGTGACCGATTCGCCCACCACCACGGTGCCGATGTTGAACTGGCGCACCAGACCGGAGCAGTACCAGCACGGTGCCAGGGTGGTGACCATGATGGTGTCGCGGTAGGAGCGCTGGCGGCCGGCCTTGCGGAAGGCGTCGGTTTCGCCATGGATGGACGGGTCACCTTCCTGCACGCGGCGGTTGTGGCCACAGCCGAGCAGGCGGCCATCGTTGTGGTACAGCGCCGCGCCGATCGGGATGCCGCCTTCGGCCAGGCCGGTACGGGCCTGGTCAATGGCCGTTTCCAGCAGGGCGCGGTAGTCGGGGGTGGTGATCATGGCCGGGTTCCTGGAAGACAATGCTGCCCAGTGTGCCTGATTGGTGCACCACCGTTGCAGCAGGATTTGCCTGCACTGTGTTATCACTGCCACTTCGCGGCCCACGGGCCGGCCTGCAGTGCGATAATCACCCCCATGAGCAGCCAATCCCCCTACGAAAGCGGTACCACCCACTTCGGTTTCCGCGATGTTGCGGCCAAGGACAAGCAGAAGCTGGTCGCCGAAGTGTTCACCTCGGTCGCCGGCAAGTACGACCTGATGAACGACCTGATGAGCCTGGGCATCCACCGTGCGTGGAAGCGTTATTTCGTGGCCACCGCCCAGGTCAAGCCGGGCGACCGCGTGCTCGACCTGGCCGGCGGCACCGGTGACATCGCTGCCCTGCTCAAGGACCGTGTCGGCAAGGATGGCTACATCGTGCTGGGTGACATCAACGCCGGCATGCTTACTGTAGGCCGCGACCGCCTGCTCAACCGCGGCCTGGTGTTTGGCCTGGACTACGTGCAGCTCAATGCCGAGGCGTTGCCGTTCCCGGATGCCAGCTTCGACCTGGTGACCATCGCCTTTGGCCTGCGCAATGTCACCGACAAGGACAAGGCACTGGCCGAGATGTATCGCGTGCTCAAGCCCGGTGGCCAGGTGCGCGTGCTGGAGTTTTCCGAAGTCACTGCCGAGTGGTTCAAGCCGATCTACGACTTCCATTCCTTCAAGGTGCTGCCGACCCTGGGCAAGCTGTTTGCCCACGGCGATGGTGACAGCTACCAGTACCTGGCCGAGAGCATCCGCAAGCACCCGCCGCAGGAAGAGCTCAAGGACATGATGGGTCAGGCCGGTTTCGAGCGTTGCCACTACAAGAACCTGTCGGCCGGCATCTGCGCGGTGCATTCGGGCTACAAGCTCTGAGGCCGGCGGCCAGCGCTGCGATCCTTGCCGGGCCGCCCCTTTGCAGGGCGGCCCGTTTTTATCTGTGGGCACGCTGGGCGTTACACTTGGGTTTTCTCAAGTCGGGTTGATCCATGCGTCCTTCGTCCCTGATCCTGCCGCTGGCCATTGCCCTGGTGCTGGGCACCGCCGGTTGCAGCCAGTCCACCTCCACGGCGGCCGTGCCGGCCACCGCCGCTCCCGCCCAGGGCACTGCCATGACCAGCCGCAGCCACGACGAAAGCTCCTACGCGCAGCCCGAACAGGTGGTGATCACCGACCTGGCGCTGGACCTTGACCTGGACTTTGACAGCCGGCAGATCCGTGGCACCGCCACCTACGCCCTGGACTGGAAGCAGGGTGATGCCGACGAGCTGGTGCTGGACACCCGCGATCTGGACATCCGCAAGGTCGAGGCGGTCGCCGCCGATGGCAGCAGCAGCGAATTGGCCTTCGTGCTGGCCCCGGCCGACAAGGTGTTCGGCAGCAGGCTGAGCATCACCACGATCAGCCAGCCGGCCAAGGTGCGCATCACCTATGCCACCGCACCGACCGCCTCGGGCCTGCAGTGGCTGGAGCCATCGATGACCGAAGGCGGCAAGCTGCCCTTCATGTTCAGCCAGTCGCAGGCCATCCATGCGCGCTCCTGGGTGCCGCTGCAGGACACCCCGGGTGTGCGCTTCACCTACAGCGCCAAGGTGCGCAGCCGTCCTGACGTAATGGTGCTGATGAGCGCGGACAACGCGCCCGATGCGGTGCGTGACGGTGAGTACAGCTTCACCATGCCGCAGCCCATCCCGTCCTACCTGCTGGCCATTGCCGCCGGTGACCTGGTGTTCCAGCCGATCTCGGCGCGATCGGGCATCTGGGCCGAGCCGTCCATGGCCGGCAAGGCGGCCAAGGAGTTCGAGGACACCGAAAAGATGATCGTGGCCACCGAAAAGCTCTACGGCGAATACCGCTGGGGCCGCTACGACATGCTGGTGTTGCCGCCGTCCTTCCCGTTCGGCGGGATGGAAAACCCGCGCCTGACCTTTGCCACCCCGACCGTGATCACCGGCGACAAGTCGCTGGTCTCGCTGATTGCCCACGAGCTGGCGCACAGCTGGTCGGGCAACCTGGTGACCAATTCCAGCTGGAAGGACATCTGGCTCAACGAGGGCTTCACCAGCTACGTGCAGAGCCGCATCATCGAGGAAGTCTACGGCCGCGAAATGGCTGAAATGGAGCGCATGATCGACCAGGCCGGGCTGCGCGAGGAAATTGCCCAGACGCCGGTGGCGCAGCAGCTGCTGGCGCTGGCCCCGCTGGGCGAGCTGGATCCTGATGAAGCACTGTCCAGTGTTCCCTATGACAAGGGCGCGTGGTTCCTGCAGTTTCTGGAGCAGCGTTTCGGCCGTGAGGTGTTTGATGCCTTCCTGCGCGGCTGGTTCAACAGCCATGCCTTCGGCAGCACCGACACTGATGCCTTCCTGGCCTACCTGGATACCGAGCTGGTGTCCAAGTACCCGCATGCGGTCAGCGCCGCCGAGCTGGACGCCTGGATCAAGCAGCCGGGCATTCCGGACACCGCGCCGAAGGCGGTGTCGCGCAATTTTGCCATTGTCGATGCCGCGCGCATTGCGCTGCAGGGCAGCGGTGAGTTGCCCAGCAACGAGATCACCCGCAACTGGGTGACCCAGGAATGGGTGCACTTCATCACCGGCCTGGGCCAGAGCCAGGATGTGGAACTGCTGGCCAAGCTGGACAAGGCCTACCAGCTGACCGGCACCGCCAATGGTGAGATCGCCATGCGTTGGTACCCGCTGGCGATCCGTAGTGGCTACGCCGCCGCGCTGCCGCAGGCCCAGGCTTTCATCGAGAAGGTGGGCCGGCGCAAGCTGATCATGCCGATCTACGCCGAGCTGGTGAAGACGCCGCAAGGTCTGGACGCGGCGCGTGCCAGCTTCGAGCGCGCCCGCAGTGGCTATCACCCGATCACCACCGGTTCGGTGCAGGCCCTGCTGGCCCAGAGCAAGCCGGCCAGCTGAGCCGCAAGCCATTGATGTAAAAGCAAACGGCGGGCCAAAAGGCCCGCCGTTTGCGTATGCGTGCGCAGCGCGGATGACGTGGTCATGCCGGTGTCACTGCACGCGTGCATCTTTTGTGTGAAACTACTGTGAATAAGTATGTCTCATAACCAGTCGGCATAACCCGACATTGACGGGGCTGCGGCCGGAAGGTTTCCAATCGGGGGTGGGCACAGGTATGGGCGAGGTGACAGCAAACCGGGCACGCGAGCGGTTCAGGCCGGCGGCATGGCAGGCATGTGGGCCGGAGCATGGCCTGTACACCGGGTTGGCCACCGTCGGTGCCGATGAGGATGCCCTGCAATGGGCAGTGCTGCGCCCGCAATTGCTGTTCCTGGTCCGTTGGCCGGATCCGCGCCAGGTGCCCGAGGCGGTGGGCTGGGGCAATACAGTGCGCGTATGCGCCTTGCTGGGCCGGCGGCAGACCGCCGCTTTTCTGGTTGCGCAGTTGTTGGGCATGGACAGTGCCCGTTGCCAGCAGGTGCTGCTGCTGTTGTGGCGACAGGGTTGTCTGCAGTCCACGGGTAACGGGCAGGGCGCAGTGCCATCGACCGCTGGCAGCCTGTCTGATCCGGCGCCCACCACGCCGGCCGGTTCATTCATTGTGCGCCTGTGGCGCCGTCTGGCAGGGCTGGATCAGTACTGAGCACGGGAGTGTCTATGGAATGGAATATCGCTTTCATGGGGCCGGTCGGGGCAGGCAAGACCACGGCAATCACCTCGGTCAGTGACATTGATTGCCTGGACACCGAAGTGGCCCATTACGAGGGCAGCCCGGACTGCAGCAAGCTGACCACCACTGTAGCCCTGGACATGGGTGTGCTGGAGCTGGGTGGCGGCGACCGCCTGCGTCTGCAGGGCGCGCCAGGGCAGCAGCGTTTTGATTACATGTGGGACATCCTGCTGCTGCAGGCCCAGGCGGTGGTGGTCCTGATCGCGGCAGGCGCGCAGGCGCAGCAGGATCTGGATTTCTACCTGGCCCAGGTCAGGCGCCTGACCGAAGTGCAGGGGCGGCCGGTGCCGGTGGTGATCGGCCTGACCCACGCAGATGCCGTGCAGGGGGGCGCTGGCTTGCGCTTTGCCGGGCCCGGCTGCCCGTGCAGCCAGTGCCAGCCACCGATCGTGCCGTTGGATGCACGTGAGCGCGGTAGTGTGGTGCGCCTGTTGCAGGTGGTGACCGCGCTGCTGGAAGTGAGTGTGCGCCATCCCGAGCCGGCGTTGCACAATTGGCAATGCCAGATGGCCGGGCGTACGGGGTTGCAGTGAGCGGCAGCAATACCGGAGGAGTGGGCATGGAGCAGGTCGTTGAAAGGGCGGCGCGGACGATCCTGCGCCAGTTGCAGGGCAGTGAGCCCAGTATCCAGGCGCTGGCCTGGGTGGACCGGGCCGGGCAGGTGATCACCGCGTTGTTCCAGACCGGCAACCAGGACCGGGTCGGGGCGATGAGCGCCTCGCTGCTGGCGCTGTCGGCTGCTGCCAGTCGTGAGGTTGCCTTGGGGCCGTTGCATCAGGTCATCCTCAATGGCACCGAGGGCACCATGCTGCTGACCGGCACCGGCAAGGATCATGTCTTGTTGATTGCTGCCGACAACAAGGTCAACCTGGGGCGTCTGCTGCTGCATGCGCAGTCGGTGGGCGGCCGCCTGGCCGGGCTGGCGGCAACGCCAGTGGTGCCGGTGCTGGCCTGAGCGCGCTGGCTGGCTACACTGCAGCTACCTTTTTGGTTCGCGAATTGTCAGTCCTATGAAAATGATTGCCCTGCCTGCCTTGCTGGCTGTCCTGGCCCTGAGTGCCTGTGCCGATCCGGAAGCCCAACGTGCCCGCGCCGAAGCGGCGGCAGCAGCCGAGATGGCGCGCATGGAGCAGGAGGCCACACTGATCGCCGGCAACTTCGAGCAGGCCGTGGCAGCTGAGGACTGGGATCGCGCCCGTTTGCAGGGCGTCTCCTTGCTGGATCAATATCCCGACACCGCCGCGGCAGCGGCAGTGGCGGCGCAGATGGACGGGGTGCGCGAAAAGGCCGAGGCAGCGCGTGAGCTGCGCCGGTTGCAGGCGCTGTGGCACTACAGCCAGGTGGCGGCCGGCAGCGGGCTGCAGAAATCGGCCGCGATCTATGCCAAGGAACCGGTCGATGTGGATGGCAGCGGGGCCAAGGTGGTGCAGCTGGTGTTCCGGGACCACCCGCAGTGGAAGCAGCATGCCTACCTGGTGCTGCAGGCCGGGGATTTTCGCTGCCCCGGTGGTTGCCAGGTCAAGGTGCGCATCGATGATGGCCCGGTGCAGTCGATGGCGGCCTGGCGGCCGGACACCGACGAGGCCATTGCCATGTTCATCACCGACCACAAGCGGCTGTGGCAGAGGGCGGCTTCGGCCGGGCAACTGAGCATCGAGTTCCCGGTCAAGGCCGGCGGTACACGCACGGCGGTGTTCGAGACCAAGGGTCTGGATGTGACCACCCTGCCGGCCCGCTGGAACTGATCAGTCGGCTTCGGCGGCCACCGCCACCTGGTTGCGGCCATTGCCCTTGGCACGGTAAAGCGCCTGGTCAGCCTGGTGCAGCACGGTGTCGATATGGCGTTCGTCGTGGCGTTCCAGGGTGGCCACGCCGATGGACAGGGTCACCGCCAGCGGTGGCAGGCCGGGCAGCAGTACGAACGGCTCCTCGTTGATGCGCTGGCGCAGCTGCTCGGCGCAGTGGCGGCTGTCGGCCAGGTCGGCGTCGGGCAGCAGGATCGCAAATTCCTCGCCGCCGAGGCGGCCGATGATTGCCGCCTCGGGCAGGCTGGTGCGCAGGCGCTGGGCCACTTCGCCCAGTACGCGGTCGCCGGCGGCGTGGCCGTGGCGGTCGTTGATCTGCTTGAACAGGTCGATGTCCAGCATCAGGGTGCCGATCCGGCGGTTGCGGTTGCGCAGCAGCTGCTGGGCTTGGGAAAAGAAGCCGGCGCGGCTGAGTACCCCGGTCAGGCCGTCGTGCACGGCGGCATGATGCAGGGCCTTGAGCATGCGTTCGCGGCTGGCGTTCATGGCCGACACCATCAGCGGGGCGACCGCAATCATCGCCATGCCCATGCGCAGGGAGACCACGGCTTTGAGCTCCATGTCGCTCAAGCCGATATCCAGCAGGCCAGCGGCCACGGCCAGCAGCGTGCCGGTGCAGACCACCAGGCTGCACAGGGCCACCAGCCGCTGTGGGTAGCTCAGGGCGCACCACAGCAGGGCCGGGACGGTGAAGGCGATGGCGCCGGGGCCGCCGCTGAGCAGGGCAAACACGGCGCTGCCGGCCAAGCTCAGCAGTGGTGCCCAGCGCAGCACGGGCGGTGCCGGTGGCGGGGCCAGCGGCTGGCCCGGGATGGCCAGCAGGAAGCTCGGCAGCAGGGCCATGTAACAGACCAGCTCGGCCGAAAACCAATAGGCCATGGCCTGGCGTGGGCTGAGGTCGAGCAGGAAGCTGGTGGTCGGCATGGCCACGGCGGCGGCGACCAGGGCGGCGCAGAGGCTGGCAATGAGCAGCATCAGGATCGAGGACGGGCCGCTGAGCAGGCGGTTGAAGTGGGGGCTGTGACGCAGCACCGCATAGCCGGCGGCCACCCCGGCCAGGTTGGCCGCGGTCATGTACAGGGCCAGCTGCAGGCTGCTGCCGGTGAGCAGGTCGGCCGCCACACAAGCCAGTGCCGCACAACTCCAGCCCAACACGCCGGCCAGCCGACGACGGCGCAGCAACCAGCTCAGCAGCAGGGCATTGGTGGGCCAGACCAGGGCCAGCAGATTGTCCGGACGGCTGAGGATGCCCAGCAGGCTGGCTGCCAGCAGGCTGGCGCTGAAACCGAGCAGGAGTGCCGGGCCGGGTTGCCGGTTGCGGGAAAAGAGCTGCATGCCATTGTTGCCCTGTGAGGTGCTGCCATGGTGACAGCATGGTGCTCACGAAAGGAATCGAACCTTCGACCTCCTCCTTACCAAGGAGGTGCTCTACCGACTGAGCTACGTGAGCGTGTTGCAGCGGCGCTGTGATGTGGTGCTCACGAAAGGAATCGAACCTTCGACCTCCTCCTTACCAAGGAGGTGCTC
>JBJEWP010000131.1:9348-25964 GCA_051885115.1 Stenotrophomonas sp. | reverse complement strand
TACCGACTGAGCTACGTGAGCGCTGCGCGCTTGTTGCCGGCCGGAGCCGGAAACAGAAGCGGGATTTTAGCAGGAAATTACAGCGAGTAGCCGAATTGCTGCTTGAATTCCTCATTGAACTGCGCGAAATCGAAGCGCTGGTTCTGGGTGCCCGGGTGTTCGACCTTCAGTGCGCCCATCAGGTTGCCCATGCGGCCGATGGTCAGCCAGTCATAACCGTTCTCGATGCCGAACAGCAGGCCGGCGCGGAAGGCGTCGCCACAGCCGGTCGGGTCAACCACGCGGCGTTCGTGCGCCGGCGGGATGTCGTAGCTCTTTTCCGGGGTGTGGATGATCGCGCCCTTCGGGCCCTTGGTGGTGATGTAGGCCTTCACCCGCGACACGATTTCCTTTTCATCCCAGCCGGTGCGCTGCTGCAGCAGGTTGGACTCGTAGTCGTTGACCACCACGAAGTCGGCCTGTTCGATGAACGTGCGCAGTTCCGGGCCGTTGAACAGCGGCAGGGCCTGGCCCGGGTCGAAGATGAAGGGAATGCCGCACTCCAGGAACTCGGCGGCATTCTGGATCATGCCCTCGCGGCCGTCCGGGGCGACGATGCCGATGGTCACGCCCGGCACGTCGCGCACGTGGTTGTCGTGCGAACGCATCATCGCGCCCGGGTGGAAGGCAGTGATCTGGTTGTTGTCGTGGTCGGTGGTGATGAAGCACTGCGGGGTGAACATGTCCTCCAGCACGCGGACCTGGCTCAGGTCGATGTCCATGCGCTCAAAGTGCTCACGGTACGGGCCGAAATCCTGGCCCACGGTGCCCATCGGGACGGGATGGCCGCCCAGCAGCTTCAGGTTGTAGGCAATGTTGCCGGCGCAGCCGCCGAGCTCGCGGCGCATGGCCGGCACCAGGAACGACACATTCAGGATGTGCACCTTGTCCGGCAGGATGTGGTTCTTGAACTGGTCCGGGAACACCATGATGGTGTCAAAGGCGAGGGAACCACAGATCAGAGCGGACATCGGAAAAAGCCTTTCGGGGATAGGGGAACGAGGCCTGGCGTGCACGCGCACGCAGGCGGACGCCCAGTGGCGCCGTAAGCGGCATAGGGTAGCGCGTGTGGCGGCGCAGAACCAGAACCCGGGTCTGAACGGCTGATGTCGCCAAGGAGGCCGGCATTGACCAAAGTCCCGCTTGCCCGGCTTGCCGCCTTGCCCGCCCCCCAGTGGGTTGCTAGGCTTGTCAGCCTTGTATTTCCGCCCGTTTCCAACGCCCATTGCCGGGCGCGGGCGTGATGCCCTCCAGGACCATCTCCCCGAATGTTCAAGAAACTGCGCGGCATGTTTTCCAATGACCTGTCCATCGACCTGGGCACGGCCAATACCCTCATCTACGTACGCGGCCAGGGCATCGTGCTCAACGAGCCGTCGGTGGTCGCCGTGCGTCAGGACCGTGCCATCGGTGGCACCCGTTCGGTGGCTGCTGTCGGTGCCGAGGCCAAGCAGATGCTCGGCCGTACCCCGGGCAACATCACCACCATCCGGCCGATGAAGGATGGCGTGATCGCTGACTTCACCTACACCGAGGCGATGCTCAAGCACTTCATCAAGAAAGTGCACAAGTCGCGCGTGCTGCGCCCCAGCCCGCGGGTACTGGTTTGCGTCCCTGCCGGCTCGACCCAGGTCGAGCGCCGCGCAATCAAGGAATCGGCCGAGGAAGCCGGCGCGCGTGACGTCTACCTGATCGAAGAGCCGATGGCCGCAGCGATCGGTGCCGGCCTGCCGGTGTCCGAGGCGCGTGGTTCGATGGTCATCGACATCGGTGGTGGCACCACCGAAGTGGCGGTGATCTCGCTCAACGGCATCGTCTATTCGGCCTCGGTGCGTATCGGCGGCGACCGTTTCGACGAGTCGATCACCAATTACGTGCGCCGCAACCACGGCATGCTGATTGGCGAGGCCACTGCCGAGCGGATCAAGGTCGAGCTGGGTTGCGCCTATCCGCAGGGTGAGATCAAGGAACTGGAAATCTCCGGCCGCAACCTTGCCGAGGGTGTGCCGAAGATGATCAAGATCAACTCCAACGAAGTGCTCGAAGCCTTGCACGAACCGCTGTCGGGCATCGTCTCGGCGGTCAAGCTGGCGTTGGAGCAGACCCCGCCGGAACTGTGTGCCGACGTCGCCGAACGCGGCATCGTGCTCACCGGCGGTGGCGCCCTGCTGAAGGACCTGGACCGCCTGATCAGCGAGGAAACCGGCTTGCACGTGCAGGTGGCCGATGATCCGTTGACCTGTGTTGCCCGCGGTGGCGGCCGTGCGCTGGAGCTGGTGGATATCGACGGCAACGAATTCTTCGCGCCGGAATAAAGCTGCGTTGAGCACCGCCCCGAGCGCCCCGTTGCCTGCCCATTGCCATCGTGATGGACCAGGCACGGGGCGTACTGGCCTTGTCACCCCGTTGTCCTGAATCAAGCCCACGACTGTGCCGACTTACGCCGGACCCCATGTCACCCCCCGCCCGACCGATGTCGGGGCGATCGTGCGCCTGTTGGTGCTGGTCGTGCTGGCCGTGGCACTGCTGGTGCTGGACAGCCGTGGTGGCTGGCTCAGCCAGCTGCGGGCGCAGGCCAATGTGCTGGTGCAGCCGGTCTGGGCCCTGGTGGGCCTGCCGGCACAGATGGCCGGCAGCATGGGCCAGCGCCTGACCAGTCATGCCAACCTGCTGTCCGAAAACCGCCGCCTGCGCGACGAACTGCTGGTGGCCAATGCCCGCCTGGCACGCCTGCATGCCGCCGCGCTGGACAACCAGCGCCTGCGCGAGAGGCTGGGTGTGGTCGAACGCAATGGCCTGGATGTACAACTGGTCCCGATCCTGGACGTGGACCTGGATCCAGTGCGCCAGCGCTTGGTGCTGGCCGCCGGTAGTGGCCAGGGGGTATATCCCGGCCAGGCGGTGATCGATGCCGGTGGCCTGGTCGGCCAGGTGGTGGAGGTCACCGCTCTGCAGTCAGTGGTGCTGCTGCTGACCGACCCGGACCATGCCATTCCGGTGACCGTGGCCCGCAACGGCGTGCGCCTGATTGCCTATGGCCGCGGTGCGCGGCTGGAGTTGCGTGACATTCCGCTCAGTGCCGAGGTCGAGGTTGGCGATGACATCGTCACTTCCGGCCTGGGGGGGCGTTTTCCGCCCGGCTTCCCGGTCGGCAAGGTCACCACCCTGCGCCCGGATGACAGTCATGCCTTCCTGATCGGCGAGCTGACCCCGGCAGCAAAACTGGATCGTGGCCAGGATGTATTGCTGCTGCGCAGCCTGCCCGCCGTCGGGGTGGAGGGGGGCCGTCCGCTGGACCTGTCGTTACAGCCGGTGGCTGGCCTGGTGGAGGGCCCGGCACGCGCTCCGGCAGTGTCGCGGCCGGTCCCGGCCGGGCAGGTGGACGAGACGGCGGCTGCTCCCGCGCAGGTGCCTGCCCCTGCGCCCAAGCCGCCAGCCGCAGCTGACGGGTCGCCGGCCCCGACCGGGGAGACGCAACCCGAGCCCGCCACGGTGCCGGCAACCGGTACCGATGACGGAGGTGGGCAATGAGCCGCTGGCGTGGCCGTGGCTGGCTGGTGCCGCTGTGCATGGTGGTGGCCCTGGTGCTGGGGGTGGTGCCGCTGCCGTCGGCGCTGCAGTTGCTGCGCCCGTTCTGGCTCGGCCTGATCGTGGCCTGGATGGTGATCGAGCTGCCCGAGCGGATGGGCATCGGCCGCGCCTTTGTCCTGGGCCTGGTGGCCGACATGCTGTATGGCTCGTTGCTCGGCGAGCATGCGCTGCGGCTGGTGCTGTTGACCTTCGTGTTGCAGCACTTCCGCGCCCGCATGCGCTTTTTTCCCTTGCTGCAGCAGGCCATTGTGGTCGGTTTGCTGCTGTTTGCAGACCGCTGCCTGGTGGCACTGCTGCACCTGTTGCTGGGGCACAACCTGCAGCCCTTGGCCTGGTGGCTGGCGCCGCTGGTCGGGGTGGTGCTGTGGCCGCTGATGTTTGTGCTGCTTGACCGCCTGGGTCAGGGGCGGCGCGGGCGATGAGTCTGGGACGGCGGCGGCAGCAGAAAACGCCCCATGCCGAGGCCGAGCAGTTCCGCCGCCGGGCTGCGATCGGTTTTGCCGCTGTGCTGTTGTCCTTGGTCGGACTGGGCGGCTGGTATTTCAAGCTGCAGGTGGTTGACCACGACACCTATGCCACCCGCTCGCAGTCCAACCGGATCAAGCCGCGTCCGGTGGTGCCCGGCCGTGGCATGGTGTATGACCGCAACGGCCGCCTGCTGGCTGAAAACGTGCCGGCCTTCCGGGTGGACATCACCCCGGACAAGGTCCAGGACATGGCCGCCACCCTGGAAGGCCTGCGCACGATCTTCGAGCTCAGCGACGAGGACATCGAGCGCTTCGAGCATTCGCGCAAGGCGCGCCGGCGCTTCTTGCCGGTGACCCTGAAGCTGCGGGTGAGCGAGGAGGAAATGGCCCGCTTCGCGGTGGACCGCTGGAAGTATCCCGGGGTCGAGCTGGAGCCCTACCTGACCCGGCGCTACCCTTACGGCGAGTTGTTTGCCCATGTCATCGGCTATGTCGGCCGGGTCGATGACCGTGACCTGGAAGTGCTGGGCGAGGGCAATGCGGCGCTGACCCATATCGGCAAGTCCGGGCTGGAGCGTTATTACGAGCAGCAGCTGCGTGGCCGCGTCGGCTACGAGCAGGTGGAGACCAATGTCCAGGGGCGCGCCATCCGCACCGTGGGCCGGGTGCCGGCGCGCTCGGGCAGCGACCTGCGCCTGTCCATCGATGCCCAGCTGCAGCAGGCCATGGTCACCGCATTCGGCGAGTTCGAAGGTTCGGCGGTGGCGATGGACCCGCGCAGCGGCGAGATCCTGGCCATGGTCAGTCTGCCGGCGTATGACCCCAACCTGTTCGTCAACGGTATCTCGCACAGCGATTTCCGGGCCCTCAACGACAACCCCTCGCGGCCGCAGTTCAACCGCCTGGTGCTGGGCGGGGTGGCCCCCGGATCGACACTGAAGCCATTGATTGCACTGGCCGGGCTGGATGCCGGGGTACGCAAGCCCGAAGACAAGGTGCTGTCCACCGGCATGTTCTACCTGCCCGGAGTCAGTCGTGGCTGGGGTGATGCCAGCCGGGGCGGCCATGGCTGGACCGATCTGCGCAAGTCGATCGCGCAATCGGTCAACACCTATTACTACCGCCTGGCGTTGGACCTTGGCATCGAACGCTTCGACCAGTACATGAGCCACTACGGTTTCGGCCAGCCGACCGGCATCGACCTGACCGGCGAGATCGCCGGCATCCTGCCGTCGCCCGAGCACAAGCGCAAAACCCGCAATGAACGCTGGTTCCCGGGTGACACGGTCAATGCCGCCATCGGCCAGGGTGACTGGAAGGTCACCCCGTTGCAGCTGGTGCATGCGATCGGTGGCCTGGCCGATGGCCAGCTGCGCCGGCCACACCTGGCGGTGGCCAGTCGCGAGGGTTTTGATGCGCCGTGGCTGCCGATGACCCAGCCGGCACCGACCCCGATCAGCCCCAGTGCGGACAACTTGCAGGCGGTGCGCGAGGGCATGATGGCGACCATGCAGCCCGGCGGCAGTGGCTGGCGGGTGGCAGCTGGTGCGCCGTACAGCATGGCCGGCAAGACTGGCACCGCGCAGGTGGTCAGCCGCCGCGGCACGGCGGCGGTGGATCCGCGCAGCCTGCCCATGCATCTGCGCCACCGTGCGCTGTTTGTCGGCTTTGCGCCGGCGGACAATCCGCAGATTGCGGTGGCCATCGCGGTGGAGGGCGGTGGCTATGGCGGCTCTTCGGCCGCGCCGATCGCCCGCAAGCTGTTTGATGCCTGGTTGCTGGGCAAGCTGCCCGAAGGCATGCAGCCGCTGGACAGCGGACGCGGGCTGACCGCGCTGGCCCAGCGCACCGTGGAGGCGAGCAAGGACAGTCTGCCGCCGGCCCACGTACAGGCGGCCATCCAGGCCGCGCTGGCCGCGGCCGATGCGCCAGTCAGCGTCGGCGCACCGTTGGCGGTGCCGGTGGCGGTGGAGGGGCAACGATGAAGGATGTGCTGCGCTGGCTGGGGGACCTGGGGCACCGGTTCTTCCGCACCCTGGACCTGCCGCTGCTGGCGGCCTTGCTGGCTCTGATGGTGATCGGCCTGCTGGTGCTGCACAGTGCCGGCGGCACGGGTCTGGTGCGTGCCCAGGGGGTGCGCTGTATCGTCGGCCTGGCAGCGCTGTGGGCGATCTCACGGGTGCCGATCCTGCGCATCCGGGAGCTCACCCCGCTGATCTATGGCCTGTCGATGCTGCCGCTGCTGGCGGTGTTCGTGATCGGCACCGGCAAGTACGGGCGGCAGTGGATCAACCTGGGGTTGTTCTACCTGCAGCCGGCCGAACTGCTCAAGGTGTGTCTGCCGATGATGGTTGCCTGGTACCTGAACCGGGTGCCGTTGCCGCCGCGGGTGCCGGTGGTACTGGTGGCGGCGGCCATCATTGGCCTTCCTGTGGGTCTGGTGATGCTGCAGCCGGACTTCGGCACGGCAGTGTTGATCGCCGCTTCGGGGGTCTTCGTGCTGTTGCTGGCCGGCCTGCCCTGGTGGTGGGTCGGCGTGGGCGTGGGTGGGGTGGCGGCTGCCGCGCCAGTGGCCTGGTTCTGGTTCCTGCGGCCCTACCAAAAGGACCGCATCATGATGTTTCTGGACCCGGAAAGTGACGCGCTGGGGGCTGGCTGGAACATCATCCAGTCCAAGATCGCGATCGGCTCGGGCGGCTGGACCGGCCAGGGCTGGGGACAGGGCAGCCAGGCCCACCTGAATTTCATTCCCGAACAGACCACCGATTTTGCCTTCTCCGTGCTCAGCGAGGAGTTCGGCTGGCTGGGGGTGGCCACGGCGCTGGCGTTGTACCTGTTCGTGGTCGGGCGCTGCCTGTGGATCGCACTGGAGTGCAAGGATGGCTATTCGCGCCTGCTGTGCGGGGCGACGGGCATGGCCTTGTTCGTATATGTACTGGTCAACGGCGGCATGATCTCGGGCCTGTTGCCGGTGGTCGGGGTACCGATGCCGCTGATCAGCTACGGTGGCACTTCGGCGGTATCGTTGCTGGTGAGTTTTGGCCTGGTGATGGCGGCCCGGGCACATCGGCCGGTCAACTATTCGTGAGCGGGCCGGCTGCGAATCGGTTTCTTTGATCAGAATCAAATCAATTGTCACTGTGCACGTGCACAATGGCGCCCGCACAGCAGCAGTGTGAATACGCAGTTGCGATGCGGTTTGGGTGCAGCGCCTGGCGCGCGCCCGCCGGTCGGTGGTGGCCACGTGGGGAGACGTGGCCGGTAATTCGTCGATCGTGGGTTACCGGTTGCGCCCGCTGGGGATGGGGGGCGCAACCGGTGATCCTTTGTTTTTGCTGCCTTTGTCGTGGTCTGGGGAGTAGGCGGCGGCGCCTTGCTGCTGCTAACCTGCGGGACATGAAATTTTCTCTCCTGGCCTGTCTGGCGTCCCTGTCCCTGGTTGCCTGCGCAACCGGCGAGCAACACGCCCCCGCACCGATGAGCAGCGCTGCGGCGCCGGCCGCGGTTCCTCCCACCCAGCCGGCCGAAGCCGTCCCGGAAGCGCGTCAGGGCCAGCCGGCGGCCGAGGACTGGGCCCACCTGGAGCATCAGCAACAGGTCGAGCGCTTCATCAATGAAACCGCCGCCGCCTACGGGCTGGAGGCGGCGATGTTGCGCGCCACCCTGGCCCAGGCTCAGACCAAGCAGGGCATCATCAATGCGATGTCGCGCCCTGCCGAGCGGGTCAAGCCGTGGCACGAGTACCGGCCGATGTTCATCAGCCAGGCCCGTATCGACGGTGGCCGCCAGTTCCTGGCTGACAACCGCGCGGCCCTGGCCCGGGTGGAACAGGACACCGGGGTGCCGGCGCAGGTCATCGTGGCCATCATCGGTGTGGAAACCAGCTATGGGCGCAACACCGGCAGCCACCGCGTGCTCGATGCGCTGTATACGCTGGCTTTCAATTACCCGCGTTCGGGCGACCCGGCCAAGCTGGAGCGCGAGATCAGCCGCGCGGCCTTCTTCCGCGACGAGCTGGCCAAGCTGTTCGTGCTGGCTCGTGACGAGAAGCTGGACCTGCTGAGCCTGCAGGGCAGCTACGCCGGGGCGATGGGCATGGGCCAGTTCATGCCGTCCAGTTACCTGGACTATGCCGTCGATGGCGATGGCGATGGTCGCCGCAACCTGTTTGACAGCCGCGCCGATGTGTTTGCATCGGTGGCCAACTACTTCGTCAAGAAGGGCGGCTGGCAGCGCGGAGGCCTGGTCGCGGTGCCGGCCACCCTGGCGCCGGGTCATGAGGAGTTCAACCCGGAAGACTGGACCCCGCGCTGGAGCCAGGGCGAGCTGGCCCAGCGTGGCTACCGTGCCAGCGTGCCGGTGCCTGCCGATGCCACCGCCACGCCGGTCAGCCTGGAAGGTGCCAATGGCAAGCAGTACTGGCTGGGTTACCAGAACTACTACGCCATCACCCGCTACAACATCTCCAAGATGTACGCGATGGCGGTGTTCCAGCTGTCCGAGGCCATTGCCGGCCGCGAGTTGCCGCCGGCATGAGGGCATCGCGCTGGCTTCTCGGCCTGACTGTACTGGCTCTGGCGGCCTGCAGCAGCAGCCCGTCACGTCAGGCTGGCGGCACCATGGGCGGCAGTACCCAGGTGGGCGGTAGCGGCAGCCTGGCCGGCTTGCGCGATGGCTGCCCGGAGGGCTCGCCGTATCCAGCCGCTGCGGAGGATCCGAACACCCGCGGCAACTACACCGCTGGTGGCCTGTACCGCCCGGGGGTGCGTGACAGCACCCCGGACTACATCCCCAACGTGGCCTGTATCCCCGAGCCGGTGGTCACCCGCGAGCCGCGCTCGGCGGTGGGCAACCGCAGCCCGTACACCGTGCTCGGCCGCCAGTACCACGTGCTGGAGGACAGCAAGGCCGGCAAGTACGAGGAAACCGGCATTGCCTCCTACTACGGGGCCAAGTTCCACGGCCGGCTGACTTCCAACCGCGAGGTGTATGACATGTACACCTTCAGTGCCGCGCACAAGTCGCTGCCGCTGCCCAGCTTTGCCGAGGTCACCAACCTGGAGAACGGGCAGAGCGTGGTGGTGCGGGTCAATGACCGCGGCCCGTTCCACGACGGCCGGGTGATCGATCTGAGCTACGCCGCTGCGGTCAAGCTGGGCATCACCCAGCGTGGTACCGGCCAGGTGCGGGTACGTGCCCTGACCCCGGGGCAGGAACGTGGCCGCGGCAGCAGGCGCCAGGCCGCCAGCAGTACGCCGGCCGCTGCCGCGCCGGTGGTGGCCAGCAGTGCCGCCCTGGCCAGCGAGCCGGCCCCGGTGACCACCAGCGCACTGCCTGCCAGTGATGGCGGGCAGGACCGGGTGGCCGGCGGCAGTGCCGGGGCGTCCTTGCTCCAGGTGGCCAGCTTTGCCAGCCGCGACAACGCCGAGCGTGCCCTGCAGCAGCTGCTGCAGGCGGGCATCCCTGGCGGTCGCCTGCAGGACGTGGTGGCCGATGGCCGTACCCTCTGGCGCCTGCGCGTGGCCGCTGCCGACCAGGCTGCCGTGCCGCAGCTGGTGCAGCGCATTGCCGCCCTGGGTCTGGGACAGGCACGTGTGGTCAACGACTGAATCGGCGCTGGGTGCCAGGTGATGGCCATGTGCACGCCCGGCCACCACGCCTACAATTGTTTGCTCTCCCTTCCATGCTCCCGCAAGGCTGCGTCCCGATGAAATTCCGTTTTGCTGTTGCCGCTGCCGCCGCGCTGACCACCGGTCTGGTGCTGGCGCAGACCCCGATGCCGACCCCGACCCCCAGCGCTGCCGCACCTGCTGCCCCGGCGGTGGTGCAGATCCCGGCGGCCCCGGCGCCGTCCACGGCAACGGCCTGGCTGGTGATGGACCATGCCACCGGCCAGGTGCTGGCCGGCGAGAACATCCATACCCCGCTGCCGCCGGCCTCGATCACCAAGGTGATGACCTCCTACGTGATCGCCGCCGAGGTGGCTGCCGGCAAGGTCAGCCTGGATGACCAGGTGATGATGAGCGAACGCGCCTGGCGCGAGGGCGGCGCGGGTACCGATGGCAGCTATTCCGGTTTCCCGGTCAACCAGACCGCCAAGCTGGAGGATATGGAAAAGGGCATGGCGATCCAGTCCGGCAACGATGCCGCCATCGCCCTGGCCGAGCATGTGGCCGGCAGCCAGGAAGCCTTTGCCGAGCTGATGAACAGCTACGCGGCCAGGATCGGCATGAAGGACAGCCACTTCGTCAACGCCCACGGCCTGACCGCCGAGGGCCACCAGGCCAGCGCGTATGACCTGGCCCTGCTCGGCCGTGCGCTGGTCAACGACTACCCGCAAACCTACGCCTACAACAAGGTCAAGGAATTCACCGTTGGTTCGATCCGTCAGCACAACCGCAACCTGCTGCTGTGGCGCGACCCCAGCGTGGACGGGATCAAGACCGGCCACACCGCCGCGGCCGGCTACTGCCTGCTGTCCTCGGCCCAGCGCGGTGACCAGCGCGTGATTGTGGTGCTGCTGGGTGGTGCCTCGGAAAAGCAGCGTGCCGACGATTCGCTGGCCCTGCTCAACTGGGGCTTCCGCTTCCATGAAACCCACAAGCTGTACGAGCCGGGCACCACGATCACCAGCCAGAAGGTGTGGAAGGGCCAGGCCGCCGAGCTGCAGCTGGGCGTGGCAGCACCGTTGTTGGTGACCGTGCCGCGTGGCCGTTACGACGAGCTGAAGGCAGTGATGGACGTGCCGCGGGAACTGGTGGCGCCGTTTTCCGCCGGCCAGGCCGTGGGCTCGGTGAAGGTCAGCCTGGATGGCAAGGTGGTGGCCGAGGCCCCGCTGGTGGCGGTGGCCGCGGTGGAAGAAGCCGGCTTCTTCAAGCGCCTGTGGCACGCCCTGCTGATGTGGTGGAACGCCTGATCCAGCGGGCTGTTGCCGCCTGAGTGCATGGGCCAGCACACGCTGGCCCATGTTTTTTGCGCCGGATATAAACAAAAAGCATGAGCCGGGGGCTGGCGGGGCGCGCGCTGCTGCCCCGGCGCTGGTAGGCTGCATGCCCCCACGTTGTCTGGCACTGCCCCTGCCGTGATCGAATTTCGTCAGATTCACAAGTCTTACCCGGTGGCCGGCCGTGCCGTGCAGGCACTGGCACCGCTGGATTTGTCGGTGGCCGCCGGTGAGGTGTTCGGCATCATCGGCCATTCCGGCGCCGGCAAATCGACCCTGATCCGGCTGATCAACGGCCTGGAAATGCCCTCCGGCGGCGAGCTGATCGTCGATGGCCAGTCGCTGACCGGCCTGGATGCCGATGGCCTGCGCACGCTGCGCCAGCGCATCGGCATGATCTTCCAGCACTTCAACCTGCTCTCCAGCCGCACCGTGGCCCAGAACGTGGCTTTCCCGTTGGAGCTTGCCGGTGAGCCGAAGTCGGCCATTGCCGCGCGGGTGGCCGAGCTGCTGGCCACGGTTGGCCTGAGCGAGCATGCCGGCAAGTACCCGGCGCAGCTGTCCGGCGGGCAGAAGCAGCGGGTGGGCATTGCCCGTGCGCTGGCCACCCGGCCGTCGATCCTGCTGTGCGACGAGGCCACCAGCGCGCTGGACCCGCAGACCACCGCCGCCGTGCTGGAACTGCTGGCCCGGATCAACCGCGAACTGGGCCTGACCATCGTGCTGATCACCCACGAGATGGACGTGATCCGCCGCGTGTGTGACCGCGTGGCGGTGCTCGATGCCGGCCATGTGGTGGAAACCGGCCCGGTGGCCGATGTCTTCCTGCACCCGCAGCACCCCACCACCAAGCGCTTTGTCAGCGAGTACGAGCACAGCGACGAGGAAAGCATGCTGGCCGACCTGGCTGCCGCCGGCGGCCGGGTGGTGCGCCTGACCTTTGTCGGCAGTGACACCTACCAGCCGCTGCTGGGGCGGATCGCGCGCGAGACCGGGGTGGACTACAGCATCCTGTCCGGGCGCATCGACCGCATCCGCGACACCCCTTACGGCCAGTTGATGGTTGCCCTGACCGGCGGTGATACCGAGGCGGCCCTGGCAGCCTTTGCCGCCGCCGGGGTGGATGTGCAGCAGGTACAGGCATGAACATGAACACCACTCTTGCCGCCGCGGACGGCTTTTTCCGCCACCTGGATGCGGCCAAGTGGGCCGATATCGGCCAGGCCTGCATCGACACCCTGCTGATGCTGGGCGGCTCGCTGCCGCTGGCCATCGCCATCGGCCTGCCGCTGGGTGTGGCCCTGTACCTGTGCGGCAGCCCGCAGCTGGGCCGCCGGCCGTGGCTGTACGGCGGGCTGGCGCTGCTGGTGAACCTGCTGCGCTCGGTGCCCTTCATCATCCTGATGATCGTGCTGATCCCGATCACCCTGGCCCTGATGGGGACCTCGCTGGGGGTACGCGGGGCGATCCTGCCGTTGGTCATCGGTGCTGCGCCGTTCTATGCCCGGCTGGTGGAAACCGCGTTGCGCGAGGTTGACCGCGGGGTGGTCGAGGCCGCCCTGGCCATGGGTGCCAGCCGTTGGCAGCTGGTGACCCGGGTGCTGCTGCCCGAGGCCCGTCCGGGCTTGATTGCCGGGGCCACGGTGACCGTGGTCGCCCTGGTCGGTTTCACCGCGATGGGCGGTGCCATCGGCTCAGGCGGCCTGGGTGACCTGGCCTACCGCGATGGTTACCAGCGCTCGCACACCGACGTGGCCCTGGTCACCGTGGTCGCCCTGCTGGTACTGGTGCAGTTGCTGCAGATGCTGGGTGACTGGCTGGTGGCGCGCTACACCCGCAAGTAAGCCAGTCTACACTGGGCGTAAGTTCCCCCTTCTTTGAACAGGATGCATCGATGATCAAGTTGTTGGCCCTTCCGTTGCTGGTCGCAAGCCTGGCCCTGACCGCCTGCGGCAAGCCGGCCGTCCAGGGCGACAAGCTGGTGGTGGCGGCCACCGCCGTGCCGCATGCCGAGATCCTGGAAGTGGTCAAACCGATCCTGGCCGGGCAGGGCGTGGACCTGGACGTGCGCGTGTTCAACGACTACGTGCAGCCCAATGACCAGCTGGTGCAGGGCCAGGTCGATGTGAACTACTTCCAGACCGAGCCGTATCTGAACGCCTACAACAAGGACCGCGGCACCGCCCTGGTCACCGTGACCGGCGTGCACATCGAGCCGTTCGGTGCCTATTCGCGCAAGCATGCCTCGCTGGAGGCGCTGCCGGCCGGGGCTGACGTGGTCATTCCCAATGACCCCTCCAACAACTCGCGCGCGCTGATCCTGCTGCACAGCGCCGGGGTGATCACCCTGGCCGACCCGTCCAATGCGCTGTCCACCCAGCGTGACATCACCGCCAACCCGAAGCAGCTGAAGTTCCGCGAGCTGGACTCGGCCATGCTGCCGCGCGTGCTCGACCAGGTGGACCTGGCCCTGATCAACACCAACTACGCCCTGGATGCCGGCCTGAAGCCGGCCGAGGATGCGCTGGCGATTGAGTCGTCTGACTCGCCGTATGTGAACTTCCTGGTCTCGCGGGTGGACAACCGTGATGACGAGCGGGTGCAGAAGCTGGCCGCGGCGTTGACCAGCGAGCCGGTCAAGAGCTTCATCGGACAAAAGTACGCCGGCGCGGTGCTGCCGGCGTTCTGAGCCACCATTGATGCCCCTGCTGCTGGCCCTGCCACTGTCCATCGCGCTGATGCTGGTGTTGATGGTGGCGCTGTGGCCACTGGCCTTCACCCTGCGTGTGCGGCGCAGTACCGCGGCACGGCAGCTGCACCGCTGGCCCTTGCGCCTGCAGCTGGCCGGTTGCCTGACCTCGGCGGCGATGTTGCTGCTGATGGCCGGGGTTGCCGGTTACTGGTGGCCGGGGGCCTTGGTGCATGCCGCTGGCGGGCTGGCCTGCGGCCTGCTGCTGGGCTTGCTGGCCCGGCTGCCGGCGCGTGTGCTGTCCGGGCCGGGCGGGGTGTTCGTCACCCCCAGCCGTTGGTTTGTCTGGAGTCTGCTGACGGTGGTGGTGCTGCGCCTGGGGGCAGGGCTGTGGCAGAGCCTGCAGGTCATTGTGGCCGGGGCGAGCTGGCCGGACAGCGGCTGGATGAGTCATGCCGGCCTGCTTGGTCTGGCCGGATTGTTGGTGGGCAGTGCGCTGGGCAATGTGTGCTGGATGCGCCATGAGCTGGGCCGCCAGCAGCGCCTCTACCGGCGGGGCTGAGGCCTTGCGGTGACATGCGGTTCAGCGGGTTTTTGCCAGGATCCGGCGCGGCTGGAGGTCACGGCCATGCGTTGTACGAGGACGACCTCGCCCGTTGTGGGGACTGTTTGCCGGGACGACCCGGGCCTATCGAAAGGAGGGCCGGTGATGGCCTGGATTTACCTGTTGTTGGCTGGTCTGCTGGAAGTGGTGTGGGCCTATTCGATGAAACTGTCCGACGGTTTCAGCAAGCCGCTGCCGGCGGTGGTCACCATCGTCACCATGATCGGCAGCTTTGCCTTGCTGGCCATGGCCATGCGCTCGCTGCCGCTGGGCACGGCCTACACCATCTGGACCGGTATCGGCGCGGTCGGGGCCTTCGTGCTGGGCATTGTCGCCCTGGGCGAGCCGGTCACCCCGATGCGCATCGGCGCGGCGGTGCTGATTGTCAGCGGACTGGTGCTGATGAAGCTGTCGGCCGGGTAAGGCGGACAAAAAAGCCGGCCCCGTCAGGGGCCGGCTTTTTCATCAGCAGGCGATGGCTCAGAAGCGGGCGCCGATGCCCAGGCCGACCACCCACGGATCCAGCTTCAGTTCGCTGCCGACGCGCTGCCCGGCCACGGTCAGTTCCGGGCGGGCATGCAGGTAACGGGCGTCGGCACGTACGAACCAGGTCGGGTTGATGTTCATGTCAACGCCGACGGTGCCGATGGCACCCTTGGCCGTTTCCACGCCCACGTGCAAGCCATCCACGCCGGCCACATCTTCGTTGCTGAAATTGGATTCGTAGTAGCCCACGCCGAGGAACGGGCGGAAGATGTTGTCGGCCTGGCCGAAGTGGTACTGCGCGCTCAGGGCCAGCGGCTGCTGTTCCACCGTGCCCAGCTTGGCGCCGGCATCGCTTTTCACCCGATGGCTGAACTTGTCGGCTGCGCCCCACAACTCCACGGCCACGTTGTCATTGATGTACCAGCTGGCGCTCAGGGTCGGGGCCAGGCCACCATCGGTATCGCCGATACCATTGGCAGCATCGTCCTTGGGCTGCAGCAGGGCGGCGCCGCCCACCACGGCAAAGCGCTTGCCCGATGCGGTGTCGGTGTTGTCCTGGGCAAAGGCCGGGGCGGCAATCAGGGTGGCAGTGGTCAGGGCCAGGGCAGTAATGATGCGCATGATGGATCTCCTTCTTTGAACCGGAAACATTGGCTTCATCCTTGCGCTGCCGGCGGGCCGCCGGGAGGATCGCAAGACCGTGCCATGCTGATTCACGCCGGATGAATGCTTGCCGACATTTCGCGTTCAAGTGCGGCTCATTCAGATGCGCCGCTGGAAGGGGCCGTGGTTGCAGGCCAGAGTGGTCTCAAGATGTTCAGTAGCGTGTGCGGGGTGTGAACAGATGACAGTCTTGCAGGGGTTTGCTGCGCAGGTGACACCCGGTACCCGGGTGTTGGTCATGGGCTCGATGCCCGGTGTTGCCTCGCTCACTGCCGGGCAGTACTACGCCCACCCGCGCAACCGCTTCTGGCCGCTGATGCAGGCGTTGTGCGGGGTGGAGGCCGGATTGGACTACCCGGCGCGGTTGCAGGCCTTGCTGCGTGCCGGGGTCGGCCTGTGGGATGTGCTGGCGCATTGCCAGCGCCCTGGCAGCCTGGATGCGTCGATCCGTCCCGGCAGCGAGGTGGCGGTGGACCTGCCCGGCCTGCTGCCGCATTGCCCGCAGTTGCGCCTGGTTGCCTGCAATGGTGCGGCCGCCGCCCGCCTGTATGCCCGCCACCTGCAACCGGTGGTGTCGGTGTTGCGGCCCGGGTTGCAGGTCCTGGCCCTGCCTTCAACCAGCCCGGCCAATGCAGCCAGCTCCCTGGGGATGCTGCAGCAGCAGTGGCAGGCGTTGCTGCCGTGGTTGGCGGCCGACGATACGCCAGGCAATGCTGCAGGTGCACATAAATAGTGTGGATTTATGCGCCTTTGGATGGTTGGCACCGCTGCCCCATGGCACCACAATAAGGGGTTCATTAATACATCTATGTACTTGGAGTAGCCCATGGCGCAAATCAAGGAAGCACGTGTCCCGGACATCGGTGACTACAGCGATGTCCCGGTGATCGAAGTGCTGGTGGCTGTGGGCGATACCGTGGCCAAAGACCAGGGCCTGGTGACCCTGGAATCGGACAAGGCAACGCTGGAAGTGCCGTCGGCCTTTGCCGGCATCGTGCGCGAGATCAAGGTCAAGCTGGGCGACAACCTGTCTGAAGGTGCGGTGGTGGCGATGATTGAAGTGAGCGAGGATGCGGCGGCTCCGGCTCCGGCTCCGGCTCCGGCTCCGGCTCCGGCACCCGCACCCGCATCCGC
>JBJEWP010000131.1:0-9248 GCA_051885115.1 Stenotrophomonas sp. | reverse complement strand
CTCCGGCTCCGGCTCCGGCTCCGGCTCCGGCTCCGGCACCCGCACCCGCATCCGCACCCGCACCCGCACCCGCACCCGCACCCGCACCCGCCGCTGTGGCGGCCCCGGCCAGCGCGCCGGCGGTGCAGTCTGCCGGTGAGCCGAGCAGCCCGCCGGTGGCCTTCAATGCCGACGCCGTGCTGCCGTCCAAAGTGCCTTATGCCACCCCGGCGGTGCGCGTGTTCGCCCGCGAGCTGGGGGTGGACCTGATGCAGGTGGCCGGCAGTGAAAAGGGCGGCCGCATCACCAAGGCCGACGTGCAGAAGTTCGTCAAGGGCGCATTGACCGGCGGTACGGCGCTGGCTGGCGCTTCCGCTGCCGGCAACGGCCTGAACCTGCTGCCGTGGCCGAAGGTGGACTTTGCCAAGTTCGGCCCGGTGCAGACCCAGCCGCTGAGTCGCATCCAGAAGATTTCCGGTGCCAACCTGGCCCGCAACTGGGCGATGATTCCGCATGTCACCCAGTTCGACCAGGCCGACATCACCGGCTTGGAAGCCCTGCGCGTGCAGCTGAACAAGGAAAACGAGAAGGCCGGCATCAAGCTGACCATGCTCGCCTTCCTGATCAAGGCCAGCGCTGCGGCACTGAAGCAGTTCCCGCAGTTCAATGCTTCGCTCGACGCCTCCGGCGAGAACCTGGTGCTGAAGGAGTACTTCCACATCGGCTTCGCCGCCGACACTCCGAACGGGCTGGTGGTTCCGGTGATCCGTGACGTGGACAAGAAGGGTGTGCTGCAGATCGCGCAGGAAACCGCCGAACTGGCCAAGAAGGCCCGTGACGGCAAGCTCGGCCCGGCGGACATGCAGGGTGGCTGCTTCTCCATTTCCTCGCTGGGCGGCATTGGCGGCACCGCCTTTACCCCGATCATCAATGCGCCGGAAGTGGCCATCCTGGGTGTATCCAGGTCGACCATGCAGCCGGCCTGGAACGGCAAGGAATTCGAGCCGAAGCTGACCCTGCCGCTGTCGCTGAGCTATGACCACCGGGTCATCGACGGTGCGGCGGCGGCCCGCTTCACCAGCTACCTGGCCAACGTGCTGGCCGACATGCGCCGGGTACTGCTGTGAGGGCAGCAAGGGCGCTGGCCCTGGCGGCGGCACTGGCCACGGCCCCACTGCTGCCGGCAATGGCCTGCAGCGTGAACATGGGTGCCGGTTGGCCGGTGGCTACCGGCAACTATGGCGAGGGCGCTGCCAGCCTGCTGGGCGGCGTGCACGAGCAGGGCATTGCCTGGTTGTTGCTGCCGCGCCGCGGGGTGGAAAGCCAGCTGGTACTGGCTCCCGATGCCGACGGCCAGTGGTGGGTGAGTCGCGCCCGTGCCGACCAGCGCATTTACCACACCAGCCGCGCCGCCAGCCATTTCGGTGTGCAGCTGCGCCTGGACCAGCAGCCGCAGATCGAACGTGCGCCGATACCGGCCGAGCTGGCCCAGCGTCTGGTTGACCGCTGGGAACGTGCGGTTGCGGTGGCCGGCATGGCCGGGCAGGCGCCGTTGATGGAAGACGAGGACATTCTGTCGATTCAGCTTTCCGGCCAGCGTTACAGCGGCCGGGCACCGTCGTGTGGCGGTCTGCCGCGCCTGCTCGGCCAGCGTGCGTTGCTGGAGGAGCTGGTCGACAGCAAGGAAAAGAAGCACGAAAAGCGCTACGAGGCGATCAGCCGCGCGCTGGACAAATACGACGAACGCGTTGCCGAAGGCAAGGTCTGAGGTACGGAGAACGACATGGCAACAGTGGAAATCAAGGTCCCGGATATCGGTGACTACAACGACGTTCCGGTGATCGAGATCCTGGTGGCGGTAGGCGATACCGTGGCCAAGGATCAGGGTCTGGTGACCCTGGAATCGGACAAGGCCACCCTGGAAGTGCCGTCCTCGGCAGCCGGTGTGGTCACCGCATTGCGGGTGAAGATCGGCGACACCCTCAGCCAGGGCGATGTGGTGCTGGAGCTGGAAACCGCCGACGCTGCGGCACCGGCTCCGCTGGCTGCCCCGGCTCCGGCCAGCAAGCCGCCGGTGACCCCGTCGCATCGCGCGCCGGACCCGGCAACGGCGGCCAAGGCGTTGCCATCTTCGGGTCGTCAGGCCGACATCAGCTGCCGCATGGTGGTGCTCGGTGCCGGCCCCGGCGGTTACACCGCTGCCTTCCGTGCAGCTGACCTGGGCATGGATACGGTGCTGGTCGAGCGCTACGACAGCCTGGGTGGTGTCTGCCTCAATGTCGGCTGCATCCCGTCCAAGGCCTTGTTGCATGCGGCCGAGATCATCGACCACGCTGCCCATGCCAGTGAGCTGGGCATCGACTATGGCGCGCCGTCGATCAACATCGATACCCTGCGCGGCTACAAGGAAAAGGTCGTCGGTCAGTTGACCAAGGGTCTGGCCGGCATGGCCAGGCAGCGCAAGGTGCGTACCGTGCACGGTGTGGCCCGCTTTGTCTCGGCCAACGAGCTGGAAATCACTGCCGCCGATGGCAGCACCCAGCTGCTGCGCTTTGAGCAGTGCATCATCGCCGCCGGGTCGCAGGCGGTGAAGCTGCCCAACTTCCCGTGGGACGACAAGCGCGTGATGGATTCCACCGATGCGCTGGAGCTGGCCGAGGTGCCGGGTTCGCTGCTGGTGGTGGGTGGCGGCATCATCGGCCTGGAAATGGCCACCGTGTACAGCGCTCTGGGCGCCAAGGTCACCGTGGTCGAGTTCATGGACCAGCTGATGCCGGGCGCCGACAAGGACCTGGTCAAGCCGCTGGCCGACCGCCTGAAAAAGCAGGGCATCGAGGTTCACCTGAAGACCAAGGCTTCGGGCGTGACCGCCGATGACAAGGGCATCACCGTGATCTTCGAGGCCGCTACCGAAGGCGAGCAGCCGGCTATGGCCAGCGGCACCTTCGACCGCGTGCTGGTAGCCGTGGGCCGCGCTGCCAATGGCAACAAGATTGATGCCGAAAAGGCCGGGGTCAATGTGACCGATCGCGGCTTCATTCCCGTGGACCGGCAGATGCGCACCAATGTGCCGCACATCTTTGCCATCGGCGACATCGTCGGCAACCCGATGCTGGCCCACAAGGCCACCCACGAAGGCAAGCTGGCCGCCGAAGTGGCCGCTGGCCACAAGAAGGAGTGGGTGGCGCGGGTGATTCCGTCGGTGGCCTACACCAACCCGGAAATTGCCTGGGTGGGCGTGACCGAGACCGAAGCCAAGGCCAAGGGCCTGAAGGTCGGCGTGGCCAAGTTCCCGTGGGCGGCCAGTGGCCGTGCCATCGGTATCGGCCGCACCGAAGGCTTCACCAAGCTGATCTTCGATGAGCAGACCGAGCGGGTGATCGGTGGCGCCATCGTCGGCCCGCATGCCGGCGAGCTGCTGGCCGAGATCGGCCTGGCCATCGAGATGGGGGCCGAAGCCGGCGACATCGGCCACACCATCCATGCCCACCCGACCCTGAGTGAGTCGGTGGCGATGGCCGCGGAAATCTTCGAAGGCACGATCACCGATCTGTACCTGCCCAAGAAGAAGTGAGACAAAAAGCCCGGCATTGCCGGGCTTTTTCCATTCCGCTGGCGAGAGCGTGCGATGGCAATCAAGGCAGTGGGGTATTGGCTGTTGCTGTGTGGCAGTGCGGCGGCCTTTGCGCAGGATGAATCGTTGTCGCAGTGCCCGGGGGCGCAGCAATGGCTCGGTTCCAGACAACAGGCTGTGGCCTTGGAGGCGGACGTGCCAGGCCAGCCGCACAAACGCGAGCAATTGCTGGCCATGGCTGACCAGGATCAAGCCATTCGTGCGCAGTTGAATGCGGCCGGCGTCAAGCCGGATGTCGCTTTGTTGGAGCGCTTGCGTCAACTGGATGGTCAACACGCTGCGAAGTTGGCGCAGTGGATGGCTGCAGGGAACTTGCCGACAGCGGCCCAGGTGGGCAGCGATGGTATGCAGGCGCTGTGGCTACTGGTCCAGCATGCCGATGCCTATCCTGCTTTGCAGGAGCAGTTGCTGGCGCACTACAGCGTGTTGCCGGACTGGGGTGGCATGGGGGGTAGCCGAGGGGCGATGCTGGTCGATCGGGTGTTGCGGGCGCAGAACCAACCGCAGCGGTTTGGTACGCAATTTGGCCGCGATCCGACCAGCGGCACATTGACCATGGATCCGGTGGAGGATGCGACGGTCCTGGATGCCGTGCGCGCCGCAGCAGGCTTGATGCCCATGGCCGATTACATCTGCGTCTTGCGTGCTGCTCATGGTGGGTGAGACGTTGTGGATGAGGCCTCGTTTTTCAGCAGGCGTGCCAGCGCTTTTCCTGTTCGGAAACGGGCGTGCTGGATCGCCGGCGCTGCCAGAATTTTTCATGGAAGTAGAAGGCCACGGTGTTGCACAGCGGTTCGATCAGGGCCAGGGCGCCGCCGATGCGCCAGTCACCACTCAGGGCCCAGCCGACCACGAAGGCGACGGTGAAGTGCAGGCAGGCAAAGCTGAGGGTCTTGCGCATGGGATCAAGGCAGTGAAAGCGGAAAGGGCTACTCTGCGCCGATCGGTGTTTTCAATCCAATCGAAAATGAACCGGTCAATCAATAGGTTTTGACTATCAATTGACCGGGTAGGGCGGTTGTCAGAAGGCCAGGGTGATACCGGCCACCGGGCCCTTGAACTCCTGCTTCAGGCCGATCACACCATCGCTGCCGGACTGGTCCACATCCAGCCGGAACCAGTCATAGCCGGCGAACAGGCCGAAATTGTCGGTGAAGCGGTACTCCACGATGGCGTTGGCGCGCGACAGGTCACCATCGTAATCATCGAAGTTGCCCCAGCGGGTGTTGAGGTACTGGCCCTGCAGGTTGACCAGCCAGCGTTCGCCGGGCTGGAAGGTGAGGCGGGCGCCGACCACCGGGGCGATGCCGTCGGCCTGCTCGTCGAGGAAGCGGCCGCTGTACAGGTCGCCGATGTCGGCATAGCCATCGGCGCTGACCTTGGCATACTCGGCGCCAAGCTGCAGGCCCAGCTCGAAACGCTCGTTGTCGACCACGGCGTAGTCGTAGACCAGGCTGGCGACCTGGTATTTGAGCTCGGCTTTGACGAAGCTGCCGGCCGGCACCACCACATCGTCAAAGCTCACCGTCTCATCCAGGGTCTCGCGGCGGTCCTTGCCATAACGGAAGTAATCAAAGATCAGGCGTTGACGGTCACTGATGCGGAACACGCCGTCGACGCGGGGTTCCCACTCCTTGCCGCCGAGGCTGAAATCCTCGTTGAAGGACAGCGGCCGGCCATCGACCACGGTACTGCCGCGCAGGGTGTTGTCGGCATCCAGGTTGATCGCGCCCAGGCGCAGGGTGAAGCGGTCATCCTCGTTGGCGGCCTGGGCGGTACCGGCGGTGGCCAGCAGGGCCAGGGCAATCAGGTTCAGCGGGGTAGTGCGCATCGATGCTTCCTGTCTATCGAACAGGTGGCCTACCTTGTGGCAGGGAAGGCGCAGGCAATGTGAAGGGCGCAGGTGCGAACAGGCCCCGGGCAGGCTTACTTTGCCTGATTTTTGTCCGATCTTGTCTAGCCTTATCGGTAAAAGTTCTTTTGCTTCAGGTGGTTGTCTGTATTTGGCGGTGCATACGTAGCGGTTGTCTGACAAAATGCCGACTTGCTATACTCTTGCGGCTCGACGGGTAGCTTGATGCTTTACCCGGCCCCTCCCTTGATACCTGGCTGGATTCATATGCTGAACTCCGTAGACGCGGGTCGGCGGCTGATGGTGCGTGCGGCGGTCTATCCGCTGCTGGCCATCGTGGCTCTGGCCTTGATATTCCTGCTGGTCAGCAAGACCCACGCCATCGCGGCGCTGGCTTCTGGCCTGGCAGTGGTGGTCGGGGGTTGGCTTGCTGCGCGCATTGCCCTGAACGGCGGTGCGCAGGCTGCGGCTTCGGCCGTCGGCCGGCTGGTAACGGCAATGTTGTTGAAGTGGGTTCTGGTGATTGGCGTGCTTGCCGTTGGCATCATCCAGTTCCGTTTTCCCCCGTTGGCGCTGCTGGCTGGCATTGCCGTCGGGATGATGTTCCAGGTGCTGGCTCTGGCCAGACGTTGATCGCATTCAAATAAGGTTCCGGACACATGGCGGGCGAGGCTCTAACTCCAACCACGTACATCCAGCATCACCTGCAGAATCTGACCGCTCCGGTCGGTGATGGCGGTGGCTTCTGGACGCTGCACGTTGATACCTTCCTGACCGCCGTGGTCATGGGCTTGATCATGGTGTTTGCCTTCTGGATGGCAACCCGCAAGGCCACCTCGGGTGTGCCGGGCAAGTGGCAGGCATTCATTGAAATCTGCCTGGAATTTGTCGACAAGCAGGCCAAGGACACCTACCACGGCAAGAGCAAGCTGGTGACGCCGATCGCGATCACCATCTTCTTCTGGATCCTGCTGATGAACCTGCTGAAAATGATTCCGGCAGACTTCTTCGCCATCCCGCTGGGCTGGATCGGCGTGCATTACTGGAAGCCGGTTCCGACCGCCGACGTCAATGCCACCCTGGGCATGTCGATCAGCGTGTTCTTCCTGATGGTGTTCTTTGCACTGAAGTCCAAGGGCCTTGGCGGCCTGATCAAGGAGTTCCTGACTGCCCCGTTCGGCAAGTGGATGCTCCCGTTCAACCTGATCCTCAACATCGTCGAATGGCTGTCCAAGCCGGTTTCGTTGGCGATGCGACTGTTCGGCAACATGTTCGGCGGCGAAATCGTCTTCCTGCTGATCTGGGTGCTGGGCGGTGCTGGTCTGTTCGGCGCTATCGCCGGCGGCGCATTCGGCCTTGGCTGGATGCTGTTCCACCTGCTGGTGATCCCGCTGCAGGCTTTCATTTTCATGATGTTGACCATCGTGTATCTGAGCCTGTCCGAAGACAGCCACTGACGTTTCACCGCTGCAATCAGTTTCACCCCTTCATCCGTTTCATCATCCTTAGTTACTTAAGTTCCTGGAGAAAACCATGTACTTCGCCGTCCTGACCAATCTCGCCCAGATTCAGAGCTCCACCGCCCTTGCCGTTGGCATCATGATCGGCCTGGCCGCGCTGGGCGCAGGTCTGGGTCTGGCCATCATGGCTGGTAAGTTCCTGGAGTCGGCCGCTCGCCAGCCGGAACTGATCCCGGTCCTGCAGGTCCGCATGTTCATCACCGCCGGCCTGATCGACGCCGCATTCATCATCTCGGTCGCCGTTGGCCTGCTGCTGGCCTTCGCCAACCCGCTGTCGGCTGCCCTGCTGGCCGAAGCCGCCAAGCTGGCTGGCTGATAGCCGGTTGAAGTGAGACGGCCGGGCGCCTGCAAGGGCGCCCTGGCCGCGGATGAAGGTTCGGACGCGCCGCGTAGCGCGGCGCGCCCACCCTGAACCAGCGATTGAGCGAACCCATGAATATCAATTTCACCCTGATTGCGCAGGCCCTGGCCTTCGCCGCCCTGATCTGGATCATCGCGACCCTGATCTGGCCGCCGCTGTTGAATGCGATCGAAGAGCGTCAGCAGAAGATCGCTGAAGGTCTGGCCGCGGCCGACAACAGCCGCCAGGCGCTGGCAGATGCCGAAGCCAAGGTCAACGAAGCGCTGAAGGAAGCCCGCACCAAGGCCAACGAGATCATCGATCAGGCCAACGTGCGCGCCAACCAGATCATCGAAGCGGCCAAGAACGAAGCCGTTGCCGAAGCCACCCGTCAAAAGGAGCTGGCCCTGGCAGAAATCGACGCTTCGGCCAATCGTGCACGTGAGCAGCTGCGCACCCAGGTCTCGACCCTGGCCGTGGCCGGTGCCGAGAAGCTGCTGCGCAAGTCGGTTGACACCCAGGCCCACAAGGACCTGATCGACCAGCTGGCAGCGGAGATTTAATCGATGAGCCAGGCCCTCACGCTTGCCCGCCCGTACGCCCGCGCCGCGTTTGCGATCGCCCGTGAGGCAGGCTCCTTCGCGTCGTGGTCTGACGCGTTGGCCTTCTCCGCCCGGGTAGCCAATGACCCGGGCGTGGCCGCCCTGCTGGGCAACCCCAACCTGGGGCGTGCCGAAGCCGTTTCCCTGTTGATCCCTGACTCGGCCGATGCCGCTTTCGGGCGCTTCCTGGAACTGCTGGCCGATGCCCGTCGCCTGTCGACCCTGCCGGAAATTTCCGGTCTGTTCGAAGCGCTGCGCGCCGAAGAAGAGAAGGTGGTCAAGGCCCGTGTGACCTCGGCGGCTGCCCTGTCTGCTGACGAGATCGAAAAGCTTGCCGCATCGCTGCGCAAGCGCTTCGGCCGCGAGGTCGAAATCACCACGGCTGTTGACGAATCGCTGATCGGCGGTGCCGTCATCGATACCGGCGATGTGGTGATTGACGGCTCCCTGAAGGGCAAGCTGTCGCGCCTGCAGACCGCGCTCGCCCACTGAATTCATTTGAACGTCCGGCCTGATCGCCGGCACTAGGACTTGACGATGGCTACCACGCTCAACCCCTCCGAAATCAGCGAACTGATCAAGAATCGCATCGCTAACGCCAGCACCTCGGCAGAGGCGCGCAACGAAGGTACCGTGACCTCGGTGTCCGACGGCATCGTGCGCATCTACGGCCTGGCCGACGTGATGCAGGGCGAAATGATCGAACTGCCGAACAACACCTTCGCCCTGGCGCTGAACCTGGAGCGCGACTCGGTCGGCGCCGTGGTCCTGGGTGACTACGAGCACCTGCGCGAAGGTGACGTGGCCAAGACCACCGGCCGCATCCTGGAAGTTCCGGTCGGTCCGGAAATGCTGGGTCGTGTCGTCAACGCCCTGGGCGAGCCGATCGACGGCAAGGGCCCGCTGGGCACCTCGCTGACCGCTCCGGTGGAGCGCGTGGCTCCGGGCGTGATCTGGCGCAAGTCGGTCGACCAGCCGGTGCAGACCGGCTACAAGTCGGTTGACTCGATGATTCCGATCGGCCGCGGCCAGCGCGAGCTGATCATCGGTGACCGTCAGACCGGCAAGACCGCGATGGCCATCGACGCGGTGATCAACCAGAAGAGCACCGGCATCAAGTGCGTGTACGTGGCGATCGGCCAGAAGGCCTCGACCATTGCCAACATCGTGCGCAAGCTGGAAGAAAACGGCGCCCTGGCCCACACCGTGGTGGTGGCTGCCACCGCTTCGGAATCGGCCGCGATGCAGTACATCAGCGCCTACTCCGGCTGCACCATGGGTGAGTATTTCATGGACCGCGGCCAGGACGCCCTGATCGTGT
>JBJEWP010000130.1:0-42041 GCA_051885115.1 Stenotrophomonas sp. | reverse complement strand
GCTGATCCGCATGCCGGGCACAACATGAGTGCTGATCCGCATGCCGGGCACAACATGAGTGCTGATCCGCATGCCGGGCACGCTCCGGGCACGGCGTTGACCACGCCGAGGACACCGATTCCGGTGCCCACGGCCGCTGACATCGCAGCGGCCTTCCCGGTGCTGCAGGCGCACTCGATGGAGCACGCGCCAGGCGTCAACCGCTACCTGCTGGTGGACCAGCTCGAAGCCTGGGACAACGCCAAGGGCAGCGGCCAGGCCTGGGCCCTGCAGGGGTGGTGGGGCACCGACACCCAGCGCCTGTGGCTGCGCGCCGAAGGCGAGCGCGAAGGTGGCAGCAGCGATGGCAGCATCGACCTGCTGTACGGCCAGGCCACCGGCCCGTGGTGGGATGCGGTGGCCGGTGTGCGCCACGAACACGGCCCACAGCCACGTACCCGGGCCGCCTTCGGCGTGCAGGGGCTGAGCCCCTACAGGCTGGAGACCCAGGCCACCGTGCTGGTCGGCGGTGACCCGCGTGCAGAACTGGAGGTGGAGCTGGAGTACAGCATGCTGCTGACCAACCGGCTGATCCTGCAGCCCAGCGTGGAGGCCAGCGCCCTGCTGCGTGATGACCGCGGGCATGGCCTGGGCCGCGGCCTGGCCAGCGTCGAGGGCGGGCTGCGCCTGCGCTATGAGATCAACCGGCGCTTTGCCCCGTATGTGGGCGTGGTGCACGAACGCCGGTTCGGCCGCAGTGCCGATTTCGCCGCCGCCGATGGCCATGACCGCCAGCACACCCGTTGGGTGGCCGGTATCCGGATGTGGTTCTGAGTGCCTGGGCACTGCCTGTAAACAACTCGCCGGGCCTGGCAACAGGCCCGGCAAACCCGAGGAAACACCCTGATGCGTCTTGCCACCTTCCTGGGCCTGTGCCTGCTCGCCGGCCTGCTTCTGCCTGGCCAGGCCATGGCCCAGAACCGTGCTCCGGCCGCCGCCAGTGGGGCCGGCCCGCAACAAGCCCGCCCGCTGCCGCTGATGACCGTGCACCGCCACCCGTCCTGCGGCTGCTGCGGAGGCTGGGTCGATCACATGCGCGCGGCCGGCTTCAGCGTCCAGGTCAACAACGTGCAGGACGTGATCGCGCCCAAGCACCGTCTGGGCGTGCCCGACAGCCAGGCCTCGTGCCACACCACCGAGGTCGGTGGTTACGTGGTCGAGGGTCACGTGCCGGCCAGCGACATCCTCAAGCTGCTGCGCGACAAGCCGCGTGCCCGTGGCCTGGTGCTGCCGGGCATGCCGCTGGGCTCGCCGGGCATGGAAGTGCCCGATGGCAGCGTGCAGGCCCATACCGTGCAGCTGCTCGGCCTGGACGGCAGCCTGAAGGACTTCAGCCAGCACCCGGCCCGCAGCGGCAGGCGCTGAGCCCCGCGCTACACTGGCAACAGGCTTGGTGCCTGTTTCCCCCCCTTGAAGGAACCCCCCATGAGCCAACCCATTCCCGCCGGCGTTGCCGCGCAGGTGCCGGCAGAAACTGCCGGATTCGTGTTCAACCACACCATGCTGCGGGTCAAGAACCCGACCGCCTCGCTGGATTTCTACACCCGTGTGCTGGGCTTTTCGCTGATTGACCAGCGCCACTTCGACGAAGCAGCCTTCAGCCTGTACTTCCTGGCCTACTTGCCCGCAGGCACCCGGATTCCGGCCGATGCCGCCGAGCGCGCGGTGTGGATGGCCAAACTGCCCGCCCTGCTGGAGCTGACCCACAACCATGGCAGCGAAGACCAGGACGGGCCGGTCTACCACAACGGCAACAGCGAGCCGCGCGGCTTCGGCCATATCTGCGTCTCGGTGCCGGACATCGAGGCCGCCTGTGCCCGCTTCGAACAGCTGGGCGTGGCTTTCCAGAAGCGCCTGAGCGATGGCCGGATGAAGAACCTGGCCTTCATCCGCGACCCGGATGACTACTGGGTGGAGATCATCTCCAGCACCCCGTACAGCCCGTAAGCAAGACCACGCCGGTGCCAGCCACGGCACCGGCATGCCGGTTCATTCCACGGTATGGGCCAGGATCGCCTCCACCGCCCGGAACACGTGCTGCATTTCCAGTGGTTTGCGCAGGGTCTGCACATGAATGCCTTCGGGCAGGCCACTGGCATTGACCGGCTGCGCCGGGTCCTCCAGCAGCAATGCAGGGCCACTGAAACCCTGGCCCTGCAGCTCGCGCAGCAGCTGACCGGCGGCCATCAGCGGCAGATCGGTGTCGATCACCACCGCTTCGGGCAGCCCGCGTGCACGCACATGCAGCAGCGCAGCAGCGCCGTCACTGGCCAGTGACAACCGGTAACCCTGGCTGGACAGCGCATTGCCCAGCAGCGACAGCCGGGTAGCGGTATTGTCCACCACCAGCAGCTGCTGACCGCTGCCCAGTGGCAAATTGCTGAGCGTCTCTGGCGGCAGTGCCGCCGCCCCGTTGATCGGCAACAGCAGATCGAACTGGCTGCCCACCCCGACCTCGCTGCGCACATGGATCGAGCCCTGCATGCCTTCGATGATGCGCTTGCACGACAGCAGGCCCAGCCCGGTGCCATCGCGTTTGGTGGTGAAGAAGGGACTGAACAGGCGCTCAAGGATCTCTGCCGACATGCCCATGCCCTGGTCAGCCACCCGGATGCACAGTTGGGCCTGGCCATCCACATCGCTCACCAGCTCCGCCAGCAGGCACAGGCTCCCCCCATTGGGCATGGCATGGATCGCGTTCAGGCTAAGGTTCAACAGCACCTGCTGCAGCTCGGTGAAATTGCCCTGCACCGACAACCCCGGCTGCACAAGCCTGGCCTCGAAGCGGATGTCGTTGGGCAGGCTGCCACGCAACAGCAGCTCCACCGCACTGAACAACCGACCGATCTCGATCACCTCGCTGGCCCGCTGCGAGCCGCGCACAAACGACAGCATCGACTCGGCCATCTCGTGTCCGCGCTGGCCGCACTCGGCAATCACCGAGGCCAGCTGATGGATCTTCGGGTCCTCGCTGCGAGCCTTTATCAGGTCCGGCACGATCAGCAAGGGCTGCAGGATGTTGCGCAGGTCATGGCTGAGGCCGGCGGCCAGCAGGGACAGGCTTTCCAGCCGCTGGGCGCGCATCAGTTCGGTTTCCACCCGGTGGCGCTCGGCTTCGCTGCGGGCCTCGCGCACCGCCCGCGCCACCGCCGAGGGCAGCCGTCCCGGCGAGTGTTTCAGGATGTAATCGGCCGCGCCCTGCTGCAGCGCCTGCACCGCCAGCTCCTCGCCGATGGTGCCGGAGACGAACACGAACGGCATGCGCGGATGCAGCCCGCGCACCAGCTCCAGCGCACGCATGCCGCAAAACCCGGGCATCGACAGGTCCGACAGCACGATGTCGCAGCGGCCACTGGTCAGTACCTGCACCAGGCCCTCTTCGTCATCGACACGCTGGAAGCTGGCGCTCACGCCGGCTTGTTCAAGCAGGTCGCAGATCAGCTCGGCATCCTCGGCCGAGTCTTCCACCAGCAGGATCTGCAGGTGCCCCAGGGCAGGTCCGTTGAGCGGCATGTCAGTCCTCGGCAGGTGGCTGGTTGATCACGGCCCAGAACGTACCCAGGGTCTTGATCGCGTTGAAGAACTGGTCCACATCCACCGGTTTGACCACGTAGGCGTTCACGCCGAGGTCCCAGCTGCGGGCCAGGTCACTTTCCTCGCGCGAGGAGGACAGGATCACCACTGGCAGGCGCTGGAACTGCTCATCGGCACGGATTTTCTGCAGCACTTCCAAGCCATCCATGCGCGGCATCTTGATGTCCAGCAGCAACACCGAGGGCATGCCGTCGCGGCGGCCGGCCCACGGCCCGCGCGCGTACAGGTAATCCAGCACTTCCACGCCGTCTTCCACGTGCACGATCGGGTTGGCCAGGTGCGCCTCGCGCAGGGCATCGATGGCCATTTCGGCATCGGCCGGGCTGTCTTCTGCCAGAAGGATGGTACGGATCGCGCTCATGGGTTGTGTTCCTGGTGGGTGGCGCCTAGGGCCTGGGGAAGAATGAAATGGAACTGGGCACCGCGATCGACCTCGGCATGAGCCCAGACCCGGCCGCCGTGGCGGCTGAGCACCCGGCGCACACTGGCCAGGCCGATGCCGGTGCCGCTGTACTGGCTGGGCTTGTGCAGGCGCTGGAATACCCCGAACAGCTTGCCGGCGTAAGCCATGTCGAAACCGGCGCCATTGTCGACCACGCTGAACTGGTGCGAGCCATCATCCAGCCGCTGCACGCTGACCTCGATCACCGCCGGATCGCGCCCGGCACTGTACTTGAGCGCATTGCCGAGCAGGTTGAGCCAGACCTGGCGCATCATGTTTTCATCGGCCAGCACGATCGGCAGCGGCGCAATCTTCCAGACCACATTGCGTGGCGCCTCGCCAGCCGCCTCGGCATCACTGCGCAGGCCGGCATCGAGCATGGCCCGGGTCTCGGCCACCAGCGACTGCATGTCCACCGCCTGCAGGCGCAGCGCACCACGCCCCAGCCGCGAATAGACCAGCAGGTCGTCGATCAGGGTCGACATCCGCCGGGCCGAATTGCCGATCACCTGCAGGTAGTGCTGGCTCTTCTCATCGGCCTGCTCGCCCAGATGCTGGCCAAGCTTGTCGGCGAAGCCGGCGATATGCCGCAACGGCGCGCGTAGGTCATGCGAGACCGAATAGCTGAAAGCCTCCAGCTCATGATTGACTTCGGTCACCTGGTTGACCTTGCCTTCCAGCTGACGGTTGAGCTCCTCGACCTGCTTGAGCGCGGTGCGCTGCACGGTAACATCGGACAGGGTAATCAGCACCGAGGCACGCTGGCTGTCGGGCATCTGCAGACGGCGCGCATTGAGCAGCAGGATGCGCGGCTTGCCATCGGCATCGGTCTGCTCCAGCTCGTAATCCCACAGTTCACGGCCACGGCTGAGCACATCCTGCAGGCGCTGCAGCACGACCGGATCGTTCCAGGCCTGGCCATCGCCCAGGGCCGTCAACGGCATCGGTACCAGCGCCGCAGCCGCCTCACCCGCATCATCCGCATCACCCGCATCACCGGCTTCACTGCGGGCATACAGCTGGACAAAGGCCGGGTTGCACAGGGTCAGGACCAGCTCGCGGTCCACCACCGCAATCGGTTCGCGCACACTGTTGAAGACCGCCGTGCTGTGGCTGGCGGCCGTGGCCATCGCCTGCTCTGCGTTCAGCTGCTGCTGCATCTGACGGTACAGCCGCCACACCACCACCACCATCAGCGCGACCTGCAGTGCCAGCGCCACCCAGCTCACCAATTCCTGCTGGCCATCACGCCGGCGCGCCTCGCCGATGCGCTCGGCCAGGAAGCGGCTTTCATCGGCCTGCAGGTCGCTGACCAGCCCGCGGATGGAGGCGCCGTAGACCAGCTCCTCGGCCAGCGCTACCTGGTCCTGCTCGCCTTCGGCCTGGGCCAGGGCACGCGCCACCTCCACCCGACGCTGCAGCCGGGCCTTGATCTGGCCAATGCGGACCAATTGCGCCGGCTTGTCCTGCAACTGCTCGGCCAGCAGCTCCAGGGTGGCCGGAAAGGTGTCGGCCAGGGCCATCCGCTGCAGCAGCTCCGGGCTGCTCACGCCCTTGGACAGGGTCAGTGCCGCGGATTCGAAATCTCGGATGTCGGCCTGCAGCCGGTACAGCAGCGCGCCCAGCGACTGGGTGTGCTCCACCCGTGCGGTCGCGTCCTGGGCGCGGTCCCACAAACCGCGCATCAGCAGCCAGGGCAGTACGATGATCAACGCCGCGGTCAGCGCCAGCATCCACAGCCTTACCTGCCCACTGCGCAAGGTCGAAAGCCAGCTCATCGCCCACCCCACATACGCATCGCCCCCTGGATGGAACTACCAGTCGTTGTCCTGCCGACAATACCGGCTGGCCGCGCAGCCGTCACCGGGCAAGCACCGACCCAGTTCGCACTTCCGCCATGGACACGGCCCTGAAACAGCAACGCCCGGCAGAACCGGGCCTTGCTGTTTCAGGGTACGGCGGTCAGTGCGACCAGCGGCCACTGCCTGCCGCCCGCGGCAGCACCTGTGCCGACAGCTGGCGGTCGGCCTGGAGCAGGCCGATCGCATCGGCCAGGATCGCGGCCGATTCACGCAGCAACGGATCCGGGCGCTTCTCGGCGGCCTTCTCACGCGCCGCATCGGCGACGATGTCACGCTCGTTGCCGGTCAGGCCGTCATCACTTTCCTCGGCCAGCGGGTCCAGCTCCAGACCCAGCTCGCGACGCTTGGCCTGGCGCTCCTTGCGCTGGGTCTCCATGCGTTCGCGTTCGGCCTGGCGCTCGGCTTCGTTGAGCGAAATGCTCTTGCGTGCAGCCTCGGCACGGAAGTGCTCGACATCCTCCTTCCACCAGCCAAATTCCAGGTCTTTGGCCACCCGCTGCTGGTGATGCTGTTCCAGCACGGCCAGCAACGGCTGGAAGTTGCCGTACTGCTCGTGCGGCACCTCGGCAATCCGGGTCCACGGCAGGGCGTTCTTGTAGGTGCTCTCGCCAAACTGGCTGGCATCGACACTGGCCGGGAAAGCCAGGTCCGGCACCACCCCCTTGTGCTGGGTGGAAGAGCCACTGACCCGGAAGAACTGGGCAATGGTCAGCTTCAGCTGGCCCAGGGCCACCTGTTCGTCGCGCGACCAACGGTCCAGGTCGGCGATGTTCTGCACCGTGCCTTTGCCGAAGGTGGTTTCGCCGATGATCAGGCCACGGCCATAGTCCTGCATCGCGCCGGCAAAGATTTCCGAAGCCGAGGCCGAACCACGGTTGATCAGCACCGCCAGCGGGCCGTCCCAGGCCACGCCGGGCTTGCGGTCGCTGTTGACCACCACCCGGCCACCGGATTCACGTACCTGCACCACCGGGCCCTGGTCAATGAACAGCCCGGTCAACTCGATCGCCTCGTCCAGCGAACCACCACCGTTGTTGCGCAGGTCCAGCACCACCCCGTCCAGGCCATCGGCCTTGAACTGGGTCAGCAGGCGGGCCACGTCACGGGTGGCCGAGGCATAGTCGGCCGCATTGCGCCGACGGCCCTCGAAATCCTGGTAGAAGGCCGGCAGCTTGATCACGCCGATGCGACGTTCGGCTGCACCTTCAGCGCCCGGAATGACCAGGGTCTCGCCCTTGGCCGCCTGTTCGGACAGGCGCACCTTGGCACGGTCCAGCACCACCGTACGGTGCTTGCCGTTGAGACCATCGGCCGCCGGGATGTACTCCAGCCGGACCTGGGTATCCGGCCGGCCGCGGATCTTGGCCACCACATCGTCAATGCGCCAGCCAATCACGTCCTCGATTGCCCCGTCGCGCCCCTGGCCGACACCGACGATGCGGTCGCCCGGCTGCAGGGTGCCATCCAGCGCGGCCGGGCCGCCGGGGATGATCTCGCGGATCACCACCACGTCGTCCTGGCGCTGCAGCTGGGCACCGATGCCTTCCAGCGACAGCGACATGGCCTGGTTGAAGTTCTCCGCACTGCGCGGGGTCATGTACTCGGTGTGCGGGTCGATCGAATCAGTGTAGGCATTGAGGAACAACGCAAACACGTCATCGCCCTTGAGCTCGTTGATCGACTTGAGCAGGGTGGCGTAACGCTTGTCCAGGGTGGTGCGGATGTCGGCCGCCGGCTTGCCGGCCAGGCGCAGGCGCAGCCAGTCGTTCTTCACCGACTTGCGCCAGATTTCATCCAGCTCGGCAGCATTGGCCGCCCACGGTGCTTCCTCGCGGTCGTAGTCATAGCGCTCGTCCACGGTGAAATCCGGCTCGCCCTTGAGCAGCTCGCGGGCATAGCCGATACGGTCGGCGGCGCGCTGCTTGTACAACGCGAACATCTGTTCGGCCATGTCGGTGCGGCCGGCACGGATGGCGTTGGCAATCTCGCCGCGCAACGGGGCAAAACCGTCAATGTCAGCCTGCAGGAAGAACTGGCGGTTGCCGTCCAGACTCTTGAGATAACGGTCGAATACCTGATTGGCGGCCTCGGCATCCAGCGCGCGCGGACGGTAGGCATAACTGCTGTCGGAGAGCAGCCCGTAGACCAAACGTGAAGCCGTGGTGCGGTCCAGCGTCGGGGCCGGGGATGTGGCCGGAGCATCGGCATGTGCGATCAGGGCCACCGGTGCGGTCAACGCCAGGGCCAACAGGAAGGGGATCGCCTTGGTCTTCATTCAAACTCGCTCTACGGATAAGTGCGTCGGGAAAAACACTGCGCGCAGTGACTGCCACCCAGACAGTGCCGGAAGTTGTTCCGTCTGTCACCCGGTGAAGCCTAGCGCCTGGCCGGCATGGGCAGGTGAACTGCAGCCGGCTATTACCAAAATGTAAAAGGCCCGGCGATGCCGGGCCTTTGTGCTCAGGCCACGCCGGCCCCGGCTGCCTGGATGTCGGCATGGTAGGACGAGCGCACCATCGGCCCGGAGGCAACGTGGGCAAAGCCCAGCTCGTAACCGTAGACCTCCAGCTGCTTGTATTCCTCCGGCGTCCAGTAACGCAGCACCGGGTGGTGGTGGGCCGACGGCTGCAGGTACTGGCCGATGGTGATCATGTCCACATCATGCGCACGCAGGTCGCGCATGGTGGCCTTGATCTGCTCCCACTCCTCGCCCAGGCCGAGCATGATGCCGCTCTTGGTCGAAACGTCAGGATGCTGGGCCTTGAACTTCTTGAGCAGGGTCAGCGACCACTGGTAGTCAGCGCCCGGGCGCACGTTGCGGTACAGGTCGGGCACGGTTTCGATATTGTGGTTGAACACGTCCGGCGGGTTGCTTGCCAGGATCTCCAGCGCACGCTCCATGCGGCCCTTGCCGCGGAAGTCCGGGGTCAGCACCTCGATACGGGTGCCCGGCGACTTCTCGCGGATGGCGCTGATGCAGTCAACAAAATGCTGGGCGCCGCCGTCACGCAGGTCATCGCGGTCCACGCTGGTGACCACCACGTACTTCAGGCCCATGTCGGCCACGGTGTTGGCCAGGTTGGCAGGCTCGTTGGCATCGGGCGGCTTGGGCCGGCCGTGGGCCACGTCGCAGAACGAGCAACGGCGGGTGCAGACCTCGCCCAGGATCATGAAGGTGGCGGTGCCGTGGCCGAAGCATTCGTGGATGTTCGGGCAGCTGGCTTCCTCGCACACGGTGACCAGACGGTTCTCGCGCAGCTTGGCCTTCAGGTTGGCCACCGCATTGCCCGAGGGAATGCGCACGCGGATCCAGGACGGCTTGCGCAGCACCGGGGCATCGGCGAACTGCACCGGCGAGCGGGCGATCTTGTCGCCGGCAACCTGCTTGACGCCGGCCTGCAGGGGCGTGGCCGGGGCGTCGCTGGCGACGATCTGCAAGGGGATGGAACGCGACGTGGTTTCAGTCATGGCAAGGCAGGCGCTTGCGGCTCAAACGGCCGCAGAAAGGTCGGGAAGTTCAGGCAGGGACGCAAGCGTCAGCCCGAACTGCTTGGCCAGCTGCTCCAGCAGCGCGGCCTTGATGCTGTCCATCGACGATGGGCCGCCCAAGTCTAGCACCGAGGTCACCTGCAGCCCGGCGTAGCCGCAGGGGTTGATGCGACCGAACGGCTCCAGGTCCATGGCCACATTGAACGACAGGCCGTGGAAGCTGCAGCCGCGGCGCACGCGGATGCCCAGGGCGGCAATCTTGGCCCCATCCACATACACCCCCGGCGCCCCTTCCAGGCGCTGCGCGGCGATGCCGCAACCGGCCAGGGTGTCGATGATGGCTTGCTCTATCCGGCACACGTACTCGCGCACGCCGATGCCCAACCGGCGCAGGTCCAGCAAGGGGTAGACCACCAGCTGTCCTGGGCCGTGATAGGTCACCTGGCCGCCACGGTCCACCTGCACCACCGGGATGTCCCCGGCGGCCAGCACGTGCTCGGCCTTGCCGGCCTGGCCCTGGGTGAACACCGGCTCGTGTTCGACCACCCAGAGCTCGTCGCCGGTGCTGTCATCGCGCCGGTCGGTGAAGGCCGACATGGCCTTCCATACCGGGGTATAGGGCTGACGCCCCAGTTCGCGCACAACCGCGGGGCGCAGGCAGGCAGCGGCCTGCCCTGCCGGACAGTCTGCGGTCACAGGGTCCACTTCACGTGGGGGTGGCTGCGCAGGGCCTCGTGCACGGTGTCGTAATGCTCGCGGCTTTCAGCATGGAAGCTGATGCGCACCGAGACATACTTGCCATTGGAAGAATGCTTCCAGCTGACCTTCTCGCGATGCACTACGACACCGCCGCGCTCAAGCAGGATGGGAAGTTCGCTTTCCAGCCCGATGCCGGCGGTGCCCATGACGCTGAGCTCGAACACACCGGGGAACTGGAAGCCGTGGTCGGGGTTGTCGGACTTGATTTCCATGCCCCCATTATCGGGGCGGCAACCGGTAAACCCAAGTGATGGGCGCCGTGACCAATGGCACACGGCGCCCACGCATTTACTGCGCGTTGACCACGTCGGCGATGGTGTCTGCGGCGATCCAGCCGATGTTGCCACGGGAATCACGCACCTGCAGCATGTCGCCTGCGGCCGAGAAGGCCAGGCGGGCCAGGGTCTCGCCCGGCTGCAGCACGCGCATGACGTTGCCACCACCGGCATCAGCCATGAAATTTGCCGGCACCTTCAGGATCAACACCCCACTGGCCAGCTGGGCCACATTGCCCCCTTGCGGCACCAGGGCCTGGGCGGCCAGCTGGGTGGCCACCGGGCCCAGATTGCCCTGCTGCAGGCCATTGGCGGCGCTGGCCACCAGCTGGGCACTGCCCGCCGGCAATACCTGCCCGACCACCTGCTGCACCACTGCCTGGCCCAGGTTGCCCTGCTGCAGGCCATTGGCGGCCGCTGCCACCAGCTGGGCACTGCCGGCCGGAACTACCTGCCCGGCCACCTGCTGGACCACTGCCTGGCCCAGGTTGCCCGACATCTGACCATTCACGGCCAGCTGCATCTGCTGCTCCTGCTGCAGCGGCTGTTGGTAGCCCTGCTGCGGTTGCATCTGCATCTGCTGCGGTTGCATCTGCATCTGCTGCTGGTACATCGGCTGCTGCATCGGCTGCTGTTGCAACGGCTGCGGGTACACCGGTGGTTGCGGCTGGTGCATCTGATGCAGCTGCTGCAATTGCTGAGTACGGATCTGGGCATGCGCGGCATGCTGGTCCAGTTCCATCTGCGCCGGTGTTGCCGAGGTGGTCATGGTCGGCGAGCCGCCGGTACCGTAGGCGCTCACCTGTGCCGGCTGCTGCTGCCGGGTTGCCTCCGGGGCCGCCTGGATGCGCGCGAGCAAGTCCATCGGCTCCAGGTCGAACAGCATCTGGTGGAAAGCCTGGTGGTACGCGGCGCGGATCACCGTACCGATTTCGGTATTCTCATAGGCACCGGCCGAGATGCTGCCGTGGCCCGAAGCCACCCCTTTCTGGCCACTGCCCGAAGCCATCAGCTGCCACTGGCGGTCACTGACCTCGGCCGCGCCTGTGGCCGTGGCCAGCACTTCGGAGGTGCGTGAATCCACCAGGGTAAGCATGACCGAGACACTTTTCTGCCGGCTCGAGCCACCGCCGCCGAACATGGCCCGGCCCAGCCCACCGATGCCGCCGCCACCGCCGGCGCCGAAATTGCGCCCACCGGCGTTGCTGTTCTGGGAAACGATATCCGGGATCAGGATATAGTCGGCCGCCAGCATCTGCCCGCCACCCAGGTTGGAGCCGCGCTGCAGGTGCCCGCCCGAGGCCAGCTCGCGCTCGGCCTGGGCAGCGGCAAAACCGACACCGCGGTCCAGTGCCATCCAGCAGCTGGATTCAGTAACGAAAGAACGCAGCATGCGGGTAGGCATCGGCAGACCATAGCTGGCCCACAGGGCCTGGCCATCATCGGGCTCGACAATGCGCAGACTGCCTTCGGGGCGGACGCACCTGGGCAGGTTGACCTTGCCTTCGTTGATCGCCTTGACCTGCCGCTCACTCAGCGCACGGGCCTCTGGGCGCTCCTGGCCTCTCGCAGGCAAGGGCATCAGATAGGACAAGGCGCCAACCCCGAGCAGCGACCTCTCCTTGCGCACGAATTCCAACGCTTGCGATGGCGTTGCCGCCAGCGAAAGCAGCACGCCACCGACGGCCGCGGCGATCAAATGTTTTTTCATGTTCCCCCCTGGGTTTCCTGGTGCAGCGCGCCGGCCGGCAACAGGCCTGAAGCAGCCTGCGCACTGAATTCAGGTAAATATACAACATATGAACAAGTGCAAATTAATCGATGTCCATCACGGAATTTTCCGCACTTGTATGAGTGAGAAGCTTCCGGCGGAAATCTAGCAAGGCCCCGTAAGAGCGTGCTGCGGGGGGCACAGCGGGCCAGCCAATGGCATCGACCACCCCCATCAAGGGCGGTGGCAAGCCATGGCCACCGCTCTTGATGGGGGCTTCAGCGGGCCAGTTCGAGTGACTCGCTGCTGACCCAGCCCCGGTTGCCAAGCTCGTCCTCGACCTCGATCAACAGGCCTTCCCGACCACCCAACGGGTAGAGCAGCATGCCGGCGTCCAGCGCGCGCACCTGACCACGTCCCTGGGCATCGGCCAGCAAACGGCCTGTGCGGGTCATGCGCATGGCCTGCTGGCTGTTGGCTGCGGAGGCGTCCGCCGGCAGGCCGCCAAGCTGTTCGATGATGCCGCTGTAGGCCGTGAGGTAGGCCATGGCGATGACCTGGCCCATTTCGGTATTGGCATAGCCGCCGACGCCGGCACTGGCCAGGCTGCTGCCCCAGCTGCTGCCCCGGCCACTGAAGCTGATGTCGTTCTTGCGCGCCGAGCCCTCGGCGATGGCCACCTGCTCGGAGGAGCGCACATCGGTGACCGACAGCACCACATCGGCGGTCTTGCTGCGCAGGTTCATGCCACCGACGATCTGCCCGGCGCGACCGCCGACCAGCCCGCTGAGCAGGCCACCAATGGCATTGCCGCCGGCATCGGCATTGTGCGAGACCAGGTCCGGAACCATCACATAATCGGCCGCCCGTACCTGGCCACGGCCGATGTTGGAACGGTTGCGCAACTGGCCATCGGCGGCCAGGTCGCGTTCGTACTGACTGGCGGCCATGCCGCTGCCGCGGTCAACCAGGGTGAAGCAGCGCGAACGGCTGACATAGGCCTTGATCAGGCGCGAGGGCTCGGGCAGCTGGTAGCCACTCCACCAGTGCGTGCCCACCTCCGGCTCGACCACCGACAAGGTTCCCAGTGGCCGCTGGCACACCGGGATCTGTGCACTGGCCTGCTGCCGCTGCTGCTGCGCACGGCTGCCCTGGGTAAAGCGGGCCTCCACCGGCTGCCAGGCCATTGCCATGCACACCGCCAGCGTGCCGGCTGCGATCACTGCGTTCTGCATCCTGCCCATCACCCACCTCCTTGGTGCCCCCGGCAGTGCCGTGCCGGAGCGAAGATCAACGCCCGCCCGCGTGGGCCGCAGCGCCAGTGCAGGAAGGCAGCCCATCACCGGAGCATGCCGCCGGCGAGGCACGCAAACGATGCGTGCCCTTGCAGGCTAGGAGGGGCTGGCCGGCAGCCCCAGCAGGCGATGGCGCGCTGGCCGGTCAGCCGTCAACGCCACCGGCAATCAGGGCTTGCGGCCGGGCACTGCGGGGATGCCTGACAGGCCTGCAGGCAATCACGGATGGTCCAGCGTCGGTTTCTGCCTGGCGCGCTGGACGCGTTCGCGGTGCAGCAGGTACAGGCCGCTGGCCACGATGATTCCGCCACCAATCCAGGTCCAGCGGTCAGGCAGCACGTTCCACAGCAGCAGGTCCCAGCCGATCACCCAGAGCAGCCCGGTGTATTCCAGCGGTGCGATCACCGAGGCCTGGCCAAGCTGGAAGGCCCGGGTCAGGGCTACCTGGCCCACGGCCCCGCTCAAACCGAGGCCGGCAATCATCCAGCCATGGGCGGCCCAGTCGATGGACTGCCAATTGGGCCAGGCCAGCACGGCGGCGCCGCCTGCCAGCAGGACCAGGAACCACACCACCATCGATTGCGGGGTGTCGGTGCGGGTCAGCAGGCTGACCGTGACCGCGGCCACCGCGTAGGCCGTGGCTGCCGCCAGCACCATCAGCCCGGGCAGGGAAACGATGCCATCCACGCCCGGGCGCAGCACCACCAGCACCCCGATCAGGCCCACACCGATCGCCGCCCAGCGACGCGGGCCAACGTGTTCACCCAGCAAGGGCACCGACAGTGCGGCCACCAGCAGCGGGGCAACGAAATACAGGGTGTAGGCGGTGGACAGCGGCAGGGTGCGCAGGGCGTAGACAAAGCAGCCGATCATCAGCATGCCCAGCACCCCGCGCAGCAGGTGCAGGCTCCAGCGCCGCGGAATGATCGAACGCGGCCCGGCGGTGGCCAGCACCCAGGCCAGCACGAACGGCAACGAGGCCGCCCCGCGCAGGGTGGTGACCTGCAGGGTCGGGTAATGGGTGGACAACAGCTTCATCGCGGTGTCCATCAACGAGAACACCGCCACGGCGGCAAGCATCCAGCAGATGGCACGGATCGGGGATTTTTCGACAGTCATCGGCGCATTATCCGCCTGCTGCATGAGCATCGACAGCACCGCGTGCTGAACGGCAAATGTGCCCCCTGCCCGGGCCATCGCCTAGAATGCTGGCCGTTATTCATCCAGATGGAGCCAGGCCAATGCCTTCCTTTGACGTTGTTTCCGAAGTGAACAAGCACGAGCTGACCAATGCCGTGGACCAGGCCAACCGCGAGCTGTCCACCCGTTTCGACTTCAAGGGCGTGGAGGCGAAGTTCGAGCTGGAGGACGAAAAGGTGATCAAGCTGACCGCGCCGTCGGATTTCCAGATCACCCAGATGGGCGACATCCTCAAGCAGCGCCTGGGCGCGCGCCAGATCGACTTCCGCTGCCTGGAATTCGGCGACATCGACACCAACCTGGGCGGCGCCCGGCAGTCGGTCAACGTCAAGCAGGGCATTGAGCAGAAGCTGGCCAAGCAGATTGCCGCCAAGATCAAGGAGTCCAAGATCAAGGTCGACACCCAGATCAACGGCGACAAGCTGCGGGTGAACGGCAAGAAGCGCGATGACCTGCAGGAAGTGATGGGCCTGCTGCGCAAGAACGAGTTCGAGCAGCCGCTGCAGTTTGAAAACTTCCGCGACTGATTTGCAGACCGCATGATGAGAAGGCCCGCCAATGGCGGGCCTTTCTGTTGCCGGTGCACTGCCGCTCAGATCGGGTAGGCCACCGGCTGCGGGCGCACGCTCAACCACTGCCACTGGGTGAACTCCTCCCAGTTGGCCAGGCCACCGACGCTGGTGCCATTGCCCGAGGCGCGCACGCCGCCAAACGGCTCGATCACGTCGTCCTTCACGGTCTGGTCGTTGATGTGCAGCAGCCCGGCCTTGAGCCGGTCGGCAAAGGCCAGTACCCGGCCGATGTTGCCGGTGATCACGCCCATCGACAGCCCGTACTCGCTGTCATTGGCCAGGGCGACACCTTCCTCGTCAGTGTCAAACGGGGTCACCACCGCCACCGGGCCGAAGATCTCCTCGCGGAAGGCTGGGTTGCCCGGGCTGACGTCGGCCAGCACGGTGGGCTGGTAGACCAATCCGTCATGGCTGCCGCCAGCCAGCAGGCGGGCACCGTCGGCCACCGCGGCCTGCACGATGCGGTCGCAATTGTCGCGCTGGGCGGCATTGATCAACGGCCCGACCAGCACCCCCGGGTCGGCCCACGGGTCACCCACGCCCAGGGTCTTGACCTTGGCCAGCAGCTTGTCGACAAAGGCCGCATACAGACCGCGCTGGACCAGGATGCGGCCGGTGGCCATGCAGATCTGGCCCTGGTGCAGGAAGCTGCCCCAGGCCGCGTTGTTCACCGCCAGGTCGAGGTCGGCATCATCGAGCACCAGCAGCGCATTCTTGCCGCCCAGCTCCAGCGACACCTTCTTCAGATGCTTGCCACAGGCCTCGCCGACCTTGCGCCCGGCCGCGGTGGAGCCGGTGAACTGGATCGCCGCCACGTTGGGATCGGCAGTCAATGCCGCGCCGGCGGCGCCATCACCGGGCAGCACCTGCAGCACGCCCTTGGGCAGCCCGGCCAATTCGAACAGGCGGGCAATCACCACCCCGCCGCAGACCGCCGTGCGCGGGTCCGGCTTGAGCACCACTGCATTGCCCAGGGCCAGTGCGGGGGCCACCGCACGCATGGCCAGGTACAGCGGGAAATTGAACGGCGGAATCACCCCGACCACGCCAACCGGGCGGCGGCGGGCGATGCTCAGCCCGGCATCGGCCGTGGGCAGCACCTCGCCCTGGCTGGCCGACGGCAGCTGGCTGGCCTGCAGCAGGCATTTGGCATTGATTGCAGCCTCCACCGCCGCCTTGCCACGGCTCGAACCGCCCTCGCGGATCAACCACATGGCGATCTCCTCGCTGTGTGCATGCGCCAGCTCACCGGCACGGCGCAGCACATCGGCACGCTGCGCATAGGGCAGTGCCGCCCAGGCCGGCTGCGCACCGGCGGCGCTGGCACAGGCACGGGCAATGCCGGCCGCATCGGTCAGGGCTATGCGGCCCAGCTCGGCGCCGGTGGCCGGCTCGACCACTGCCGAAGCGGTGACCCCATCCACCCACTCCCCATCAAACAACCGCCCCTGCCACAGGGAGGACGGCAACAGCTGTGCAGCATCAGACATGGTTCTTGCTCCTGCTCCGGGGCACACAGACTGCCCTGCGCCATCCAAGCACAAGGTGAACCCCGGCCTGCGCCTACAATGGCGCCCCCTGTACGGAACCTGCACATGAACGACACCGCCATCGACCCGATTGCCCTGACCCGCCGCTGGCTGGAAAAGGCGGTCATCGGCCTGAACCTGTGCCCGTTCGCCAAGGCGGTCTACGTCAAGGACCAGGTGCGCTTTGTGCTGTCCGATGCCAGCACCCCGGAGGCGCTGATCGAACAGCTGGCCGAGGAGCTGCTGCTGCTGCGCGACACCCCGGCCGAGCAGATCGACACCACCTTGATCATCCACCCGGACGTGCTCACCGACTTCCTGGACTACAACGACTTCCTGGACAACGCCGATGCGGCGGTGGAAGCGCTGGACCTGTCCGGCATCCTGCAGGTGGCCAGCTTCCACCCGGATTACCAGTTCGACGGCACCCATGCCGACGACGCCTCCAACTACACCAACCGTGCCCCGTTCCCGACCCTGCACCTGCTGCGCGAGGACAGCGTGGAACGTGCGGTGGCCGCCTTCCCCGACCCGGACGTGATTGTCGAGCGCAACATTGCCACCCTGGACAAGCTCGGCGCCGAAGGTTTCAAGCGCCTGCTGGCCGTCGACTGATGGCGCTGACCCCGGCCATCCAGCCGTGGCCGGCCCAACCGCTGGCCGGGCGCGTGGTACTGGTGACCGGCGGTGCCAATGGCATCGGCCGCGGCATTGCCCAGGCCGTGCTCGGTGCCGGTGGCAGCGTGGCCATTGCCGACCGCGACCGCGACGCGCTGGATGCCTGCCTGGCCGACTGGCAGCTGGAAACCCGGGCACTGGCCGTGGCCATGGACATCAGCGATGCCGACAGCGTCAGCGCTGGCATCACCCAGGTACTGGCCCATTTCGGTCGGCTGGATGGACTGGTCAACAACGCCGGGGTTGCCGACCCGCAGCTGCCACCGCTGGATCAGGCGTCCTGGGAGGACTGGCAGCGTGGGCTGTCCAGCCTGCACGGGGCGTTTTTATGCAGCCGCGCCACCCTGCCCGCCCTGCGCGCCAGCGCTGCCGGGGCGGTGGTCAACATCGCCTCCACCCGCGCCCATCAATCCGAGCCGCACAGCGAGGCCTACGCCGCCGCCAAGGGCGGCCTGCTGGCCTTCAGCCATGCCCTGGCAGTGAGCGAAGGCCCGGCCGTGCGGGTCAATGCGATCACCCCGGGTTGGGTGGAGACCGCCGATTGGCAGGCACCCTCACGTGCCACAGCCCCGCAGCACCGCCACATCGACCATGCCCAGCATCCGGCCGGGCGGGTTGGTGTGCCGCAGGACATCGGCGCATTGGCGGTGTTCCTGCTCAGCGACCTGTCTGCCTTCATCACCGGCCAGGAATTCATCGCCGATGGCGGCATGAGCCGGAAGATGCAGTACGCGCCCTGAGCAACAAAAACGCCGCAGTGACTGCGGCGTTTTGGCAGAGGCTGGCAATCAGCGCCCGAACAGGCGGTCGATGTCAGCCTGCTCCAGCAGCTTCCACTGCCCCGGCTCCACCCCGTCCAGGGTCAAGCCGCCCACGCGGACCCGGTTCAAGGCGAGCACATGATTGCCAACGGCAGCGAACATGCGGCGAACCTGGTGGTAACGCCCCTCGTGCAGGGTCAGGCGGGCGGTACGCGGGCCGGTCACTTCCAGCTCGGCCGGCAACAACGGCTTGTGCTCGCCCTCCAGCATCAACCCGCCACTGGCGAAGGTGGCGGCTTCATCACCGCGCAGGTCCTGCGCCAGGGTCGCCTCGTAGACCTTGTCCAGCCCGCTCTTGGGTGAGGTGATCCGGTGCAGCAGCTGGCCGTCGTCGGTCATCAGCAGCAGGCCGGAGGTGTCGCGGTCGAGCCGGCCAACGGTGGAAACCACCGGGTCACGCAGGGCAAAACGTTCGGGCAGCAGGTCATACACCAGGCGGCCGTGGTCCTTGGTCGAGCAGGTCACCCCGGTCGGCTTGTTGAGCAGCAGGACCAGGCCCGGGGCCGGGTCCAGAGGCTCACCATCGATGCGGATGAGCTCATGCGGCACCTTGTCATCGCCGTACAGCACCTCGCCGTCGGCATCGGTGACACGGCCCTCGCGCAGCATCCATTCCACATCACGGCGGGTGCCATAGCCCAGGTTGGCCAGGTAACGCAGCAATTTGACCTTCATCTTCAGCGCCCTGCCTTGATCGCACTGATCAGCTTGAAGCCATCGCGCTCGGCCAGCACGTCGATCTGGCAGAAACGCTCACCCAGCACATCCTCGTAAGGCAGGTGGCGGTTGGCCACCAGCAGCAGACGCCCGCCCTGGCGCAGGCCATCGGCGGCGGCCTTGATGAACGACTGCCCCAGCTCCGGCCGGCCGGTGCGGTTGGTGGTGTGGAACGGCGGGTTGGTCACCACGAAGTCATATTTGCCGGCCAGCCCGGCGCCGACATCGCCCCAGTGGAAGGCCACGCGCTCCCCCGCGCCGGCCAGGTTGTGCCGGGCCAGGGCCAGGGCCCTGCCTTCGGCTTCATACAGGTCGATGCGGGTGACCTTGGGACACTTGTCCAGCACTTCGGCCGACAGGTAGCCCCAGCCAGCTCCCAGGTCGGCACCGATGCCGGCCAAGCCGGCCGGCAGGTGTTCGACCAGCAAGGCACTGGCCGGATCGATGCGGTCCCAGGCAAACACACCCGGGCGGCTGGTGAAACGGCCACCGGCAATGGCACGCGGGGCTTCGGCGGCCAGCCAGCGTGCGGCCAGGGCCGCATCGTGGCGGCCAGCGCACGGCGGGCTCCAGAACACCCGGCAGTGGTTCTTGGTCAGGCTGCCGCCCAGGCCGGTCAGCGCCTTCAGGTCGGCCTCGCCGGAACGGGCGCCTTCATCATTGTGCTGGCAAGCCACAATCCGCCCACCGGGGGCACACAGCGCCAGGGCACGGGCAAACACCGCGCGGGCCTCGTCCTTCTGCCGCGGTGGCAGCACCAGCACCAGCTCGAATCCGCCTTCGTGGCTTTCAAGGCTGTCCACCACGTTCCAGCCGCCAGCGCGCAGCAGCTGCACATGTGGGAAGTAGCTCTGTTCGGCAGCAATGTCGGCCGGGTTCACATCCTGCGGCAGCAACAGGCCGGCGCGGGCACGCAGACAGGCAACCCGCCCCCCGGCCGGCCATGCCAGCTCGCCGCGTGAAAACGGCAGGGTCAGGGTCTTCAGCGGGGCATCGGCGGAATCGGACATCGGGCAGGCACACAAATCAGGGCCCGGCATTCTACCTGCTGCACGTCGCCGGGCTGGTTTCGGGCCGGCAGCAGCGCACCAGCTCGCCCACCAGCTCAGCCAGGTTGAAGGGTTTGGTGACAACCGCCTGGAAGCCGTTGGCCAGGGCATCGCGGCGGTCACTGTCGCGCGCCAGCGCAGTCACCGCGATCAGCGGCAATTCGTCCGGCCCCATGTACAGGTCCTGGCGCACCACCCGGGCCAGGCTGTGGCCATCCATCCCGGGCATGCTGATGTCAGACAGGACCGCTTGGTAGTAGCCGGGCGGATTGCAGGCAATCTGCTGCAGCGCCTGGTTGCCCGACAGGGCCCGTTCGATCCGCGCACCGTGCCGGGCCAACGCCTGGTCCAGGTACTCCAGGATGTCGGCCTGGTCATCCACCAACAGCAGGCGGCAGCCCTGCAACAGGGTCGAATCGGTACCCACCACCAGCGGCTGGCTGTCCCGCTGCAACGTGGCCTGTCCCTCCGGACCGCAGCCGGCCTGCATCTGCAGCGGCAGCACCACATCAAAGCAGCTGCCACGGCCCAGCCCGTCACTGCTGACGGCCACCTTGCCGCCATGCAGGCTCACCAGCTGCTGCACGATCGCCAGCCCCAGGCCCAGCCCGCCATGACGCCGGGTGGTGCTGGCATCGGCCTGGCTGAAGCGGTCGAACAGGTGCGGCAGGAACTCCGGGGCAATCCCGGTGCCGTTGTCGCGCACCTGGACCCGGCACGAATCCCCATTGCAGGCCAGCACCACCTGGATCTGGCCATCGGCCATCTGCGAGGTGAACTTGCTGGCATTGGACAACAAATTCCAGAACACCTGGCTCAGGCGGGCACGGTCGCCCAGCACCCACACCTCCTGCGCCGGCAGGTCCAGCGTGATGGACGCGGTCTGCCGGCCACTGCCGCCCAGCGCGGTGACCACCTCGCGCAGCTGCTCCCCCAGGTTGATCGGCTGCATGTCCAGGTACAGCTTGCCCACCAGCATGCCACTGAGGTCGAGCATGTCCGAGATCAGCCGGCTCAGGGTTTCGGCACTGGAACAGATCACCGACAAACCCCGCCGCTGCATGTCATCGCCATCGCCACGCTGCTGCAACAGTTCGCTCCAGCCCAGCACGGTGGTCAGCGGGGTACGCATTTCATGCGACAGGGTGGCCAGGAACTCGTCCTTGAGCCGGGTACTGGTCTCGGCGTTGATGCGGGCGGCGCGCTCGCTTTCCAGCAGGTCATCACGCGCCTGCACCAGGGCATGGTGGTCGGTGACATCACGGAAGCTGCCATCCAGGCCGATGAAGTCGCCGCGGGCGGAGTAGCAGGCACTGGCCTGGACCTCGAGCCAGCGCCACTGGCCGTCGGCACGCCGGCCACGGACCAGCGCATTGAAGTCACTGACCGCATCCAGCGCCAGGTGCAGGCGCAGCATGAAGTGCTCACAGTCTTCCGGGTGGATCAGGCTGCCCCAGGCCACCTTGCCACTGCTGCAGAACATGCCGAAGAAGGTGTCAAAACGGCTGTTGACGTATTGCACCTGGCCCTGGGCATTGACCCCCCAGATCGGCAACGGCATGCGGTCGATGACACTGCGGTAATGGTGCTTGCGTTCGGCAACCTCGATCTCGCGCTGCTTGAGCTGGGTGATGTCCTGGGCCAGCAGACCGACAATGTGCTGCCCACGTTCCACCGGCACCACGTCAATCTGGGTCCAGCGCCCGGGCTGGATGCGATCACACTCCAGGCGCACCGCCTTGCCCGCCTCCAGGGCCTGGGCAAAGGCCTGCGGCCATTGCGCACCCAGGGTCGGGCGGCTCTGCCGCAACGAGTCCCCGGCCTGCAGCTGCACACCCTTGCGCCAGGAGCGGGCTATCGTGCCCTGCAGCACGCGGGCATCCCACTGTGCCGGTGTTGGCAAAGGATCAACCTGCAACAGGATCAACGCCCCGTTGCTGGCCTGGATGACCGCATGCTCCCATGCGGCCGGGCACTGGGCCTCATCGACCATATCCTGGATCTGCACCCCCGCCCCCCATCGCGCTCATCCCCGTGAACCCACCCGCACTGACGACCGGTGCCGGCGGCGAGCCGTCGACGTTAGATCATCACCACGTTAGCAAGGCGTGACAGCCGCGGCATTCAACGCGGCAGCAGGGCCCGGATCTCGGCCAGCAACACGGCCAGGTTGCAGGGTTTGGTCACATGGGCCTGAAAACCGTTTTCCAGCGCCCGCTGGCGGTCATCGCTGCGCGCCAGTGCGGTCACCGCAATGATTGGCAACACCGAGGCCGGCAGGCCCAGATCTTCACGGATCGTACGTACCATGCCGTAGCCATCCATGCCGGGCATGCCGATATCGCTGAGCACCACGTCATAACGGCCATGGTCGCTGCCGCCGATCATGCGCAGCGCCTCGGCCGCGCTGCTGGCGGTGTGCACCTGGGCGCCGTGCCGCTCCAGTGACTGGCGCAGGAATTCGAGGATTTCCTTCTGGTCATCCACCAGCAGCAGGCGCAGGTTGGCCAGGGTGTCCGAATCGGTGCCCACCGCCTGCACCACGGTGCGCCGGCTGCCACGGCGCGACCGCACCGGCTGGCCACTGCGTGCCAGCGCCGGCAGCAGCACGGTGAAGGTGGCGCCCTCACCGATGCCCGGGCTGGCCGCGGTAACCGTACCGCCATGCAGGTCCACCAGCTGCTGCACGATCGACAGCCCCAGCCCCAGCCCGCCATAACGCCGGGTGGTGGTGCCGTCGGCCTGGCGGAAACGCGAGAACAGGTGGGGCAGGAACTCGGCGGCAATGCCCACCCCGCTGTCATGGATGCGCAGGCGGTAGTTGTCGGCCTGCTTGTCCAGGATGATGTCGATCACCCCACCCTCGTCGGTGAATTTGGCGGCGTTGGAAAGCAGGTTCCACAGCACCTGCTGGACCCGGGTCTGGTCGCCCAGGATCGGGCAGTCAACCGTCGGCAGGTGCATGCGGACTTCCAGCCGGCGTTCGCTGGCGGACACATCCAGCGAGCGCACGGCATCGCGTACCTCGCTGGCAAAGTCGAGGATCTCCATGTCCAGCTTGAGCTTGCCCAGCAGCATGCCGCTGAGGTCGAGCATGTCACCGATAAGCCGCTTGAGCGCCTGGGCACTGGTGGCAATGACCTTCAGCCCCTTGTAATTGGGGTCGTTGGGCAGCATCCGCTGCAGCAGCATCTCGCTCCAGCCCAGCACCGTGGTCAGCGGGGTGCGCAGCTCATGGGAGATGGTGGCCATGAACTCATCCTTCAGCCGCGCGGTGGACTCGGCCACCGAACGTGCCACCCGCTCGGCACGCAGCAACTGCTCGTTGGCCAGCTCCAGCTCGCGCCGGTCGGTGACGTCACGGCTGTTGCCGGCCATGCCCAGGAACCGCCCCAGACGCGAATAGCGTGGCACCACACTGACTTCCAGCCAGCGCCACTGGCCATCCACACGCCGGCCCCGCACCAGGGTGGTCAGCTCGCTGCGCTGGGCCGACGCCTGCTGCATTCCATAATTGAAGGCCTCGCTGTCCTCCGGGTGCAGCAGGCGCGACCACATCACCGCCGGGTCGTGGGTGCCGGGCGGGCCGAAAAACACATCGAACACGCTGTTGACGAACTGCAGCCGGCCATCCGGACCGATCACCCACACCGGCAGCGGAAAGCCGTCGACCAAGGCCCGGTAGCGCTGCTTCTTGTCGTGCTCATCCTGTTCGCGGCGGCGCCGGCGGGTGATGTTGCGCACCATCACCCCCAGCAACTGGCTGCCGGGGCCATCCAGGGCGGTGATCTCGATCGCCAGCCAACGGGTGCGCCCGCCCAGGCGGGTTTCGCTCAGCGTGGCCCGGCCACTGTCGGCCACACCGGCCAGTTGCTCGTACCACTGCTCCTCCAGCTCTGGCGCCAGCCTGCGCAGGCAGCCGCCGGGCGGAAATTGCCGGCGCAGCATACGGCCCAGACCCGGGCTGGCATGGACGAATTCGTAATCGTTGCCGGGCAGGCGACGCAGCACGCAGGCCCCGGTCCTGCTGGCCTCCAACAGCCGCTGTGACCAATAGTCCGCACCGTCGCCGGCGGGCAACGTGAACGACTGCCCTGTTTGTGGTGACAACGCCACATGCGCTCCAGCGACCCGGATCCGACGCTGAAGAATGAATTGAAGCTGACCAAAAAATCAACCTTGCTCCCGCCGACGGGCTTGCCCGCCGGCCCGCGATGCACCCACACTGGGCCAAGCTTTTGCCTCAGGAGACGCCGATGCGCACCCTCATTCCCGGCCTGCTGTTGCTGTTGCTGCTGCCGTCGGCACTGGCCGGTGCGGCCACCCCACGCCAGGTCACCGACAGCAGTGCCGCACGCGAGCTGGAACACGCAGGCAAGGTGCACGTGCAGTGGGGCGACCCGGGCAAATTCACCGAAATCAGCCACAGCGGCAACCGCTGGGAAGCCGCACGCGGCAACTGGGTATACGAGCTGGCCGACCACCTGGCCAATCAGGCCAGTGAACGCCTGGCCGATGGCCAGCAGCTGCAGGTCACCTTCACCGACATCGACCTGGCCGGCGACTACGAGCCCTGGCGCGGACCGCGGGCCAGCGACATCCGCGTGCTGCGCGACATCTACCCGCCCCGGATCGACCTGCGCTACCAGTTGCTGGGCAGCAACGGACAGATCATTGCCAGCGGCGAGCAGGAGCTGCGTGACCTGGGCTACCTGAACTCCAGTGGCAGCCTGCGCTACCGCAGCACGGACAGCCTGCGCCATGAAAAGCGCATGCTCGACCGCTGGCTGCAGCAGCTGCTGCCTGATGCCCCGGCGCGGATGGCAGGTAAATAACCGGCCGGGGCTGGTACCGCCGCCAACTCAGGCGTAGTGCCGTGGTACCCGCTTCAGTCCGCAGGGCAGGCGGTAGGCACTGGTGGCGCAGATCGGTGCCAGCTCGGCCAGGGTGATGTCCCTGCCCCACAGCTCCACCGGAGTGCCCACGGTTGCCTGCGGGTGCTCGCTCAGGTCGATGGTGAGCATGTCCATCGAGACCCGGCCGATCAGCCGCCCGCGCACGCCCTCAATCAGCACCGGGGTGCCATTGGGGGCGAACTGCGGGTAACCATCGGCATAGCCCATGGCCACCACACCGACCCGGGTCGGCCTGTCGGCGACGAAGCGGGCGCCATAGCCCAGCGGCTCACCGCTGGCCAGTTCACGCACGGCAATGATCCTTGAACGCAGCGACATCACCGGCTGCAGGCGCGCACTGGCCTGGGTGGCGTGGGCAAACGGATCGGCGCCGTACAGCATCAGGCCCGGGCGCACCCAGTCACTGCGCACCTGTGGCCAGCCCAGCAGGGCCGGGGAGTTGCACAGGCTGGTCTGCCCCGGCAGGCCGGCCGTGGCGGCGCTGAACAGCGCCAGCTGCTCCTCGGTGCGCGGGCAATCCAGCTCGTCGGCGCGGGCCAGGTGGCTCATCATGACGATATTGGCCACGTGCGGCAGGGCCGACAGCTGCGCATGCGCGGCACGGAAGGCGGCCGTATCCAGGCCCAGCCGGTGCATGCCCGAATCCAGCTTCAACCACAGGCTCAGCCGGGCCTCGCTGCGCAGGGCGCAGATGGCCTGCACCTGCTCGGGGGTGGCCACGGCCGGCCACAGGTCATGCTCGATCACCAGCGCCAGCTCGGCCGGCTCGAAACAGCCTTCCAGCAGCACGATCGGGGCGGTGATGCCGGCCGCGCGCAGCTCCAGCGCCTCTTCGATGCAGGCCACGCCAAAACCGTCGGCCTCATCGGCCAGGGCCTGGGCGCAACGCACTGCACCGTGGCCGTAGGCATCGGCCTTGACGATGGCCAGCGCCTTGCCGCCACCGAGCTGGCGTGCCAGCCGGTAGTTGTGGCGCAGCGCCTGCAGGTCAATTACAGCGTGGGCCGGGCGCATGCGGCTGCCTCCTCGCGGGCACGGCTGCCCAGATAACGATAAACACTCAAACCTTCTGTACTGATGTCCGGGGTACGGCCGCCCATGATATCGGCCAGGTACTTGCCCGAACCGCAGGCCATGGTCCAGCCCAGGGTACCGTGGCCGGTGTTCAGGAACAGGTTGCGGTAGGGCGTGGGCCCCACCACCGGGGTGCCGTCCGGGGTGGCCGGGCGCAGGCCGGTCCAGAAACTGGCCGCCGACAGGTCACCGCCATGCGGGTAGAGGTCACGCACCACCAGCTCCAGGGTGGCGCGGCGCCTGGCCGACAGCGACAGGTCGAAACCGGCCACCTCGGCCATGCCGCCTACGCGGATGCGCTCGTTGAAGCGGGTCACCGCGATCTTGTAGCTCTCGTCCAGGATGGTCGAGGCCGGGGCCATGTCCGGGTTGGTCACCGGCAGGGTCAGCGAATAGCCCTTGAGCGGGTAGACCGGCAGCGGCAGGCCCAGCGGGCGCACCAGCAAGGGGCTGTAGCTGCCCAGCGCAACCACGTACTGGTCGGCGGTTTCCAGCTTGCCGTTGATGCGCACACCGGTGATGCGGTCGCCGCTGTACTCCAGCCCGTCGATGGACTGGTTGTAACGGAACTGCACCCCGGCAGCAGCAGCCATCTGCGCCAGACGCTCGGTGAACAGCTGGCAGTCGCCGGTCTGGTCCTCGGGCAGGCGCAGCGCGCCGACCAGCTTGTCGGCCACCGCGGCCAGCGCCGGCTCGGCGGCGATGATGCCTTCACGGTCCAGCACCTGGTAAGGCACGCCGTATTCGGCCAGCACCGCAATGTCGGCCGCGGCGGCATCCAGTTGCTGCTGGGTGCGGAACAGCTGGGTGGTGCCCAGGGTGCGGCCTTCGTAGTCGATCCCGGTCTGCTCACGCAGGGCGTTGATGCAGTCACGGCTGTAATCGGACATGCGCACCATGCGCGCCTTGTTGACGGCATAGCGCGCTGCCGTGCAGTTGCGCAGCATCGACAGCAGCCAGCGGTACTGGGCCAGGTCGGCGGTGGGTTTGATCGCCAGCGGCGCGTGCTCCTCGAACAACCATTTCACAGCCTTCAGCGGGACGCCCGGGGCAGCCCAGGGCGAGGTGTAACCGAAGGACAGCTGGCCGGCATTGGCAAAACTGGTTTCCAGCGCCGGGCCGGGCTGGCGGTCAATCACCGTGACCTGGTGACCGGCCTGGCACAGGTACCAGGCATTGGTGACACCGACCACACCGCCACCGAGAACAAGAACGTGCATCTGACTGCTCCATCAAACAAGACGATCCACTGCCCAGAAAGCCAGAAAGACCAACAATGGCGCAGTATATGATCGTGCATTCAGGGTAAAACCCTGTATTGAAGCACCCCAACAAGCATTTCCACTGAAAAATACGGGAGTCACGGATGCCCTTTGCCGAACGCCGCCGCGAGCTGGACAAGATCGACCGCAAGATCCTGCGCATCCTGCAGGCCGAAGGGCGCATTTCCTTCACCGAACTGGGCGAGCGGGTGGGCCTGTCCACCACCCCGTGTACCGAGCGGGTGCGCCGGCTGGAGCGCGACGGCATCATCAGCGGTTACTACGCCCGGCTGGACCCGCAGCGGATGAAGCACTCGTTGCTGGTGTTCGTGGAGATCTCACTGGCCTACAAGTCCGGCGACATCTTCGAGGAGTTCCGCCGCGCTGCCCTGCGCCTGCCCAATGTGCTGGAATGCCACCTGGTCTCCGGTGATTTCGATTACCTGATCAAGGCCCGGATCAGCGAAATGGCCTCCTACCGCAAGCTGCTCGGCTCGACCCTGCTGACCCTGCCGCATGTGCGCGAATCCAAGAGCTACATTGTGATGGAGGAGGTCAAGGAGACCCTTGCCCTGCCGATCGCGGACTGAAAGCCAATGCCGCCGGCCTGCGCCACAATGGCCCGCGTGATGCCCGCCCCTGCGCACAGCTGCGCCATGCATCCCCCTGCCCCGGAGAACCCCATGCCTTTCGACCTTTCCCCGCCCAGCCACGCGCAGCGCCAGCAACTGGAAGCCGGCCTCAACACCGAGGAACGCCGGGTCCTGCTGGCCCATGGCACCGAAGCCCCGTTCTGTGGTGTGTTCCTGGACAACCACCAGGCCGGCACCTATTGCTGCCGCCTGTGCGGCCTGCCGCTGTTTGCCTCGGCCGCCAAGTTCGACTCGGGCACCGGCTGGCCCTCGTTTTTCGCCCCGGTGGATGAGCGCCACCTGGGCCGTATCAGCGACACCAGCCACGGCATGCTGCGCACCGAGATTACCTGCGCCCGCTGCACCAGCCACCTGGGCCACGTGTTCCCCGATGGTCCTGCACCAAGCTTCGAGCGGCATTGCCTGAACTCGGTCTGCCTGCAGTTCGTGGCCAGCGGCGATCCCCTGCCCGACCCGCTGCAACGCGGCGAAGACAGCATGGCAATTGGCTGAACAGGCCGCGCGCGCATGGGCCAGCGGCCGAAGCCGTTACAATGCGCGTTTTCCACGTTTACCAGGCATCTCCATGTCCCAGAAATCCAAGGCCAAGCGCGACACCCGCAAGAAGCAGCAGGGCAAGCGCCCGTTCCTGCGCCTGAACCAGCGCGAGCAGGTGCAGAACCACGCCGTGCTGGTCGATGACCAGGACCAGGTGGTGGCCGCCATCGGCCTGCAGAACCGCCAGTGGCTGCTGGCCATCGGTGGCCAGACCATGGGCAGCGCCGAAAACCCGGTGCCGATGCTGGCCATGCTGCAGCACCTGGCCAATGTGCAGGAAGCCGAAGGCCGCAAGGTCACCCTGGAAACCTCTGAAGCGATGAAGCAGATCGTTGCCTCGCTGGCCGAAGCCGACGGCGTCACCGCCGAGGAGTACATCGGCAAGCTGGTGGCCGAGTTCGACCAGGCCAAGGAAGCGGCTGAAGCCGAAGAAGAGGGCGAAGACACCGCTGAAGCGGGCGACGCCGCCAGCGAAGTGGCCGTTGCCGAACAGGTGGATGAAACCGCCGACAAGGCCGGCAAGGCCTGATCCACGGAGGCCGCGCATGGCTGTGTACGTCGATGACGCCGTGCACCGCTGGCGCGGCCTGCGCTGGGCCCACCTGATGGCCGACACAGTGGGCGAACTGCATGCCATGGCGCAGCGTCTGGGCATCCCGCGACGGGCCTTCCAGAACAAGGCCAGCGGCGTGCACTACGACATCCCGGCCCACCTGCGCCCACTGGCCATTGCCCTGGGCACGCAGCCGTTGTCACGCCATACCGACCGCGAGCGCCTGCGCGCGGTGATTGCGCGGGCGCGGGCGCAGTGGCAGCCGGAGCCCCAGCCGCCACCAGCCAACTGAGCCTTCCGGCCCTCAGAACGGGTCGCTGCCCGGGCGCACTTCCACCCCAAGCAGCGAACACAGCGCCAGCATCGCCTCGTCGTCACGTGACAATGCGATCCAGCCGGCGTAGGTGTCTTCACCGGTATTCCAGTTCCACAGCGTGTAGCCATGCTCGCGCAGGCGGTCGTGGGCCGTGCTCATCAGTGCCGGCACATCCAGCTCGGCGGCAAAATCCTCGTCATCCAGGTCGCCGCCCCAGTCGATGCGCAGGTTCCAGCGCGCGGACAGCTCCTCGATGGCGGTGACAAAGCTGGCCGTGTCCTTCCAATCGACACGGAAGCCGGCACGCCAGTCAATGGCCTCGCACAGCGCCCACAACCAGTCATCCCCCGCCTCCGGATCCACCTCATCCCCGAGGCTTTCACGCAGCGCATCGAACTGGGCCAGGGCGGCATCCTCGTCACCCGGGTTGATCAGCCACAGCAGGTTCCAGACCCGGGCTGCGCCGTCATCCTCGTCAAAATCGGCAAGCAGGCCTTCATCGTTCTCATAGTCGGCGCTGTTGTCGGGCATGGCAGGTTCCTCGCAGGTGGCACGCAAACGGGTGTCGATTCTGCCCCGGTGTTCAGGCCAGCGGAAGGGCCGGCCCCTGCGCCGGGGCGCCAGCGTTTATCCTTGCCCCCTTGGACAGCGGCGCGGTTGCCGCTGGTAAATGAAGAAACCACCATGAGCCTGACTCCCCCGGACCGCCTGGCGGTCGACCCCCGCAGCCCCCACCACGATGCCTCCGCCCTGGAACGTGGCGTCGGCGTGCGTTTCAACGGCAATGAACGCATGGACGTGGAGGAATACTCCGTGTCCGAAGGCTGGGTGCGGGTACAGGCCGGCAAGGCGCGCGACCGCCGCGGCAACCCGATGACCCTGAAGCTGCGCGGCAGTGTCGAGCCGTACTGGCTGCAGCCGGCAGCCGACGCCGCGGCCGAATAACCCCGGCGGATACGGCAACAACGAAACAGGGCCGCATTGCGGCCCTGTCTGCATTCAGGCCATTACCCCGTGTGCTCACTGGCGCTGGCGCGATTCGAGCAGGTCCAGGTTGCGGATCAGCTTGCGCGAGAGCTCATCGGAAATACGCCCGCGCCGGGCCAGCCGGAACAGCTCCTCGCGCTCGGCATTCAGGCCGGCATTGCGCAGCTGGCGGTAGCCGCGTTCCATACGCGCCACCTGCTCCGGGTCACCATCCGGGTTGTTCAGCCCCCGCGCCAGGTTGCGCTGGTACAGCAGGCTGACCCGTGCGGCAGCGTCATTGAGCAGCTGCACGTTGCCGGTGGACTGCCCTTGAACCAGCTCCTGACGGCTGCGTTCCACTGCCGCCAGTGCCGCCTTGGACGACATCCGCATGGCCAGGTCCTCCTCCTGGCGCTCGCTGTCATCGGCCGGCAGCTCCAGCCCCTTGAGCACTACCGGCAACAACACGCTGGCACTGAGCAGCGAACACAGGATCACCGCCGCGGCGATGAAGATCACCAGGTCTCGTGCCGGGAAGGCCCGGCCATCGGGCAGCAGCAGCGGCAAGGTCAGCACGCCGGCCAGGGTCACCGCCCCGCGCACCCCTGCCACCGAACTGGCCAGCACGATGCGCCAGGGCGTCACCGCCCCCTGCTGGCCACGCAGGCGGGCCTTGAGCAGGCTCCAGCGCATCGACAGCCATACCCACAACAGCCGCAGCACCACCAGGCTGGCATTGATCACGCCCACATATACCAGCAGCCACCATGCGCTGTGCGGGCTGTATGTCTGCATGTAACCGACCGCGCGTTCGACAATGCCGGGCAACTGCTCGCCCAGCAGCACGAAGATGATGCCGTTGAAGGCGAACTGCACCGTGTCCCAGACTGCGGTGCGCTGCACCCGCATCGAGCCGCTGACCCGGCCGGTCATTTCCACATAGCTCATGGTGATGCCGGCGGCCACCGCTGCCAGGATGCCCGAAGCCTGCGCATGCTCGGCCAGCAGGTAGGCCGCGAACGGGGTCAGCAGGTTGACCAGCAGGGCCGCGCCAGGCTCCTCGCCGAAACTGCGCCACAGCCAGCGCTGGGCGGTGGAGATGCCCCAGGTCACCCCGACGCCGATGGCCAGGCCGGCAAAGGCCACCCACAGGAAGGTCAGCGAGGCATCGGCCAGGGAGAAGGTACCGGTCATCACCGCCGCCACCGCAAAGCGGAAACAGACCAGGCCGGAAGCATCGTTGAGCAGCGACTCGCCTTCCAGGATGTGCATCAGGCGCTTGGGAATCGGCGCCCGTTTGGCAATGGCCGAGACCGCCACCGGGTCGGTGGGCGAGAGGATCGCGGCCAGGGCGAAGGCTACCGCCACCGGCATCGAGGGAATCAGCCAGTGGATCAGCAGGCCGGCCCCGACCACGGTGAACAGCACCAGGCCCAGGGCCAGCTCGATCACCGTGGCCTTGTCACGGAACAGGCCCTGCTTGGGAATGCGCCAGCCATCCAGGAACAGCAGCGGCGGCAGGAACAGCAGGAAGAACAGCTGCGGGTCCAGTGTGTGGCCCCAGCCGAACACCCCGGCCACCACCGCACCCAGCCCGATCTGCACCAGCGGCATCGGCAGGGCGACCGGCAGGATCCGCACCAGGTAACCGCTGGCCACCACGGCCAGCAGCATCGCAAGGACAACTTCAATGGAATGCATGGGAGGTCACATCGCCACAACGCGGCATGGGCAGTGCTGGCAGACAGCCGTCGAACCCGGTCAACGCTACCACGGCAATCGTGCACGCTGACCGCGGCAAACACGATATTTGTGCAACGCACCCGATCATGCAAGCCGTCGCCAGCGGCTATTGGCAGCGCCGCCATTGCCCCCTAGCATGCCCATAGCCACGACGGCATTGCGCTGTTGCGGCCTGCAGCACCCGGCAGCCACAGGGCCGCCGTCACGCCCCTGCCCTCCGCTGGTTTGTGCCCATGTCCCCATCCCCCCTGGCCCTGCGCATCGCCGGCAGCGGCATCCAGCTGCCCGCCCTGCGCCGTGACAACTGCTGGTTTGACCAGCGCTTCGCCCAACCCGCCGGCTGGACCGAGCACCATTGCGGCATTACTTCGCGGCCCCTGGCCGGCCCGGGCGAGACCTCGGCCACCCTCGCCGCACGCGCGGTCAACCAGGCACTGGCCCAGGCTGGCTGGGCAGCCGATGGGTTCGACCTGTTGATCAGCGCCTGCGGCGTCGGCCAACAGGCCCTGCCGTGCACCGCCGCACTGGTCCACCGCGAGCTGGGCTTGAGCGACAGCGGGATTGCCGCCTTTGACGTCAATGCCAGCTGCCTGAGCTTCCCGGTGGCGCTGGACATGGCCGCCTGCGCGCTGGCCGTGGGCCGTTACCGGCGGGTGGTGATTGTTTCCAGCGAAATCGCCAGTGCCGGCCTGAACTGGGACGATGCCGACACCGCGCCGCTGTTTGGCGATGGTGCCGCGGCGGTGGCGGTGGAGGCCGGCAACGGCAACTCACAGCTGCTGGCCGCCCACCTGCAGACCTGGTCGGAAGGGGTGGAGCACTGCCAGGTACGTGCCGGCGGCACCGCGGTGCGCCTGGACGATGGCATGGAAGCCTACCGCCAGGCGGCCATGTTCGAGATGGACGGCGCCGCCGTGTACCGGTTGGCCGCACAGAAGCTGCCCGGTTTTGTGGCCGAACTGTCGCAGCGCGCCGGCATCGTGCCGGCCCAGCTCAAGGCGCTGGTACCGCATCAGGCCAGCGCCAAGGCGCTCAAGCACATCCAGCGCGTGCTGCGCCTGCCGCCGGGCCTGCTGGTCAACATCATCCAGACCTACGGCAACCAGATGTCCGCCTCCATTCCCACTGCGCTGCACCTGGCCATCGCCGATGGCCGGATCGCCCGTGGCGACCTGATCGCCCTGGTCGGCACCGGCGCCGGGCTGTCGGCCGGCGGCGTGGTGCTGCGCTACTGATGGCACGCATCCTGGTTACCGGTGCCACCGGCTTCATCGGCAGCCATATCGCCCGCGCCCTGGCCGCCGACGGCCACCAGGTGCGGGCCAGCGGCCGCAACACTCAGGCCCTGGCCGCGCTGGGGCCGGGCATCGACGGTGTTGCTGCCGACCTCGCTGCCGATGACCTGGGCCCTCTGCTGGCCGGCATCGATGCGGTGGTGCACAGCGCCGCCCGCTCCAGCCCGTGGGGCACGGCGGCACAGTTCCAGCGTGACAACGTGCTGGCCACCGAGCGCCTGCTCACCGCCAGCCAGGCCGCCGGGGTGCAGCGTCTGGTCCACTTCAGCTCGCCCAGCATCTACTTCCGCTTTGCCGACCAGTACAACGTCGGCGAAGCCTTCAGCCCACCCGCACGCTGGATCACCGAATACGCGCGCAGCAAATGGGAGGGCGAACAGCTGGTGCGTGCCGCCGCCGCCGCCCTGCCCAGCGTGGTGCTGCGCCCGCGCGCGGTGTTCGGCCCCGGCGATACGGCGATCTTCCCGCGCATCCTCGCCGTGGCCGCCGGTGGCCGTTTCCCGCTGGTGCATGGCGGCCGTGCGGTGATCGACATCACCCATGTCGACAACGTGGTCGCTGCCACCCGGGCGGCACTGCAGCCCGATGCCCCCGGCGATGGCCGGGCCTACAACATCAGCAATGGCCAGCCGACCGCGGTGGCTGAACTGCTGGCCCACACCTTCGCCCTGTGCGGGCTGCAGGTGGCGCTGCGGCCGGTACCGCGGCAGCTGGCGGTGGCCGCAGCCGGCCTGAGCGAAACCCTGGCCCGGCTGCGTCCAGGCCGCCCCGAGCCGCGCCTGACCCGCTACGGGGTCGGGGTGATCGGCTGGTCGCAGACCCTGGACATCAGCCGCGCGCGCCACGAGCTGGGCTACACCCCGGTCATTTCGCTGGAGCAGGGCCTGGCCGATTTCGCCCGCCACTGGAAAGTCCATGATCACTGAGTGGCAGCTGTTCGAGGCCGGCCATTGCCGCCATCCGGAAATTGCCGTGCGCCGCGACGGCAGCCTCAAGCCCTGCGCGTTCCCCTCGCTGGCTGCCGCCCTGCACCACCGTGCGCAGGGCTGGCTGCTGTTCGATACCGGCTATGCCAGCCACTTCCTGCACGCCACCGATCCGTTTCCCGAACGCCTGTACCGCTGGACCACGCCGGTGCACGGCGCCTGCGAGCAGGCCCTGGTCGGGCAGCTGCAGGCCCGTGGCATCGCTGCCGAGGCCATCGGCCATGTCGTGCTGTCCCACCTGCACGGCGACCATGTTGCCGGGGTCGCCGACTTCCCGCAGGCACAGGTCTACTGCGACCACGCCGCCTGGCAGCACCAGCTCGGCTGCAACCGGGTGCAGGCCACCGCCAACGGCTACCTGCCAGCCCTGCTGGCCGGCGCCGGCCCACGCCTGCAGCACTTCCAGCAGCTGCCCCCCGCCAGCACGGTGCCGGCCGAACTGGCCGGGTTTGCCCACCCGCACGACCTGTTCGGTGACGGCAGCGTGCTGCTGGTGCCGCTGCCCGGGCATGCCGCCGGCCATACCGGGCTGTGGTTTGACGATGGCAACGGCCCGGTGTTTTTGATCGCCGATGCCACCTGGTCGTCCGATGCGCTGGAAAAGGGCGTGCTGCCGCCGGCCGTGGTCACCGCCTGGCTCGGCGACGGCCCGGCCTACCGCGACACCTTTGCCCGCCTGCATGCGCTGGGCCGGCAACACCGGCACGTGCGCCTGGTGCCGTCCCACTGCCAGCGCTGGCGCCCCGGGGGCACGGCATGAGCGCAGCGCAACCCGGGCGCATCCTGCTCACCGGCGCCCGCGCCCCGGTGGCGCTGGACCTGGCCCGCCAGTTCGCCAGCGCCGGCTGGCAGGTACACACCGCCGACAGCCAGCCGGCCCATGCCACCGGCGCCAGCCGCGCGGTGCATGCCCACCACCGGCTGCCACCGCCACGCCAGCAACCGCAAGCGTTCGTGCAGGCCTTGCGGCAGATCTGCCAGCAGCAGCAGATCGACCTGGTGCTGCCCACCTGCGAGGAAGTGTTCTACCTGGCCCACGGCCGCGGGCAGCTGCCAGCGCACACCCGCGTGGCCTGCATGGACCTGCCCCTGCTGCGACAACTGCACAGCAAGTGGGAGTTCATCGCCCTGGCCCGGCAGGCCGGGTTGCGCGTGCCCGACAGCCAGCAGGTGCAGCAGCTGGAGCAGGCCAGGCAATGGGCCGCCGGCCGCCCGCTGGTGCTGAAGCCGGAATTTTCCCGCTTCGGGGTCCAGGTGCGCCTGTACCGCGACGGCCTGCCGGCCAACGCGCCGCCACTGGATGGCCGGCCCTGGGTGGCCCAGCAGCTGCTGCCCGGGCAGGAAATCTGCAGCTACGGCGTCGCCCACCAGGGCCGCCTGCTGGCCCACGCCGCCTACCGCCCGGGCTGGCGCATGGCGCGCAGTGCCAGCTATTACTTCGATGCGGTGGACAACGCCGACATCCAGGCCCAGACCACGGCCCTGGTCGCCGCGCTGGATTACAGCGGGCAGATCGCCTTTGACTGGATCGTCGATGCCCAGGGCCGGGCCACGGTGATCGAATGCAACCCGCGCAGCACCAGTGCGGTGCACCTGTTTGCCGGCAGCGATGCCCTGGTCCAGGCCGTGACCGGCAGCGCACACCACTGCCGGCAACCGCCAGCCGGCAGCGCGGCGATGCTGGCGCCGATGATGTGGCTGCATGCCGCCCCGCTGTCACTGCTGCGCGGCCAGTGGGCCGCCTGGCGCAAGGATTACCGCCGCGCCACCGACGTGCTGGCCCGCGCCGATGATGTCCGCCCGCGTGGTCAGGTACTGCGCGACCTGCTGCATTACGCCCTGCAAGCCCGCCACCACGGTGGCAACCTGCGCGCCGCCTCCACCGTGGATATCGAATGGGACGGTCAACCCCTGCCATGAGCACACCGGTGCCGATCGAGCAGTTCAGCGGCAACGCCCAGGCCTACCTGGCGCGTTATGCCGGGCGCAACGCCAGCGCGCTGGCGCGCAACCTGGACGCGCGGATCGAGGCAGTGGATGCCGGCAGCATGCCGCTGCCGGTCACCGTCAACCAGGGCGAGGCCGGCAATGCCTGGGTCTGCTCGCCGCGCAGCACCTATATCGATTACGCCGCCGAAGAGGCACGCCGGCTGCTGCCGGCCGCGATCGGCCGGCCGCTGGCCGGACTGTGCGCCGGGCTGGGCCGGCTGGCCGATGGCTGCGCGCTGGACCGTGCGGTGGCGCTGAACAACTGGTGCCTGTCCACCAACCTGTACCCGCCACTGGCCAGCCTGGACATCGACCGCGCCATCGACCAGGCCCGCCAGCGTTGGCCACAGCATGCGCTGTGGTTCCGCTCGCTCAACGGCCAGGACAACGCCGACTGGCTGGCCGCCCTGCAGGCCCGCGGCTTCGTGCTGATCGCCAGCCGCCAGGTCTGGCTGTACCCCGACCTGACCGCTGTATCACGGCTGCCCAACATGCGCGCCGATGCCCGCCTGCTGGCCCGCCAGGACCTGCACTGGTGCGACAACGCCGCGATCAGTGCCGACGATGCCCCGCGTATCGCCGAACTGTATGCCCAGCTCTACCTGGGCAAGTACTCGCGCTGGAACCCGGATTACCGCCCGCAGATGATTGCCGACTGGCAACGTGACGGCCTGTTGCGGCTGGAAGGTTGGCGCGATGATGCCGGCCGGTTGCAGTGCATTGCCGGCATGTTCGGCACCGAACATCACGTCTCCACCCCGATCGTCGGCTACGACACCGGTGCGCCGATGGAGCTGGCGCTGTACCGCACGCTCACCGCCACCAGCTACCGCCAGGCCCGGCTGTCGCAGCGCAGGCTCAACCTCAGCGCCGGCGCGGCGCAGTTCAAGCGCCTGCGCGGTGGCCAGGCGGCGATCGAATACAGTGCGGTGTGGGCGCCACCGCAGTCACGGCGTACCCGCGCCCTGCTCGCCGCCCTGGGCCTGCTGACCCGCCGTCTGGGCGAACCGTTGATGCGTCACTACCGTCTATGAGCCACGACCCTGCCCCCGACTGGCCAGCACCGCTGTTTGAACACTGGTACGCGGTGGCCCGCGCCGACCATCTGCGCCGCAAACCGCTGCCGCTCACCCTGCTCGGGCGCCACTTCGTGCTGGCCCGCGGCAGCGACGGGCAGCCCTTTGCCCTGGAGGACCGCTGCCCGCACCGGCAAGTGGCACTGTCGGCCGGCTGCCTGCGTGATGGCCAGCTGCAGTGCCCCTACCACGGCTGGCGGTTTGACCCGTCCGGCGCCCTGGCTGCCCTGCCCGGACATGAGCCGGGCCAGCCCCTGCCCAGGATCCGGGTGCCGGCCTTCCCGCTGCAGCAGCACGATGGCTTGCTCTGGCTGCGCCCCGCTGCCCACGGGGTTGAGCGGCTGCCAACCCTGGCCAGCGAGCTGGGCCCGGCCCAGCGCCGCTTCCTGTGGCAGGCACAATGGCGCGGCCACGTGGTCGATGTGATGGAAAACTTCCTGGACGCACTGCACACCCACTACGTGCATGCCGGCTGGCTGCGCCGCGACAGTGCGCGCCGGCCCACCGGGGTGCAGCTGCAGGTTGATGGCGACCGGGTACGGGTGGATTACCGTGGCCAGGGCGCGCAGAGCGGGCTGGTCTACCGCCTGTTCGAATCACGCCGCACCGGTGAGAGCGCGCATTTCCAGCTGCCCGGCAGCAGCCGCCTGCAGTACGACTACGCCAGCGGTGCCCAGGTCTGCGTCAGCCTGCACTTTTCCCCCGTTGATGCGCGCAACACGCGCATCCTGGCCAGTTTCCACGTGCATGGCCGCTGGGCCCCGCGCTGGGCAGTACGCGCCCTGCTGTGGCCGCTGCTGGCCCATGTCGGCCGCCAGGACGCGGCCATCCTGGCCGCCCAGCAGGACAACATGGACCGCTTTGCCGGCCGCCGCCACGCGCGCATGCACGGCGATGTGCTGCGCCCGATTCTGGAGGATTGGTGGCTGCAGGGGCGCCGGCCCGACCCGGGCCATGCCCGCCAGCTCAGGCTGTGGCTTTGAGCGCCTGCAGCCAGGCCAGGATCTCGCCCATCGCCAGCGGGGGGCTGATCAGGTAACCCTGCAGGTGGTCACAATCGTGGCTGCGCAGCCATTGCCGCTGGCCTTCGGTCTCCACCCCTTCGGCCACCACTTCCAGGCCCAGGCTGTGGCCCAGCGACAGCAGCGCGCGGCAGATCGCCGCATTGCGCGGGTTCGATTCCACGTCGGCGACGAAGCTGCGGTCGATCTTCAGTGCATCCAGCGGCAGGTGCTGCAGGTAGGACATCGAGGAGAAGCCGGTACCGAAGTCATCCAGCGCGATCTTGATCCCGCGTTCGTGCAGCCGCTGCATGGTCTGCAGGCCGCGCTCCGGGTCGCGCATCAGGCTGGATTCGGTCAGCTCCACCTGCAGCGCCTGGGTGCTGATGCCGATGTCATCACAGGCCCGGCTGAATTCGCCGACCAGGTCATCGTTGAGGAACTGCACCGCCGACACGTTGACCGCCACGCTCAGCCCGTTCCAGCCGGCCTGGGCCAGGGCCAGCTGGGCCCGGGCCGCGGCGCGGATCACCCAGCGGCCGAGGGCAATCATCTGCCCGGTGTCCTCGGCCAGGGTGATGAACTCGCCGGGCATGATCCAGCTGCCATCGGCCTGCGGCCAGCGCAGCAGGGCTTCCAGCATCACCGGCTGGCCATCGCTGGACCGGCAGATCGGCTGGAAGTACAGCTCGAACTGGCCCTGCTCGATCGCGGTGTGGATACGCGCGGCCATGTGCAGGCGCGCGGTCAGGCGCTGGGCCACGGCCTGGTCGTAGTACTTGATCAGCACGCCATCGGCACGCGCGGCATGCGCGGCCTGGGCCGCACGGGCCATGATGGTGTCGGCGGGCAGGCCAGTGACGGTGCAGCTGTCCACGCCGATGTGGGCCTGCAGCTGATGGAACGATTCGGGCCCGCGCACCGGCTCGCTGACCACCTCGGCCAGGTGTTCCAGCACATGCTCCAGGTCATAGCGACCCTTGATGGCAAGAATGAAATCCTCACCAGGCTGGTAGGCCAGCAGGCCGTAACGGCCGCCCAGGCCGCCCAGGCGGGCGGCCACGGTACGCAACACCTGCTCGCCGATGTCCTGGCCCAGGGTGTCGCCGACCAGCTGCAGGCCGCGCAGCTGGACATGGGCAATGGCATACGGGCGGTCCCGCATGTCCAGGGTGTCAGCCAACGCGCGACGGGTCATCAACCCGGTCTCCGGGTGGTGGCTGGCGCGGTAGGCCAGGTCGCGCTCGTAGGCCAGGCGTTCGGTCACGTCCACCGCCAGCACCAGGCAGGCATCGTGGCCGGCAAATTCCAGCCGCGCGGTCTGCTCCTGCACCGACAGCAGGCTGCCGTCCTTGCGCTGGTGGGTGCGTACGCGTGATTCGCGCAATACCCCGCGCTGGATCAGGCTGATCGTCTCGCGCAGTTCGGCCCAGTCCTCCTGCGGGCGGATGTCCAGCACGCTCATCGCCAGCAGTTCCTCGCGGGTATAGCCATAGCGTTCGATCGCCGCCTGGTTGACCTCCAGAAAACGCAGGTTGTGCAGGTCAAACAACCAGAACGGCACCGGGTTGCGTTCGAACAGGATGCGGAACTGGCGCTCGGCCTCGCGCGCACGTTCCTGCGCCTGCACCCGCTCGGTCACGTCCACCGCCGCACCGGTCATGTAACCGCTGCCATCGGCCACCCGTTCGCCACGCACCGACAGCCAGCGCACCACCCCGCCGGGGAACACCAGACGGAACATCAGGTCCATCGGCTGCTCGCCGGCCCAGGCCTGCTGCCAGCTGCGCCGGACCATGGCCACGTCCAGGTGGTGCACGCGCTCGAATACATCGCCCAGGCTGGCCGAGTTGCGGTCCAGACCAAAGGCCTGGGCGGCACTGTGGCCCCAGTGCAGCATCTGCGTGTTGGCCGTCCAGGTGCTGACCCGGCCGATCTTGTTGGCCAGCGCCAGCTCGGCCGAGCCGGCCCGCACCTCGTCGGCCAGCCGCTGCTGGCGCAGGTGGGCGTTGCGGATGGCGTACAGCAGGTAGCCCACCCCGCACAGGTAGATCAGGTAGATCAGCAAGGCCCCGGCCAGGTAACGCCACCAGCCCACCAGGGCTTCGTCACGGGCCCGCGCGGTGACCACCTTCAGCGGCAGCTGCGGGGCCTGCACCAGGGCCAGAATGCGGCGCACATCGTCACCGAACACCTGCTCACCGGCGGCCACCGCCGGTACTTCCGCCCCGATGCTGTCCCAGTAGCCCAGCTGGCGCCCGAGCAGGCGCTCGCCACGGCTGTCGGCCAGCACCAGGCCATGGTTGTCCAGCAGCAGCTGGACCCCACCGGCACCCAACATTTCATCGGCCATCAGGGCCTGCAGCTGGCTGCCACGCAGGCGCGCCAGCAACCAGCGCCCGGCATCGATGCGCATGGCCAGCGGCAACTGCCAGCTGTGGTCGCTGCGTGCCTGCAACGGCCCGACGTACAACGGCGAGCCGGCAATCTGGTTGTCCTCGATGGCCCAGTCATAGAAGTTGGGGTCGCCGCGCACCCCGGCCAGCAGCTGACCGCTGTCATCGACCACGCTCAGGTCCACCAGCTCCGGGTTGCGCGCTGCGGTCTGGTCAAGGATCTGCTCCTGCATCGCCGGCGGCAGCTGGTTGTTGCCCAGTGCCTGCTGCACCTGCGCCACCTGGGCCTGGATGCTGACCATCGCCCGGGTGGCGCTGTTGAACTGCTGTTCCAGCAGGCGGTGGGTGGACGTGGCCTGCAGGCTGGCCTGGCGCTGGATGGCTGACAGCCGGGCCTTGCGGTCAACCCCCAGCATCATCGTGAAGGCACAGGCCAGCACAATGGCGACCACTGCGCCAGCACTGGCCACCATCCGCATCTGTTGTCTGTAGGCTTGCTGCCCGGGCATTCAAACTTCCCCTGCATGCAGCCCCTGGCTGCGGTGGCTCCGTATCCCCCGCACAGTCAGCCAGGCAACCTGCGTGGGACGCCTAGCATGCACGAGGGCAGCGGCAACAGGAACCCCGTTGCGGTTTTGCGATGGCAACCGCCAATCAGCGCATCATTGCGCGGTTTCACGCCGGCTTAGCAATTCTCCGCGTGGCGTGAAACGCTGTGCGCCTGCACAAAATTTGCCGTGTTTTCGCCGGCAATCCCCGCGTTCGTGCATTTTGCACTGCAGCAGCCGGTTTCTGCCCGATCTTCCCGGGCCACGCCTGCATTGCGTCCTCACCGGGACAGGCGCACAACGTCACTCATGCCCTCGCCTGCCCTTGGCGGGTGGCCCTTGAGAACCCGTTGCGAAGGAGTAAGCCATGGTTGCCTTGTTCAAAGGTCTGGGATTGCTGCTGCAGGACAACGAGCTGTACCGCGCCCCGTTCGAAAAGCAGGTGGCGCACTGGAAGGCCAAGAGCGAGGCCCAGCTGCACGAGGAAGTGGAGCTGCTGGGCAAGGCCAAGTGCCAGTGGCTGATGGCCTCGATCGTGCTCTGGCAGGCCGCCGCCCTGCTCATCCTGGGCTTGATCACCAATTATCTGTGGCGAGATGACTTCCACCTCACCTTCACCCGGGTGGTCATCGTGTTCGGCTCCTGGGTCTCGATCCTGTTCGTGATCTGGTTCATGGCCAACATGTTCGACCACACCG
>JBJEWP010000129.1:0-6529 GCA_051885115.1 Stenotrophomonas sp. | reverse complement strand
GGTACGTTGGCGGTCTTGGAGATCGAGCTGTCCACCCACTTCTGTGCGGCGGCCTGCACGTCCACGTGCTGCTTCGGGCTGATGTCGTCGGCGGCAATGAAGTAGTCCGGCAGCTGGGCATCGGGTTCCGTGGCAAACGGCATGGCCTTGGGGTTGACCAGCGCACGGTAGGCCAGCAGTTCGAAGGAGTAGACGTCCACCTTCTCCTTGGACTTCTTGCCTTCCACAATCACGTTGCGGCTGTAGTGATGCGCGAACGACGGCTCGATGCCGTTGGAGGCGTTGTTGGCCAGCGACAGGGAGATGGTGCCGGTCGGGGCGATCGAGCTGTGGTGGGTGAAGCGGGCACCGTGGGTGGCCAGCTCGTCGGCCAGCTCCGGGGCCACTTCGGCAATGCGCTGCATGTAGCGGCTGTAGCGGGTGTGCAGCACGCGGCCGTGGATGGAATCGCCCACCTTGTAGCCGTCGGTGACCATTTCCGGGCGCTTGCGCAGCATTTCGCCGGTGACTTCAAACACCTCGTCCATGATCGGCGCGGCGCCCTTTTCCTTGGCCAGGGCCAGGCCGGTTTCCCAGCCGGCAATGGCCATCTCACGGGCAATGGCTTCGGTGAACTCGCACGACTCACTGCTGCCGTACTTCATCTTGAGCATGGTCAGGGTCGAACCCAGGCCGAGGAAGCCCATGCCGTGGCGGCGCTTGCGCATGATCTCGATGCGCTGCTGCTCCAGCGGCAGGCCGTTGACCTCGACCACGTTGTCCAGCATGCGGGTGAACACGCGCACCACTTCGCGGTACTCGTCCCAGTCAAAGGAGGCGTTCTCGGTGAAGGGCTCACGCACGAACTTGGTCAGGTTGACCGAGCCCAGCAGGCAGGCGCCGTACGGCGGCAGCGGCTGCTCGCCACACGGGTTGGTGGCACGGATGTTCTCGCACCACCAGTTGTTGTTCATCTCGTTGACGCGGTCGATCAGGATGAAACCCGGCTCGGCGTAGTCATAGGTGGAGACCATGATCATGTCCCACAGGTGGCGGGCACGGATGTGGCCGTAGACCTTGCAGGCGACCAGGCCGTCGTCGCGCACGATGTAGTTGGTGTGGGTCGGCCAGTCGCGCCAGACGATGTTGTCCACCGCCTCGTCGATGGTGGCCTGCTCCTTGGTGTTGACCGGGAACACCAGCGGCCATTCGGCGTCGGTGTTGACCGCTTCCATGAAGCCGTCGGTGATCAGCAAGCTGAGGTTGAACTGGCGCAGGCGGCCATCCTCGCGCTTGGCGCGGATGAAATCCTTCACGTCCGGGTGGGAGACATCGAAGGTGCCCATCTGCGCGCCACGACGGCCACCGGCGCTGGACACGGTGAAGCACATCTTGTCGTAGATATCCATGAAGGACATCGGCCCGGAGGTATAGGCACCGGCGCCGGCCACGAACGCACCGCGCGGACGCAGGGTGGAGAACTCATAGCCGATGCCGCAGCCGGCCTTCAGGGTCAGGCCCGCTTCGTGGACCTTCTCCAGGATGCCGTCCATCGAGTCGGTGATGGTGCCCGACACGGTGCAGTTGATGGTGCTGGTGGCCGGCTTGTGTTCCAGCGCACCGGCATTGGAGGTGATGCGCCCGGCCGGGATCGCGCCACGGCGCAGGGCCCAGGTGAAACGCTCTTCCCAGTAGGCACGCAGCTCGGCGGTGGCTTCCGCTTCGGCCAGGGCACGGGCGACACGGCGGTAGGTGCCGTCGATGTCGGCATCGATCGGCTCGCCGCCCTTGGTCTTCAGGCGGTACTTCTTGTCCCAGATGTCCATCGATGCCGGCTGCATCGGAACTTCCTGGCTGACCGCCGCCTGCGTGGTGTCAACGACCGCCTGAACCTTGCTCATGTTGTGCTGCTCTCCGTAGTGCACCGGTAAAGGTACGTATCTCAAATTGGGTGATGACCATCACACCCGCGTACTGCAACGACAAAAGCCCGCCAGACACGCCAGGCGTGCCTGTACTGCTGCTCAATGGGGACCTGCGGTGCGGCTGTTGCGGGGCACGTCGATCATTGTCATTGCACCATCGCCTGTTGGGTGCTGCCACCAGCGGAAACCCTACCGCTAGTGGGCTGTATTCCTGGCACCGCTACATATTGTGCCCTGGACGCTGACCAGCTTACCCAGCACGCCGGCCAAGTCAAACGGAAAATTTGCCGCGCAGGGCTTGCAATCGGCCAAGCCCGCGCCGGGCTTGGGTTTGCCGGGCTCCACGGGTTTGATTGACCATTCAGGGCACACTGGCAACACTCGTTCAGCTTGAAACCCCGCCGGCTGTCCCCATCCTCAGCCCGGACGTCGACCCCCAAGGGAACCCGCCGATGCGCCCACTGCCGACCCTGCTTACCCTGTCCCTGGCCGCCGCCTTCGGTGGCTTTGCCGCCACCGGCGCCCAGGCGCTGCTGGACAACCCCGCCCAGGCCGCCCCGCCCGCGGTGGCCAGTGCCCTGCCCACCGCCGCCAGCCTGCCGGCCAGCGTCGCCGGCCAGCCGCTGCCCTCACTGGCGCCGATGCTCGAACGCACCATGCCGGCGGTGGTAAGCATCAACACCAAACAGGTGGTGCGGGTGCGCAACCCGTTCTTCGATGACCCGGTGTTCCGCCGCCTGTTCCCGCAGGTGCCGGCCGAGCGCATCAATGAATCCCTCGGCTCGGGGGTGATCATCGACGCGGCCAAGGGCTATGTGCTGACCAACCACCATGTGATCGACAACGCCGACGACGTGCAGGTCACCCTGGCCGACGGCCGCAGCTTCACCGCCGAGTTCCTCGGCTCGGACGCCGACACCGACGTGGCCCTGATCCGCATCCCGGCCGAGAGCCTGACCGCGATCAACCTGGCCAACAGCGACCAGCTCAAGGTCGGTGATTTCGTGGTCGCCATCGGCAACCCGTTCGGCTTCAGCCAGACGGTGACCAGCGGCATCGTCTCGGCAGTGGGGCGCAGCGGCATCCGCGGCCTGGGCTACCAGAACTTCATCCAGACCGATGCCTCGATCAACCCGGGCAACTCCGGCGGCGCCCTGGTCAACCTGTCCGGCCAGCTGGTGGGCATCAACACCGCCAGCTTCAACCCGCAGGGGTCGATGGCCGGCAACATCGGCTTAGGGTTGGCCATTCCGGCCAACCTGGCGCGCAACGTGGTGGAGCAGCTGCTGGCCCACGGCGAGGTGATCCGCGGCACCCTGGGGGTGGAAACCCAGAACCTGAGCCCGCAGCTGGCCAAGGCGCTGAACCTGGAAGAAGCCCGCGGCGCGCTGATCACCCGCGTGCTGCCCGGCTCCGGTGCGGCCGCCGCCGGCCTGCAGCCCGGTGATGTGGTGCTTGCCGCCAACGGCCAGCGCATCGCCAATGCCGCGGCCCTGCACAACATCGAGGGTCTGCAGGCGGTGGGCAGCACGCTGAGCCTGGAGATCCGCCGTGACGGCAAGCCGCTGAGCCTGCGTGCCACCTTGCATGAACAGCTGCGCCAGCTCGACGGCGCCGGGCTGGACCCGCGCCTGACCGGCGCACGCTTTGTGGAACTGCCCGAAGCCACCCGCCAGGCCGGCCTGAGCGGGGTGCTGGTCAGCGATGTGGCCCGGGGCAGCCGTGCCGAAGGCAGTGGCCTGGCCCGTGGTGACGTGCTGCTGGCCAGCAGTGCCGGTGAGTTCAACGACCTGGCCGGGCTGCGTGCCAGCTTCGACAAGCGCCCGCCACAGCTGGTGCTGCGCATCCTGCGCGGCAACCGCCGCGGTGACCTGGTGATGCGCTGAGCCATTGTGCTGACATTCTGTGAATGTCCACCGTGGTATCAATCACCCCTTCATCCGGTGCCATGACGGCGCCATCCCCCAGCAAAGGAGCAAGCAATGAGCCCGACCAATACCGAAAACCTCAAGGATCAGCTCAACGAGGCCGGCAGCCACCTCAAGGCCGCCGCCAATGCCGCCGGCAGCGCCGTCAAGGGCGTGGCCAGCTCCGTCTCCGACGAGGCCGTGCAGGCCAAGGCGAAGATCAAGGCCGAGCTGTCGGAGAGCGCGCAGTACGGCAAGTCCGCCGCCAGTGCCGGTGGCGCAGTGGCCAAGGAGCAGGTCGATGCCCTGCTGGACAAGAGCAAGGACCTGATCGACAGCGCCGCCGAACTGATCCGCGAAAAGCCGCTGGCCTCCTTCGGTGTGGCCTTTGCCGCCGGCTTCCTGATTGCCAAGCTGACCCGCGGCAGCAACGACTGACGTGGCCGTACGCGATTCCGCCACTGCGGCGTCATCGCCGTCCGCTACCGGACTGCCCGGGGATCCCCCGGGCATCGGCGAGGCGTTTGAAACCCTGGGCCAGGCCGGGCGTGAAAGCCTGGACTCCGGCCGCGACATGGGCCGGGCGATGCGCCGGCTGGTCGCTGCCGAAGTGGCCCAGGCGCGCATCGTGCTGGCCCGCGCTGCGGTGTGGCTGGCGGTGGCAGTGGCCTTCGGCGCCAGCGCCTGGCTGCTGCTGATGGCCGCGCTGATTGCCGGCCTGCACGCGCTGGGCCTGAGCTGGCTGGCCGCCACCTCGATCAGCGCCCTGGTCAGCCTGCTGGTGGCGGCGATCGGTGGCTGGCAGGCCCTGCGTTATTTCGAAATGGCCCGCTTCGAGGCCAGCCGCAAGCAACTGGCCCACCTGTCCAGGCGTGAGCGCGAGGACGAAGAGGATGACGTGCGCAAGCCCAACCTGGCCCAGGTGCAACGGCGGATCGAACGTGCCAGCCAGGTCATGGATGGCCGCCGCAGCCAGCTGCGCGACAACATGCAGCAGGTGCGCAGCACCTGGTCCGCCGCCTGGACGCCGTGGCGCATCCTCGGTGCCGGTGTCGGCCTGGGCTTTGTCTCCGGCAAGCTGGACCCGGAGAAGGCCGCCGCCGGGGTGGCTTCGCGCTTTGCCTCTGCACCGAAGATCCTGCAGGTGCTCACCGCCCTGTCCGGCCTGCTGGCCGCGACCAAGGCCCAGGTGGCAGCGGCGCAAGCCGAATTTGCCGCGGACGAAGCCGAAGCCGAACAGCACGGCACGGATGGCGCGGACAGCACGCCTGGGCATGCCGGCATGGCCGCCACCACCGCCGCTGCGGCCGGGGTCAGCCGTACGGTGGATACACCCCGGCAGCCACCGGCAGCCGAAGCGGCCACCGGCCTGGGCGAGGACGACCCACGCTACTGAGCCCCCGCCCCCGCGCCGGGCAGCCATCCGGCGCGGGGGTACAATGGCCCGGTGAACATGCCCATTGCTGCCATTACCCTGGACCTGGACGACACCCTGTGGCCGTTCGCTCCGATCGCCACCCATATCGACCAGGTGCTTGACGACTGGCTCAAGGCCCACAGCCCGGCCACCGCCGCACGCTTCCCGATCCCGGCGATGCAGGCCCTGCGCGTACAGACCTGGCAGGCCCACCCGGAACTGGCGCATGACCTGTCGGCGCTGCGCCGGATCACCCTGGAAGCAGCCTTCAAGGCCAGCGGCGAGCCGCTGGACCTGGTGACCCCGGCGTATGACGCCTTCTATGCCGCGCGCAACCAGGTCACCTTCTACGACGATGCCCTGGAAGGGCTGCAGCGCATTGCCGCCCGTTTCCCGGTGGGCGCACTGACCAACGGCAATGCCGACCTCCAAGCCATCGGCATCGACCACCTGTTTGCCTTCCAGCTCGGCGCCCGTGAACACGGTGCGGCCAAGCCGCAGGCCAGCATCTTCCACGCCGCCTGCCAGCAGCTGGGGCTGCCGCCGGAGCGGGTGCTGCATGTGGGCGACCACATCGAGCTGGACGTGGCCGGAGCCCAGCGCGCCGGCCTGCGCGGCTGCTGGATCAACCGCATCGATGCGCACTGGAACCACCCCGAGCTGCAGCCGGACCTGCAGTTCGACACCTTGATCGGGCTGGCCGACTGGCTGGACGCACACGTCGCCGCCTGACCCCTGCAACGAGGACACCGCATGACCACCCTGCCCACCGGCTTCACCGCCAGCAGCAACAACGCCCTGCCGCTGTACGTGCTGGACACCACTTCCTTCGCCGCCTGGCGTGCCGGCCAGAGCGCGGCCGTGGCCGCCTTCCTGGACGCCACCGGCTTTGCCGCTGCCGCCGGCAGCGTGGCCCTGATCCCGGGCCCGGACGGCCTGGCCGCCGGCGTGATCGGCGTGGGTGACCGTGCCGATGCCTATGCTTACGCCCACGCCCCGTTCGCCCTGCCCGCCGGCAGCGTCTGGCAGCTGGCCAGCGATGACACCGATGCCGACCTGCTGGCCCTGGGCTGGGGCCTGGGCAGCTACCGCTTCAACCGCTACCGCAAGCCGGCCCGCCAGCCGGCACAGCTGGCCGCCACCCCGAGTGAGGAAGTGGCCGCCCTGATCGCCGCCTGCTGCCAGGTGCGCGACCTGGTTCACACCCCGACCGAGGACATGGGCCCGCAACAGCTGGAAGACACCGTCAAGGCGATGGCCGCTGCCCACGGCGGCCAGGTCTCGGTGGTTGCCGGCGATGA
>JBJEWP010000128.1:0-6570 GCA_051885115.1 Stenotrophomonas sp. | reverse complement strand
GCGCTGAGCATCGACAGCAATGACCGCATGCAGTTTTCCACCACCAGCCTGGCGGTGCCCGGCGACTGCACCCAGGTCGAGTTGACCCTGCGTCATACCGGTACCCGCCCGGTGGCAGTGATGGGCCACAACTGGGTGCTTACCGAAACCAAGGATTTCACCGCGGTGGCGCAGGCCGGCATGCGCGCGCCGCTGGCCGACAACCACCTGCCCAAGAACGATGCGCGGGTGATTGCGGCCACGCCGATGATCGGCGGCGGTGCCACCACCCGGGTGCGCTTTGCCACCAGCAAGTTGAAGAAGGGCGGTGACTACACCTTCTTCTGCTCATTCCCGGGGCACTGGGGCATCATGAAGGGCAAGCTCACCTTCGGTTGATCCCGCCCTGCCTGCAGGCAGACAAAAGGCCGGCATTGCCGGCCTTTTGCGTTGCAGCAGCGGGCAGGCAGCGGTCAGCCGGCGGCGACCACCTTGAAGGCTTCGCGTGCCGCGGCCAGGGTGGCCTGGATCACTTCGTCGGTGTGGGCGGCGGAGATGAAGCCGGCCTCGTAGGCGCTGGGGGCCAGGAACACACCGCGCTCGAGCATGGCCTGGAAGAAGCGGTTGAAGGCGGCGGTGTCGCAGGCAGTGGCCTGGGCGTAGGTTTCCACCTTCTGGTCGGTGAAGAACAGGCCGAACATCGCGCCGACCTGGGTGGTGGTCACCGCCACACCGGCTTCGGCGGCGGCCGCTTCCAGCCCGGCACACAGGCGTGCGGCGCTGGCAGACAGGCGATCGTGGAAGCCGTCCTCGCTGACCAGCTCCAGCATTGCCAGGCCGGCGGCCATTGCCACCGGGTTGCCGGACAGGGTGCCGGCCTGGTAGATCGGGCCGGCCGGAGCGATCTGGTTCATCAGCTCGGCGCGGCCGCCGTAGGCACCCACCGGCATGCCGCCGCCGATGATCTTGCCGAAGGTGGTCAGGTCCGGGGTGATCCCGTAGTGCGCCTGCGCGCCGCCCAGGGCGACGCGGAAGCCGGTCATCACTTCGTCGAAGATCAGCAGTGCGCCGTACTGGGTGCACAGGGCGCGCAGGTGCTGCAGGTAGCCCTCACGCGGCGCAATGCAGTTGGCATTGCCGACCACCGGCTCGATGATCAGCCCGGCAATCTCGCTGCCCTGCTGTGCGAACAGCGCGGTGGCGGCGTCGAAATCGTTGTAGGGCAGGGTCAGGGTCAGTTCGCTCAGCCCGGCCGGCACACCCGGCGAGGTCGGTACGCCCAGGGTCAGCATGCCGCTGCCGGCCTTGACCAGGAACGAGTCGCCATGGCCGTGGTAGCAGCCTTCGAACTTGACGATCTTGTTGCGCCCGGTGGCGCCACGGGCCAGGCGGATCGCCGACAGCGTGGCCTCGGTGCCGGAGTTGACCATGCGCACCATCTGGCACGACGGCACCAGGGCGGTGATCTTCTCGGCCATGGCCACTTCAGCCGGGCAGGGCGCACCGAAGGACAGGCCGTTTTCGATCGCGGCAGCCACTGCGCTGCGCACGGCCGGGTGGTTGTGGCCGACGATCATCGGGCCCCAGGAGCCGACATAGTCGATATAGGCATTGCCATCCACGTCATACAGGTAGGCACCATCGGCGCGGGCAACGAAGAACGGCTCACCGCCGACCGACTTGAAGGCGCGCACCGGCGAGTTGACGCCGCCGGGCAGCAGGGTCTTGGCGCGGGCGAACAGGGCGGAGGACTGGCTGTGGTTCATCGTGTATTTCCTTCAAGACAAGCGTGGTAGGCGCGCAGGGCGGCCAGCGGGTCGGCGGCGGCATAAATGCCGCTGACCACCGCCAGCAGGTCGGCGCCGGCAGCAACAAGTGCCCCGGCATTGTCCGGGCTCAGGCCGCCAATGGCCACCCGGGTGACTCCCAGGCCGGCGCTGTCATGCAGCTGCTGCACATCCGCGCGTGGGGCATGCGGCTTGGTGGGGCTGGGGAAGAAGGCACCGAAGCCCACGTAGCTGGCACCGGCGGCGGCGGCCTTGCGGGCAAGGTCGATCTGGTTGTAGCAGGAGGCGCCGATGATCGCCTGCGCCCCCAGCGCGGCGCGGGCCGATGCGATGTCGCCATCGTTGATGCCCAGGTGCACCCCGGCGGCGCCGACTTCCCGGGCCAGGGCGAGGTCATCGTTGACCACCAGCGGCACCCCGTGCTCGCGGCACAATGCCTGCAGGGCGCGGGCCTGGGTCAGCTGCAGGGCGGCATCGGCGGTTTTGTTGCGGTACTGCAGCAGGGCAACGCCGGCGGCCAGCAACGGCGCGGTGGTGGCGAGCAGGACAGCGGTATCGTGGGTGTCGGGGGTGATCAGGTACACCCCACGCAGGGCCAGGGCTTGGGTCATGGCTTGAGCCGGGCGACAGGAAAGCGACAATGATCGCCGATTGCCTGGCGATGGGGGTGGTGGATGCTGGACTTGAGCGAACTGGGTCTGCCCGACGATGCCGATGACGGCGTTGGTGGTGCGCGCTGGATGTGCGAAATCTGTGGCTTTGTCTACGACCAGGCACTGGGCCTGCCCGAAGAAGGGATTGCTCCGGGCACCCCGTGGGACGCGCTGCCGGCGGACTGGTCCTGCCCGGACTGTGGCATGGCCAAGAGCGATTTTTCGATGCTGCCGGTGGACTGAAACGGCAGCGCCGGGGTCAGTGCAGGCGGCCGCTGCTGATCGGCGCATCGCGCAGCAGGTCGCTGATCTGCTGGCTGTCGCTGGCCTGCGGCTCCTGACGCAGGTAGCGTTCCAGGTCGCGCCGGGCAGCGGCGGTATGGCCCAGCTGCAGGTAGGCCAGGCCACGGTCGCGGCGGGCCTCGGCGTTTTCCGGGGCCAGCAGCAGCTGGCGGTCGGCACAGCGGGCCACCTTGTCCCATTGCCCGGCCAGGCTCCAGCTGCGCTGCAGGTTGCGCAGCAGGCGCAGCACGATGCCGCGCACCGGGGTGGGCATCAGCAGGCGCACCAGCAGCTCGGCTTCCGGTGCCTGGCCGCCCAGGTGCTGGGCGGCCAGTGCCTCGATCTGTTCCAGCCCCAGCGGGTGGCCGCCGTGGTAAGGGTCCATGGCCAGGATGGCGTCATCACCCAGGTCCAGCGCGGTGAGGAAATGGCCGGGGAAGGAAATACCATGCACCGGCAACCCCAGACGGTTGGCCACCTCGATCTGCACGATGGCCAGCGCGATCGGGTTGCCGCGGCGCTGCGCCAGCACGTGGTGCAGGTGGTTGTTGTCGGCCGCATAGTAGTCCTCGGCCGGGCCGTAGCCCTGCTCCTGGAACAGGTGGCGGTTGATCGCGGCCATCTTCAGCGGCAGCGAGGCGATGGAGGCCACCTCGGTGGCCAGGGCATCGGCATGGCCCTGCAGCTGGGCATGGCAGGCCTGCGCATCCAGCTGCGGGTGTTCATCGGCGGCCACCCGCAGCACTGCGGCCAGCAGCGGCCACTGCTCGTCATCGGTATCGGCCAGGGTGCGCCAGTCCGGCAGGGACAACATCATCAGCAGGTCAGTTGGCCGGGGGGATTCCCGGGCCCAGTATCAGCCGCTGGCCGTTCTGGAGTTGTAGACGGGCGGCATGCCCGGCATTGAGCTCCAGCACATAGCGGGCCGGGCCTTCGCTGGGATAGGCCGGGCACTGGGTGCGCGGCGGGCAGGGCGGTACATCGCGCTGCTGGCTGACCAGACGCAGCTGGTTGTCGAAATACAGGATGTCCAAGGGGATGCGGGTGTTCTTCATCCAGTAGGCCTGCCAGTCCTGGCTGTCGTGGATGAACAGCATGCCGCGCCCGGCCGGCAGCTGGGTGCGGTACATCAGGCCCTGGGCGCGGCTGTGGTCATCGGTGGCCAGCTCCACCTCGTAACGCTGGCCGGCCAGTTCCACCCAGGGCAGGCCGCTGCTGCTGCCCGCCGTGCTGACGGCACTGGCACAGGCCGGCAGCACAGCCAGCAACAGGGGCAGGATCAGGGCAGCTTTCATTGGCAGGCTCGTTGGCGGGGATGCAACACCATCGACCAGCGCCGGCTCATCCGTCAAGACGTCCCTGGTGGCGGGCCTGGGCGATCACCTTGAAGCGGTTGTTCGCCTGCAGCCACAGCGGGTGGTGGTGGGCATCGGCCTCGGCGGCCACATCGGGAATCACGCTGAAGGGGATGCGCATCGGCGCGGCCCCGGCGGCGATGGCCGGTTGCAGGGCGCCAAAGTACAACGTGTTGTTGCCATAGCGCTGGTTGATCGCATCGAGCACCTGGTTGAGGGCGCGCCGGCGGCGTTGCTGGCGGTCTTCGAACAGGTCCTCGCTCTGCCCGCAGTTGGCCTGCAGGCCGGTCAATGCCACCGAGATGGCCAGCGGCGGATGGGCACGGCTGGCCATGTCCGGCAGCGGCGCGAGCAACTGCCAGAGCAGATGCAGCAGTTGCTGGCTGTCATCGATGGCGGCAAACCGGCAGCTGTTTTCCAGGCGATCTTCGCGCCCGAGCAGGCGCACGTTCAGATGCAGGGCGGAGGCTTTCCAGCCGCCGCGGCGCAGGCGCATGGCCGCCTTGGACAGCAGCTTGCCGGCCACCGCACGGGCGCCGGGCAGGCTGCGCAGCTCCGGCCCCAACACATGCGAATGGCCGATCGAGCTGGTGTTGCTGCGCCGGGGCGGGGTGTCGATGCCGTGCAGATCGGCCCAGAAACGCTCACCGCCGATGCCGCCCCAGATCGCCTTGAGCTGGCGCGGGCTGGCCGCGCACAACTGCACCGTGGTGGCGATGCCGGCGGCAATCAGACGCTGCTGCATCGACGGGCCGACCCCGCACAGTTCGTCGATGTCCAGCCGGTACAGGGCCTGGGGCAGATCGGCGGCGCGCAGCACGGTCAGCCCGTCCGGTTTTTGCATGTCCGCGGCGGTCTTGGCCAGGAAACGGTTGGGGGCAATGCCGATCGAACAGGTGATGGCATCACCGTAGTCCCGGCGCAGGGCGGCCTTGATCTGCCAGGCAATCGCGCGCGCGGCGTCCTCGGATTGCTCGTTGAGCATCAGGGCGCAGGCTACCTCGTCGATCGAGGCCGGGGTTTCGTGCGGGATGCAGCGGCCGATCAGGTCCATCAGCGCGTGGTGCAGGGCCACGTAGCGTTCGGGCCGGGCCAGGCGGAAGACGATGTCCGGGCAGCGCTGGCGCGCCTCGCGCACGCCGGTGCCGGTCTTCACCCCGAAGGCCTTGGCCTGGTAGCTGGCGGCAATGCAGCAGGTGCCTTCGCTGGCCACCGGCACCACCGCCACCGGGCGCCCGCGCAGGGCGGGGTCGTCGAACTGCTCGACCGAGGCGAAGTAGGAATTGAAGTCGACGAACAGGTAGCGCAAGGTCATGGCGGTGCGGCAGGCAGCAGGCACGGCCAGTGTGCGCGCAGGCCGTCTCAGCAATGGAGACGGCCTGCCGGGGGCGGGGTCAGATCACCTGCGGCGGGGTGCCGCCGACGATCACCACGTCGGCCTTGCGGCGGGCGAACAGGCCGACCGCGACCACGCCCGGGATCTGGTTCAGTTCACGCTCCAGCGCCACCGGGTCGGTGATGGCCAGGTTGTGCACGTCCAGGATCTGGTTGCCGTTGTCGGTGGTGGTGCCCATGCGCCAGACCGGCTGGCCGCCGGTGCGGGCCAGGATCTCGCGGGCCACCAGCGAACGGGCCATCGGGATCACTTCCACCGGCAGCGGGAAGGTGCCCAGCACCGGCACCTGCTTGGACGGATCGATGATGCAGACAAACTGCCTGGAGGCCTCGGCGATGATCTTTTCGCGGGTCAGGGCCGCGCCGCCGCCCTTGATCAGGTTCTTGTTGCCGTCGCATTCGTCGGCACCGTCCACATACAGCTCCAGGGTGCCGGCGTGGTTGAGCTCCATCACCTCGATGCCGTGCTTTTTCAGCTGCGCGGTGCTCTGCTCGGAACTGGAGACTGCCGCCTTGATCGGGAACGGCAGGGTAGCCAGGCCATCAATGAAATAGGCCACGGTGGAGCCGGTGCCGACACCGACGATCATGTCGCGTTGCACGTATTCCAGGGCTTTTTCAGCGGCCAGACGCTTGGCTTCAGACATCACTTCACCACAAGTTGAGGAGGACAAAGGCAACAGGCCCGGCGCACATCGTGGCCGGGCCCATGAATCATTTTTCCAGCGCGAGCATGGTGTTCCATTGTGCGGCGGTGACCGGGAACACCGACAGCCGGCTGCCGCGGGCGGTCAGCGGGAAGCCATCGCCGAAATCCTGCGCATGCTGCTTGATCCGCTCCAGCGAAATCACCTCGCGCAGCTTGCGCTCAAAGCCCACGTCCACCAGCATCCAGCGCGGGTTCTCGCGCGTGGCCTTGGGGTCGAAGTACTCCGAGTCCGGGTCGAACTGGGTGTCATCGGGATAGGCTTCACTGGCCACCCGGGCAATGCCGACCACGCCGGGCACCTTGGTATTGGAGTGGTAGAACAGGATGCCGTCGCCGATGCGCATGCCATCGCGCATGAAGTTGCGCGCCTGGTAGTTGCGCACGCCGTTCCAGGGCTCGGTGCCGACGCG
>JBJEWP010000127.1:0-6607 GCA_051885115.1 Stenotrophomonas sp. | reverse complement strand
GCGAGGCCTTGGTCGGGATGGTGGTGTTCTTCTCGATGATCTTGGTGAACACGCCCCCCAGGGTTTCGATGCCCAGCGACAGCGGGGTCACGTCCAGCAGCAGCACGTCCTTGACGTCACCGGCCAGCACGCCGCCCTGGATCGAGGCGCCCAGTGCCACGGCTTCGTCCGGGTTGACATCCTTGCGCGGCTCCTTGCCAAAGAACTCGGCAACGGCCTGCTGCACCTTCGGCATGCGGGTCTGGCCACCAACCAGGATCACCTCGGCGATGTCGCTGGAACGCAGGCCGGCGTCATTGAGCGCGGTACGGCACGGCTCGATCGAACGCTTGACCAGGTCATCGACCAGGGCTTCGAGCTTGGCGCGGGTCAGCTTGATGTTCAGGTGCTTCGGGCCGGTGGCGTCTGCAGTGATGTACGGCAGGTTCACTTCGGTCTGCTGGGCGCTGGACAGCTCGATCTTGGCGCGCTCGGCGGCGTCCTTCAGGCGCTGCAGGGCCAGCGGGTCGTTGCGCAGGTCCAGGCCCTGGTCCTTCTGGAACTCTTCCACCAGGTACTGGATCACGCGGTTGTCGAAGTCTTCACCGCCCAGGAAGGTGTCACCGTTGGTGGCCAGCACCTCGAACTGCTTTTCGCCATCGACATTGGCAATCTCGATGATCGACACGTCGAAGGTGCCGCCGCCCAGGTCGTACACGGCGATCTTGCGGTCCTTGCCGTCACCCTTGTCCAGGCCGTAGGCCAGGGCAGCGGCGGTCGGCTCGTTGATGATGCGCTTGACGTCCAGGCCGGCAATGCGGCCGGCATCCTTGGTGGCCTGGCGCTGGCTGTCGTTGAAGTAGGCCGGCACGGTGATCACCGCCTCGGTCACGGTCTCGCCAAGGAAATCCTCGGCCGACTTCTTCATCTTGCCCAGCACGTCGGCAGAAATCTGCTGTGCGGCCATCTTCTGGCCGTCGGCGGTGGCCACCCAGGCATCACCGTTGTCGTGCGCCACGATGGCGTACGGCACGTGGGCGATGTCCTTCTGCACTTCGGCGTCGGTGAACTTGCGACCGATCAGGCGCTTGACGGCATAGAAGGTGTTCTTCGGGTTGGTCACGGCCTGACGCTTGGCCGCGGCGCCGACCAGCACCTCGCCATCCTTGGTGTAGGCGACGATGGACGGGGTGGTGCGGTCACCCTCGGCATTTTCGATGACGCGGGCCTTGCCGCCTTCCATGACCGACACGCACGAGTTGGTGGTGCCCAGGTCGATACCAATGATCTTGCCCATGTGTGAGGCTCCTGAAAGTAAGTATTTGGAATGCCGGCTGGCCGGCGCTGGTTTGAATATGGGGATGCCCGCGGGTGGTTCAAGGCGCTGGTTTCAGCTGCCGTTTGCCCCGCAGGCAGCGACTCAGTCGTTGCGTGCGACCACGACCAGGGCCGGGCGCAACAGGCGCTCATTGAGCACATAACCCTTCTGGAACACCGTCACCACCGCGCCCGGGGCCACGCCCTCGGGGGCATCGACCTGGCTGATGGCCTGGTGCTGTTCCGGGTTGAACGGTGCGCCGACCGGGTCGACCACGACCATGCCGTTGTCACCGGTGGTCTTGAGCAGCTGCTTGTAGGTCAGCTCCAGACCTTCACGCAGTGGGTCACCTTCCTTGGCGCTGGCCAGGCCGGCATCCAGGCTGTCGAACACCGGCAGCAGGTCGCCCAGCAACTTTTCGTTGGCGAACTTGCGCGCCTGTTCCACATCACGGGCCAGACGGCGACGCTGGTTCTCAAGGTCAGCACGGTCGAGCAGGACCTGGGCACGCAGCTGTTCCAGCTCGGCGCGCAGGGCCTCGATCACCGACGCGGTATCGTCTTCGCCAGCCACGTGGTCCGGTGCAACCTGCGATTCGTTTTCGGGGTGGTCTTGATTCATATCCGTTTCCCAGGCGGAAGGGACTGCCGCCTCATGCCCGTCATTTATGGGCGGGCAGATCGCTTTCAAGGGCCAATGTGCATTTTTGCGTTCACGGCTCACCTGGTGAGACGCCATCGCGCACAATGCCAGCTGTCCGGGCGCGCCACCGATTGGCCGCCTGCCCGCCCCGTGCTAGCTTTTGCGCCGCCCAAGGCCTGCTGAACATGCTCAAACATCTCTCGATCAAGGATTTCGCCGTGGTCCGCCAGACCGAACTGGAGTTTGGCCCCGGCATGACCGTGGTTTCCGGTGAAACCGGCGCCGGCAAGTCTCTGATGGTGGACGCGCTGACCCTGCTGGCCGGTGCCCGCGCCGACAGCGGCATGGTCCGCCACGGCAGCGAACGCGCCGAACTGGCCGCCGAATTCGCCCTGGCCGTCGACCGCCCTGCCCTGCAGTGGCTGCGCGACAACGCACTGGATGAAGAGGGTGACAGCTGCCAGCTGCGCCGGGTGATCCGTGCCGACGGTGGCTCGCGCGCCTGGATCAACGGCCGCCCGGCCACCATCAGCCAGCTGGCCGAACTGGCCGGGCTGCTGGTCGAGGTCCATGGCCAGCATGACCAGCAGGCGCTGATGGCGCGCAGCTCCCAGCTCAGCCTGCTTGATGCCTATGCCCGCAATGGTGAGCAGCGGCTGGCCGTGCGCAAGGCTGCCACCCACTGGCAGGGCCTGCTGGACGAAGCCGCCGCGCTGTCCGAACGCGGCGACGTGGCCGACCGCATCGACTGGCTTACCCACCAGCTGGGTGAGCTTGAGGGCGATGACCTCAGCACCCAGGCCATCGCCCAGCTCACCGCCAGCCACCGCCGCCAGGCCCACGCCACGGCGCTGGGCCATGCCTGCGAACGCGCCCACGGCCTGATTGGCGGCGATGAGGCCCCCAATGCCCTGGACCTGCTGCGCCAGGCCCGCAACGAACTGGCCCGGGTGGCTGAACACGAGCCGCGCCTGGGCGAGGTGGATGCCCTGCTCGACAGCGCCGCCATCAGCCTGGACGAGGCCATCGCGCTGATCGGCAACATCGGTGACGACCTGGCCGAGGACCCGGAAAGCTTTGCCGAGATCGAAGCCCGCCTGAGCCGCCTGCATGCGCTGGCACGCAAGCACCGGGTGCCGATGGAGCAGCTGGGCGAACAACAACAGCGCCTGCACGAGGAAGTGGAGCAACTGCGCGGTGCCGAAGAGCGCCTGCAGGCGCTGGCTGCGGAAATCAGCAAGGCCCACACCGTTTGGTCAACCGCTGCTGCCGGGTTGAGTGCTACACGGCAGCAGGCCGGGCAGGCCCTGTCGGCGGCCACCACCACCCTGATCAACGAGCTGGGCATGGAGGGCAGCGTGTTCTGCGTGCAACTGGAGCCACAGCCCGGCGACCGCCCGGACCCGCTGGGTGCGGAGCGGGTGGAGTTTTTGGTCGCCGCCAATGCCGGGCAGCCGCCCCGTCCGCTGCGCAAGGTAGCCTCCGGCGGCGAGCTGTCGCGCATCTCGCTGGCCATCAAGGTGGCCACCATCGGCCTGGACAGCGTGCAGACCATGGTGTTTGACGAAGTGGATTCGGGCATCAGCGGTGCGGTGGCCGATATCGTCGGCAACCGCCTGCGCGCCCTCGGCGAGCACTGCCAGGTACTGTGCGTGACCCACCTGCCACAGGTCGCGGCCAAGGGCCATACCCACTACCGGGTGAGCAAGGCACCGGTGGACGGCATGACCCAGAGCGCGGTGGAACAGCTGGACCGCAAGGCCCGCGAGGAGGAAATCGCACGCATGCTCGGCGGGGTGGAAATCAGCGCCGAGGCCCGCGCCGCCGCACGCAAGCTGATCGCGGTCTGAACCGGGCCAACCCGGCTGCCCCAACAACAACGGCGCCCTGGGGCGCCGTTGTTGGTTTGCTGCCTGCAGTGTTCAGCGCTTCTTGCGCACGTAGAGCACCAGCGAATGCTCTTCCAGCTCGTAGCCGTACTTGTCAGCGATCTTGTGCTGCAGGGCTTCGATCTCGGCACTTTCAAACTCGATGATGGTGCCGGTGTCCATGTCCACCATGTGGTCGTGGTGACGGCCGCGGTCCAACTCGTACACCGCCTGGCCACCCTCGAAGTTGTGCTTGAGCACCAGCCCCACGGTCTCGAACTGGGTCAGCACCCGGTACACCGTGGCCAGGCCGATCTCCTCGCCCTCATCAAGCAGCTGACGGTAGATTTCCTCGGCGGTCATGTGGTGCTGCGGGGTGCGCTTCTCCAGCAGGTGCAAGATGCGCGTGCGTGGATGGGTGACCTTCAGGCCGACCTTGCGCAGGTCGTAGGATTCGGTGGTCATGGGCATTTGAGGCGCCGGGCGCCTGATCCTCTGGGTTAGGGGGGTCGCGGGACGTTCGCAGCAGTGTATCATCGACCCAGATTTCCCAGACCCTGTGACACGATGCGCTCTTTCCTGCTGCTCGCACTCACCGTTGTGGCCACCGCTGGCTGCGGCGCGATCTACAAGCAACCCATGTACCAGGGCAACCTCATCCGTGAGGCATCGGTGCAGCAGCTGCAGGTCGGCCAGAGCCGCCAGCAGGTGTCCACCCTGCTCGGCACACCGGCCATCATGGACCCGTTCAACGCCAGCCGCTGGGACTACACCGGCAGCCGCCGCATCAATCGTGCCGGCAAGACCGAAACCACCAATTTCATCGTCCACTTCGACGGCGACAAGGTCAGCCGCTGGGAAGGCGACTACCTGGCCGTGAACGATGGCGAGCTGGCGATCAAGACCGTCCAGCAGTTCGGCCGCAACCTGGCCCGTGACAAGAAAAAGCGCCGCTGAAGCGACGCTTTGCAAAACACGCAATTACAGACCGCCGCGGGCCCGCCTGCGGCGGTTTTCTTTTGGGTCGGCCAGCAACGGCTGCAACAGCTCAACCCGGTCACCTTCGTTGAGCACCTGTTGCGGCCGGGCCAGCACACCGAACACCGCAACTGCCACATAGCTGTCGGCCGGCATCTGCTGCGACACGGCGGCCAGCGCATCGCCCACGCAGGCCCCGTCGGCCAGCTCCAGCTGCTGCCGCACGCAGCCTTGCGGCCTTGCCTGCACCACCTCGATACGCATGTTCAACCCACCTTGGCCGCTTCGCGGACAAAGTCGGCCACCATGCGGTCAGCCAATGCCTGGAAACCGATGGCCAAGGCCGGGCCCAGCAGGCGCGACTTGGGCTCGAAATCCAGCACCAGCGACACCTTGCTGCCCGATTCGCCCATCGCGGTGAAATCCCAACGGCCATGCAGCTTCTTGAACGGCCCATCGCGCAGCTGCATATCGATACTGGCCGGGCGTACGTTGCGGTTCTCGGTGGTGAACCAGGTGCTCAATGCGCCCAGCCCCAAGTCCAGCCGGGCCACCAGGCGCTGCTCATCCTGTTCAATGATCTGCGCCCGCGAACACCAGTTGAAGCGGCGCGGGTAAGCCGCCACATCGTTGACCAGGTCAAACAGGATTTCAGGCCGCTGGCTGACCAGCGCACTCCGGCGAACAGTAGGCATAGGCAAACAATCCATCGACCGCCGCCCCCGGATCGGAGACAATGGCGTCATGAGCAAGAAGACCGGCAAGGATAAAGCAAAGGGCGGCACTGCCGACAAAACCATCTCGCTGAACAAGCGGGCTCGGTATGAGTACCACCTGGAAGACCGTTTCGAGGCAGGCCTGGTCCTGCAGGGCTGGGAGGTCAAGGCCATCCGCGCCGGGCGCGGCAACATGACCGATGCCTATGCCTACGTGAAGGATGGCGAGATCTACCTGATCGGGGCCCAGATCACCCCGCTGATCCAGGCCTCCACCCACGTTGTTCCCGAGGACCGCCGCCAGCGCAAGCTGCTGCTGCACCGTAACGAGATCGACAAGCTGATCGGCCGCGTGGAGCGCGATGGCTACACCATCGTGCCCACCGCCATGTACTGGAAGAAAAACAAGATCAAGCTGGAAGTGGCCCTGGCCAAGGGCAAGCAGAACCACGACAAGCGTGACGCGGCCAAGGACCGCGACTGGGACCGCGAAAAGCAGCGCGCCATGCGCGCCCACAACAAGGATGCCTGACCACAGGGCCCGCCAAGCGGGCCCTGTTCCGTTGCCGCCCACTACCGCCCGTGGCCAGCGCAGCGCGCCCCGCCCTGCACTGCGCCCACGGGGGCAGGTGCCAGGCCTGCCCCGCCACAGCGCGACAAGCGGTGACAGCCCGCCTGCCATGCGCTATGATCGACACATCGAGTTACACGGCCCTGCAATACAGCGCAGGCCCGCAGTTTCCTTCGAACCGGGGGTGCATTGGTTTCGACGGGGGTTGTGAAGTTGCTTGGTGCATGCCGAGGGGGTAGCTTTCCTCGTAAATCCAGCTGCAAAACTCATAGTTGCCAACGACGACAACTACGCTCTGGCCGCTTAAGGCCTAAGCCCTGAAACAGCTTGTGTCCGTGCTCGCTGCGTAAGGTCATTATCACGGAATCGTACGGGGCCGCTGCCTGTCAGTCCCGAGCTAGAACACAACCGGCTGGTTCCTGGATGCGCTTTGCACACCGTGCTGTCCAGGGGCGAGATTCAACGGTGAGCTAAGCATGTAGTACCGGGGATGGAGTGCCTTCGGACGGCGGTTCAATTCCGCCCACCTCCACCA
>JBJEWP010000126.1:0-6620 GCA_051885115.1 Stenotrophomonas sp. | reverse complement strand
CCATTGCCCGGGCGATGCTCAAGGATGCCCCGATCCTGATCCTGGACGAGGCCACTGCGGCGCTGGACAACGAGTCCGAGCGGCTGGTGCAGGAAGCACTGGAAACCCTGATGCCCGACCGCACCACCCTGGTGATTGCCCACCGTTTGTCCACCATCGAGCATGCCGACCAGGTGCTGGTGATGGACCAGGGTCGCATCGTCGAGCGCGGCACCCATGCCGAGTTGCTGGCCGCCGGTGGTCTGTACGAGCACCTGTACCGCATGCAGTTCCGGGACGGGCAGGGTTGATGGCCAGTCGGACGCCGGACTACTGGTACGACCCCGCGCTGCCGGTGCCGCTGTGGGCGGCAGCCCTGGCACCGGTGTATGACGCCGTGGTGGCGCTGCGCCGTGGGCTGTACCGCCGCGGCTGGCTGCGTGCCCGGCAGATGCCGGTGCCGGTACTGGTGGTGGGCAACGTCACCGCCGGGGGCACCGGCAAGACGCCGCTGACCATTGCCCTGGTCGAGCGCCTGCTTCAGGCCGGTTACAAGCCGGGAGTGGCCAGCCGTGGTTACGGGCGCGAGCAGGCGGCAACCCCGCGCTGGGTTGATGCCGCCACCCCGGCCACACTGGGCGGTGACGAGCCGGTGTTGATCGCCCACAAGACCGGCGTGCCGGTGCGGGTGGATCGCGACCGCGTGGCCGCTGCCCAGGCCCTGGTCCAGGCCGGTTGTGACGTGGTCGTCTGTGACGATGGCCTGCAGCATTACCGGCTGGCACGGGATATTGAAATTGAAGTGGTTGATGCCCAGCGTCGTTACGGCAATGGCCGGCTGATTCCGGCCGGACCGTTGCGCGAGCCGGTGACGCGGGCCGCGGCCTGTGACTTCCGCATTGTCAACCTGGGTGTCGGTGACCACGGCCAGGAAGTGGGCTTTGGCCAGTGGCCGATGCGTCTGGACATCACCCGGGCCCAGCCGCTGGTCGGCGGGCGTGAGCGCGCCCTGGCCAGTTTCCAGGGCACGCGGGTACATGCGGTAGCCGGTATTGCCAACCCGGAGCGGTTTTTCCAGATGTTGCGCCAGCGCCAGATTGCGGTGGTTCCGCATGCCTTTGCCGACCACCATCAATTTGTCGCTGCGGACCTGGAGTTCGGCAGCCGGCTGCCGTTGCTGATGACCGAGAAGGATGCGGTCAAATGCCGCGGTTTCGCCCAGCCTGGCCAGTTCAGCGTGCCGCTGCAGGCCGAGCTGCCGGAGGCGCTGTGGATCAGCCTGCTCGAACGGCTGGGGCAATTGCGCCCGCGTTGAACCGGTCGCTGGGGCACACTAATGGCCTGAACCGCCACCGAGCCTGCGCATGTCCGCCCCTGATTTTGTTGTCGCCATTCCTGCCCGTTACAGCTCCTCACGCCTGCCCGGCAAGCCCCTGGCCCTGATCGGTGGGGAGCCGATGGTGGTGCATGTGGCCCGCCGTGCGCTGGCGGCCGGGGCGCGTCAGGCCTGGGTGGCCACCGATGATGCACGCATCGCCCGGGCCCTGGCCGGAGTGGCGGGCATCCAGGTGGCGATGACCGCCGCCACCCATGCCTCCGGCACCGACCGCCTGGCCGAATGTGCGGCCCTGGCCGGCTGGGGCGATGACACCATCGTGGTCAACCTGCAGGGCGACGAGCCCTTCGCTCCGGCCGCCGGCATCCAGGCCGTGGCCCAGGCCCTGCTCGACCAGGCCACGCCGATGGCCACCCTGGCCACCCCGGTGACTGCCGTGGCCGACCTGTTCGACCCCAACGTGGTCAAGGTCGTGCGCGATGCCCACGGCCGTGCCCTGTATTTCTCGCGTGCACCGCTGCCGTGGCCGCGTGATGCCTTCGCCGCTGACCGCAACGTGCTGCCCGAAGGCGGGCACTGGCTGCGCCATATCGGCATCTACGCCTACCGCGCCGGCTTCCTGCGCCAGTTCGCGGCGATGCCGGCCGGTCGTCTTGAGCAGATCGAGGCGCTGGAGCAGTTGCGGGTGATGGAGGCCGGCCATGCCATTGCCGTCGGCCTGAGCCCGGCAGCGTTCCCGCCGGGGATCGATACTGCCGAGGACCTGGCCCGGGCCAATGCCTGGCTGGCTGCACAGTGACTGCTTTGCTGGTGGTCTGCCTGGGCAACATCTGCCGCTCGCCGATGGGCGAGGGGGCGCTGCGTCAGGCCCTGGCACAGGCCGGCCTGTCATCCCGTATACGGGTCGACTCGGCCGGCACGGCCGGCTGGCACGCGGGCAAGGCGCCGGATGCGCGTGCGCAGGCGTGTGCGCTGCGTCACGCCGTGGATATCAGTCAGCAACGCGCGCGCCAGCTCTGCCGGCAGGATTTTTACGAGTTTGACTGGCTGCTGTGCGCCGACGCCGACAACCTGGCTGCGGCCCGGACGCTGGCCCCGCCGGGGTTGGAAAGCCGTGCCGTGCTTTGGCTTGAATGGGCCGGGCTGGGGCCGGGCGTGCAACTGCCCGACCCGTACTACGGCAGCCCGGACGATTTCGAGCAGGTCTGGGACCTGGTCAGCCGGGCAGCAGCGGCTACCTGCCAGGCAGTGGCACGATAATTGCCTTTGGGCATAATCGAGGCCATGAACGCCACCCAGCTCTCCAAAGACCTGCCTGAATCGGCCACCTGGCTCAATGCCCCGCCGGCGACCCTGATGCATTTCCAGGGGCGCCCGTTGGTGCTGGCCTTCGTCAATGCCGCCTCGGCCTGGTGCGGCCAGCGACTGCAGGAATTGCAGCAATGGCTGGTGCGCCATCCCGGGCGCCTGCAGTTGGTGGTGGTGCAGGTGCCGCGCTTCGAATTCGAGCGTGATGGCCAGAACTCACTGGCCATGCTGGCCCAGTACGGCATACAAGCCCCGGTGATGCTGGACCTGGACTGGCAGGCCTGGCGTCGTTTCGGCGTGGAAAGCTGGCCGACCCTGGTGATGATCGATGCGGCCAGTCGCGAGGTTGACCGACTGGTCGGCCTTGGCCAGGCGCTGGACCCGGTACTGAGCCAGCTCAGCGAGGGGGTCAGGCCGGTGCCGGTCAACCCGATGATGCAGCAGTTGCTGGGGGCTGCACCGCAGGATCGGGAGCTGCGTTACCCGATGGGCCTGCAGGTCACCCGCGACCGCCTGTACATTGCCGACAGCGGGCGGCATCGGGTGCTGGAGTGCAACCACCAGGGCCGGATCCTGCGTCAATTCGGCATGGGCACTGCGGACTGGGCCGACGGCAGCAGCGATGTGGCGGCCTTCAACCGGCCGCGTTCGCTGGCCCTGGGGCACGGCCACCTGTACGTGGCCGATGCCGGCAACCACTGCATCCGCCGGATCAACCTGCTCGGTGGCCAGGTCGATACCCTGATCGGCAACGGGCGGGCTGGTGACCCGCGCGAGCAGGTGCTGGCCCAGCCCGGAGACAGTGCCCTGCAGTACCCGGCGGCCATTGCCTTGCTGGACAACCAGCTGGTGATTGCGATGACTGGTGACAACCGCATCTGGAGCTATGACCTGGGCACGCGCCAGTTGGCCTGGCGGGCCGGCTCCGGGGCAATGGAGCTGCGTGACGGCAGCGGCCAGATGGCAGCCTTTGCCCAGCCGGTCAGTCTGACGGTGGCCAACAAGACCCTGTATGTGTGCGATGCGCTGAGCTCGGCGGTACGCTCGATGCAGTTGCGCGGTGAGCTGGTGCAGACGGTGGCCGGGCAGGGCATGTGGCAGCATGGCCTGAGCGATGGCAACCGCAGCCAGGCGCTTCTGCAGTACCCGCTGGCACTGGCCGCCGACCAGGACGCGCAGATGTTGTGGGTGGCCGATGCCGGCAACGGCAAGCTGCGCCGGATACGCCTGGCCAGCGGCCAGGTCAGCACTGCCGAGTTGGGCCGGCCACTGCATGGCACTGCCGGGTTGGCGGTGGAGTCGGGCGTGGTCTGGATCGCCGATACCGAGGCCTGTGCGGTACTGCGGTACGATCCACACACCGGCCAGTGTGCCGACGTTCCGATCGGATGATGAGCCCCGGCAGTACCGTTGACAACAAATTTGATGGCAAGGCCTTTGCGGCCGGTTTGAGCACCGCCCCGGGTGTTTACCGCATGTATGCGGCCGATGACACCCTGCTCTACGTGGGCAAGGCCCGTGCCCTGCGCAAGCGCGTGGGCAGCTATTTCAACGGTTCGCCGAAAAATGCCCGCATCACCCTGATGCTCTCGCAGGTGGCGCGGATGGAGGTCACGGTCACCCGCACCGAGGCCGAGGCGCTGTTGCTGGAAAACCAGCTGATCAAGTCGCTGGGCCCGCGCTACAACGTGGCCCTGCGCGATGACAAGAGCTACCCCTACGTGCTGCTCACGCGCGAGCGCTGGCCGCGGATTGCCCTGCACCGGGGCCCGCGCAGCCACAACGGGCGCTATTTCGGCCCGTATCCCGGTGTCACCGCGGTACGCGAGACGCTGAACCTGATGCACAAGCTGTTCGGCCTGCGCAGCTGCGAGGACACCGTGTTCCGCAACCGCACCCGGCCCTGCCTGCAACACCAGATCGGCCGTTGTTCGGCCCCGTGTGTGGAGCGCATCGATGAGCAGGAGTACGCCGAGGCAGTGCGGCGTGCGGTGATGTTCCTGGACGGTCGCAGTGATGCGCTGATCAACGAACTGGGCCAGCAGATGCAGGCAGCCAGTGACGCGCTGGACTTCGAACAGGCTGCCCGCCTGCGTGACCTGGTCAAGTCGCTGCGCAGCATGCACAACCGGCAGTATGTGGATGGCCAGGCGCTGGACCTGGATGCGCTGGCCTGCGCGATGGACGGGGCCAGTGCCTGCGTGATGCTGCTGTCCTTCCGTGATGGCCGCAACCTGGGGACGCGGGCGTTCTTTCCGCGCACCAATGGCCAGGACAGTGCCGATGAGGTGCTGTCGGCGTTTGTCTCGCAGTATTACAGCGAGCAGGGCGCGCCGGCGGAAATCCTGCTGGATCGCCAGGTCGAGGAGGCCGAGTTGATCGAGGCCGCGCTGTCGGAGACCGCCGGGCGCCGGGTCCAGCTCAAGTGGAACGTGCGCAACGAGCGGGCCGGGTATATCGAGCTGGTCAGCCGCAATGCCCAGGCCGCACTGGCCCAGGAACTGTCCAGCCGTGGTGCCCAGCGGCTGCGCAGCGAAGGCTTGCGGGTGCTGCTGGGACTGCCTGTGCCGGCCAGCCGGGTGGAGTGTTTTGACATCAGCCACACCATGGGCGAGGCCACCGTGGCTTCCTGTGTGGTGTTTGATGCCGATGGGCCGGTCAGCAGCCAGTACCGGCGCTACAACATCAGCGGCATCACCCCGGGCGATGATTACGCCGCCATGCACCAGGCGCTGGAGCGCCGCTTCGGCAAGGCGGTGGAGCAGGGCGGGGTGCTGCCGGATGTGCTGCTCATCGATGGCGGCGCCGGCCAGCTGGCCCAGGCCCAGGCTGTGCTCGACTCCCTCGGCGTGCAGGGTGTGATCCTGGTTGGCGTGGCCAAGGGCCCGCAGCGGCGTGCCGGCGAGGAGACCTTGGTGCTGCCGGACGGACGCAGCCTGCGCCCGGGCGCGGCCAGCCCCGGTTTGCAGTTCATCCAGCAGGTGCGCGACGAGGCCCACCGCTTCGCCATCACCGGCCATCGCGCACGCCGGCAGAAGGCGCGGGCGACCAGCCGGCTGGAAGACATCGCCGGCATCGGACCGCGCCGGCGTGCTGCCCTGCTGCGACATTTCGGCGGCCTGGGCGGGCTGAAAGCGGCCGGGCAGGCCGAAATTGCCGGCGTGGAGGGCATCAATGCTGCGCTTGCAGCACGCATCTACGCTAACCTTCATGGGTTGCCGGAGGTACTTGCGGCTGATGAGACAGTTGAAAAATGAAATTGACCCTGCCCACCTGGTTGACCCTGCTGCGCATCGTGATGATTCCGGTGCTGGTGCTGGTGTTCTACCTTCCCTACAAGTGGACCAATTTCGCCTGTGCGGCGGTGTTCGGCCTGGCCGCAATCACCGACTGGCTGGATGGCTGGATTGCCCGCCGCTGGGACATGCAGTCAGCCTTTGGTGCCTTCCTGGACCCGGTGGCTGACAAGTTGATGGTGGCGGTGGCGTTGTTCCTGATCGTGCAGGGCCATCCGACCCCGTGGATGGCGTTCTGGGCGGCGGTGATCGTCGGTCGCGAGATCGCGGTGTCGGCGCTGCGCGAGTGGATGGCCGAGCTGGGCCAGCGCGCCAAGGTACGGGTGGCGATGATCGGCAAGATCAAGACCACGGTGCAGATGATCGCCCTGTTGTGCCTGCTGTACTCGGTTACCCCTGGCCAGCAGAAGACGCGCGACATCTGGCTGGGCGAGCCGGTGTTCCATATTGGCGACTGGTTGCTGGCTGCGGCGGCCTTGCTCACCCTGTGGTCGGGCCTGCAGTACCTGTGGGCGGCCTGGCCGAGTTTGAAGGCCGACGAGCTGGCGGCACGAAAAAAAGTGAAATCCAAACCGTAAATACTGTTGACGCAGGCGTGAAGTGGTGTATTATTTCGCCTCCCAAGCGGGAATAGCTCAGTTGGTAGAGCGCAACCTTGCCAAGGTTGAGGTCGCGAGTTCGAGTCTCGTTTCCCGCTCCAG
>JBJEWP010000125.1:0-6653 GCA_051885115.1 Stenotrophomonas sp. | reverse complement strand
AAGTTGGTCGGGACGGCCGGATTCGAACCGACGACCCTCTGCCCCCCAGGCAGATGCGCTACCAGGCTGCGCTACGCCCCGTAACTTGCTTGCCTGACATCGCTGCCGGGCAGACAGGCATTATAGATAGTGAAGAAGCGCTTTACCAGCCTTTTCAAACACCGTGTTTCAGCGCTTGAGCAATTGCAGCACTTCTTCCAGTTCGATCCGCACCTGGCGCACGATCTGCTGGCTGATCGCCGACTCCTGCCTGCCCTCGGTACCTTCCAGACGCTGGCGGGCACCACCGATGGTGTAGCCCTGTTCGTAGAGCAGGCTGCGGATCTGGCGCACCATCAACACATCATGGCGCTGGTAGTAACGGCGGTTGCCACGGCGCTTGACCGGGTCCAGCGAAGGAAACTCGGTTTCCCAGTACCGCAGCACATGCTGTTTGACATCACACAGCTCGGCCACCTCACCGATGGTGAAGTAGCGCTTGGCCGGGATCGGCGGCAGCTCGCGGTTACTGCCCGGGTCCAGCATAAGCTTCGACCCTCTCCTTGAGCTTCTGCCCCGGACGGAATGTCACCACGGTGCGCGCACTGATCGGAATCTCCTCGCCGGTCTTGGGGTTGCGACCCGGGCGCTGGTTCTTGCGCCGCAGGTCGAAATTACCGAAGCCGGACAGCTTGACCTGCTGTCCCTGCTCCAGCGATTCGCGCAACACGTCGAAGAATGCATCGACGAATTCCTTGGCTTCGCGCTTGTTCAAACCCACCTCATCGAACAACCGCTCGGCCATTTCCGCTTTGGTCAATGCCATCCACTCGCTCCCCAGGGGTGGTCAGGCGCGCATGCGCGCCTGATGCTGCTGCTCGATCGCGGCAACGGCGGCAGTGACCACCGGCTCGATATCGGCATCACTGAGGGTGCGCGAGGCGTGCTGCAAAATCAAGCCCATGGCCAGACTCTTGCAACCCGGCTCCACGCCCTGACCGACATAGCGGTCAAACAGCACCACGTCGCGCAGCAGCTCTCCGCCGGCAGCCAGGGCAGTGGCACGCAGGTCTGCCCAGCGCACGTTCTCCGGCACCAGGAAGGCCAGATCGCGGCGCACCGAGGGGAAGCGCGAGACGCCAGCCGACTGCGGCAGCGCACGCGCCAACAGGGCATCCAGCTCCAGCTCGAAGGCATACACTTCCACGTCGATTTCCAGCTGCTGGGCCAGGGCCGGATGCAGCTGGCCGATCCAGCCGATGCTCACACCATCACGCAGCACCTCGGCCGAACGGCCCGGATGACCGTAGCCACGGCTGGACGGCACAAAGCTGAGCTGGGCACCACTGGCCGCCGCCAGGGCTTCCAGGTCGCCCTTGATGTCGTGGAAATCAACCTTGCGCGAGGCCACGCCCCACTGCAGGGCATGGGCGTCGCCACAGACCACGGCGGCAACGCGGCGGGTTTCCACCGGTGCTTCGCCGACAACAGCCGGGGCATGGAACACCCGGCCCAGCTCGAAGGCACGCACACGGCCGGCCTGACGGGCGACATTGCGCCCCAGTGCCGCGACCAGGCCCGGCAGCAAGGACGGACGCATCACCGCAAGTTCGGCCGACAGCGGGTTGGCCAGGGCTACCTGCCCTTCGCCCAGGCCCCAGGCCTGCAACCAGGCGGCATCGACGAAAGCAAAGTTGATGTTTTCCAGCATGCCGCGGGCGACCAGCTGGCGGCGCAGGGTGGCTTCGTCCAGGCGGGTCTCGCTGCCGGCCACAATGCGCGCGGCGCCGGCCGGCAGGGTGGTCGGAATGCGGTCGTAGCCGTGGATACGGGCCAGCTCCTCGATCAGGTCCTCTTCGATGGCGATATCGAAGCGGCGGCTCGGCGCGGTGACCTGCCAGCCCTCGGCAACCGCCACCACGTCCATGCCCAGCGCACGCAGGATGCGCTCGACCTCGGCATCGTCGATGGCCACACCCAGCACCCGGGCAATGCGTGCGCGGCGCAGGCCGATGGCCTGCGGCAGCGGCAGGGCGTCGGCCACGTCGGTGACCTGCACCGGCCCGGCCTGGCCACCGGCCAGCTGCAACAACAGGCCAGTGGCGTATTCGATGGCAATGGCCGGCAGTTGCGGGTCCACCCCACGCTCGAAGCGGTGGCTGGCATCGGTATGCAGGCCCAGCTTGCGGCCGCGGCCCATGATCGCAGCCGGGGCAAAGTGGGCTGCTTCCAGGTAGACCTCGGTGGTGGCATCGGTGACGCGCGAGTCGAAACCGCCCATCAGGCCGGCCAGGCCCACCGGCTTGTCGGCATCGGTGACCACCAGGAAGCGGTCATCCAGAGTGGCTTCGCGGCCATCGAGCAATTTGATCTGCTCGCCGTTGCGCGAATAGCGCACGCCGATCTGTCCGGCCAGCGTGCCCAGGTCGTAGGCATGCATCGGCTGGCCCAGCTCGATCATCACATACTGGGTGATGTCCACCAGCAGCGACACCGGGCGGATGCCGGCACGGCGCAGGCGTTCGGCCATCCAGATCGGGGTGGTAGCGGCAGCATTGACGCCGGTAACCACGCGGCCGGCAAAACGCGGCGCATCGGTACCGGCAGCCAGGGTCACCGGCAGCACGCGGTCGATCGTGGCCGGCACCGGCTGCGCATCAAACGCGATGACGTTGCTGCCGCAGGCGGCGGCAACGTCAAAGGCGATGCCGCGCACGGAGAAGCAATCGGCCCGGTTGGGGGTCAACTTGATCTCGATGCTGGCATCAGGCAACTGCAGGTAATCGGCGATCGCCGTACCCACCGGCGCATCGGCCGGCAGTTCGAGCAGGCCGGAAGCATCCTCGTCCAGGCCCAGCTCCTTGGCCGAGCACAGCATGCCGTTGGATTCCACCCCGCGCAGCCTGGCGGTCTTGATCTTGAAGTCGCCAAAGGCGGCACCGACCATCGCCAGCGGCGCAACCAGGCCGGCACGCGCATTGGGAGCGCCACAGACGATCTGCAGCGGCGCCGGCAAGCCGGCATCGACCTGGCAAATCTGCAGGCGATCAGCTTCCGGATGACGCTCGGCGCTGATGATGCGCGCCACCACCACATGCTGCAGGCCGTCGCCCAGGGCGGTGACTTCTTCCACTTCCAGCCCGATGGCGGTCAATACGGCCGAAAGCTCATCGCGCGAGGCCGATACTTCAACGTGGCTGCGCAGCCAATTTTCCGAGAATTTCATGGTGTCTTGTTCTCAATGGCAGGCACGCGGCCTGCCGTAGCAATCCATCGACCCGAAGGCGGGCCGGCCGGGGCGGTCAGGCGAACTGGCGCAGGAAGCGCACATCGTTCTCGTAGAACGCACGCAGGTCATTGACGCCATAACGCAGCATGGCAAAACGCTCCACGCCCAGGCCGAAGGCAAAACCGGTGTACTTCTCCGGGTCGATCCCCAGCCCACGCAGCACGTTCGGATGGACCATGCCGCAACCCAGCACTTCCAACCACTTGGTGCTGCCATCCGGCTGTTGCCAGGCGATGTCCACCTCGGCCGACGGCTCGGTGAAGGGGAAATAGCTGGGGCGGAAGCGCATTTCGAAGTCACGCTCGAAGAAAGCGCGCACGAACTCGGCCAGGGTACCCTTGAGGTCGGCGAAGTTGGCGTGCTCGTCCACCAGCAGGCCTTCGACCTGATGGAACATCGGCGAATGGGTCTGGTCCGAATCGGAGCGGTACACCTTGCCGGCGGCGATCATGCGCAGCGGCGGCTGGTGGCCTTCCATGTAACGCACCTGCACACCGGAGGTATGGGTGCGCAGCAGGCGGCCGTCACCGAAGTAGAAGGTGTCGTGCATGGCGCGCGCCGGATGGTGCGGCGGGAAGTTCAGCGCCTCGAAGTTGTGCCAGTCATCCTCGATCTCCGGGCCTTCGCTCAGCTCGTAGCCGAGGCGGCCGAAGATGTCGGTGATGCGCTCCAGCGCACGGGTCACCGGATGCAGGCCACCGCGCTCGCCATTGCGGCCCGGCAGGGTGACATCCACGGCTTCGGCGGCCAGACGGGCATCCAGTGCCGCGGCATCGAGCACCTGGCGGCGCTGGTTCAGCGCCTCGGCCACGGCTTCCTTGGCACGGTTGATGGCTTCGCCAGCGGCCTTGCGCTGGTCGGCAGGCAGGGCGCCGAGCTGCTTGAGCTGGGCAGTGATGCTGCCGCTTTTGCCAAGCAGGGTCACGCGCAGGGCTTCCAGCGCGTCCGGGGTCTGGGCGGCGGCCACATCGGCCAGCGCCTGGGCAGTGAGGGTTTGGATGTCAGTCATGGATCGACGTAAGACCTTCAGTCGGAATGCCGATGCGATCAGCGACGGGCCGACCCCCGGCGCCTGCGCATGCGACCCGTACCGAAGCACCGGCCGCTGAAATGAAAATGGGGAAGGACATCAAGCCCTTCCCCATGTAGTTGCCTGCTGTGTAAGCCGCTGCAAGGCTGCAACGGCCTCCACAAGAGGACTTAGGCGGCCAGGGCAGCCTTGGCCTTCTCGGCCAGGGCAGCAAAGGCTGCAGCATCGTGCACGGCGATATCAGCCAGGACCTTGCGGTCCAGGGTGATGCCGGCCTTCAGCATGCCGTTCATGAAACGGCTGTAGCTCATGCCGTTGATGCGGGCAGCCGCATTGATGCGGGTAATCCACAGCGAACGGAAATTGCGCTTCTTCTGCTTGCGGCCAATGTAGGCGTACTGCTGTGCCTTGATGACTGCCTGCTTGGCAACGCGGAAGACCTTGCGACGGGCGTTGTAATAGCCCTTGGCCAGGTCCAGAACCTTCTTGTGACGGCGACGCGCCTGAACGCCACGCTTAACTCGTGCCATGTTTTATATCCTCAGAGGTAGGGCAGCATGCGATCCAGACGGCCGGCGTCTTCTGCGCGGACGTGGTTCGTCTGACGCAGGTTACGCTTCCGCTTGGTCGCCTTCTTGGTGAGGATGTGGCTACGGTTGGCGTGGCCGCACTTGTACTTGCCCGATGCAGTCTTGCGGAAGCGCTTGGCTGCAGCCCGGTTGGTCTTGATCTTGGGCATTGCTATGTCCTTGATGGTTTTTTGTCACTGGTTACGGGCGTTGGCACAAGGCCACTCTTTCCATCCCTGCCCTAACCTGCTCGTCAACACGCACCATGAGAGCGTGTAGTTCCTGTTGCCCGAAGGCAATCCCGGCAAACCGGGCCGCCCATTATGCCAGCCACTGGGGCCAGCTGCAATGAACAATCGCCACAATGACAAGGGGCCGCCATCGGCAGCCCCTTGCCCTCACCTGCCCGTCGGGCCGGCTTACTTCTTCTTCGGCGCGATCATCATCACCATCTGGCGACCTTCAAGACGCGGACGCGATTCGATCACGATGTCCTCACCCAGATCGGCTTCGATCCGGTTGGCCATCGCACGACCCAGATCCTGATGGCTCATTTCGCGGCCACGGAAACGGATGTTGATCTTGACCTTGTCCCCTTCCTCCAGAAAGCGGCGCATGTTGCGCAGCTTGATCTGGTAGTCACCCTCGTCGGTGACCGGACGGAACTTGATTTCCTTGATGTCTACCTGCTTGCTCTTCTTCTTCGCTTCGCTGGCGCGCTTCTGCGCCTCGAAACGGAACTTGCCGTAGTCCATCACCTTGCACACCGGCGGATCGGCCTGGGGCTGGATCTCGACCAGATCCAGACCTTCTTCCTCGGCCATTGCCAATGCTTCGTCACGGGTCAACACGCCGACCATCTCACCGTCAGAGCCGATCACGCGGACGCGCGGCACTCGGATTTCAAGGTTCTTGCGGTTCTGTTTGTTGTCCGGGGTACTGATATTCCAATCTCCCAAAGGGTAGTGTTCAGTGCGCCAGCCCCAGATGGCCAGCGCACCAGTTCAGTTCAAGCTTGCATGTCAGCACGCAAGTGCTCGATGAAGGCCTCCAGCGGCATCGAGCCGAGGTCCTCGCCGGTACGCGTGCGCACCGCCACGGCCCCATTCTCCTTCTCGCGGTCTCCCACGACCAGCAAATACGGCACGCGCTGCAGGGTATGCTCGCGAATCTTATAGCCGATCTTCTCATTGCGCAAATCCGCGTCCACGCGGAAGCCTTGCGCGGCAAGGGTTTTGCGAACGCCATCAACGTATTCAGCCTGAGCGTCGGTGATGTTGGCCACCACCACCTGGATCGGCGCCAGCCAGGTCGGGAAGACCCCGGCATGGTGCTCGATCAGGATGCCGATGAAGCGCTCCATCGAGCCGACGATGGCCCGGTGCAGCATCACCGGGTGCTTCTTCTGGCTGTTCTCGTCCACGTATTCGGCGCCCAGACGGCCCGGCATCATGAAGTCCACCTGCATGGTGCCCAGCTGCCAGGTGCGGCCAATGGCGTCCTTGAGGTGGTATTCGATCTTCGGCCCGTAGAAGGCACCCTCGCCCGGCAGCTCCTGCCATTGTACCCCACAGCTGGACAGCGCCGAGCGCAGCGCGCCTTCGGCCTTGTCCCAGGTGGCATCATCCCCCAGGCGCGACTCCGGGCGCAGGGCGATCTTGATCTGGATCTCCTCGAAGCCGAAGTGCTGGTAAACCGCCAGCGCCTGCTGGTGGAAGGCGGTCACTTCGGCCTCGATCTGCGCTTCGGTGCAGAAGATGTGGCCATCGTCCTGGGTGAAGCCGCG
>JBJEWP010000124.1:0-6659 GCA_051885115.1 Stenotrophomonas sp. | reverse complement strand
TGGACAACGTGCACGGCGACAAGAACGTGTTCTGCGCCTGCATCCCGGTGGATGCGTACAAGGACGACGAGCAGGGCTGAGCCGCCTGCATCTGCGTCATAGGTGATACCAAAGGCCCCGCAGTGATGCGGGGCCTTTTTTGTTGCACTGACCATACCGCCAGCCACAAGGTTCGACATCGACGCCATCGATACACAGAAACTGCAGCTGCAACTGCGACGCCCCCAGCGATGGCTCGATGCTCACCGCTGTGGTTGTGATGCTGGCCCTGATACTGATTTTTCAGGCCAACCGTGCCAGCGGCCCGCTGCACGCCGCCCACCTGATCACCGAACGGCTGGAGCTGCGTGATGACGACGCCGTGACCCGTCTGCCGATCGAACAGGACCCGCCGGGTACTGGCCGGCAATCGCGCGTCACCGGCATCATCCTGTACGACCGCCACGGCCATGAGCGCGGCGGGCTGGTCACCTATGACGATGACCGCGAGGCGCTGGCACTGGATGCCGGCGTGGGCGCCGGCTACGACGACAGCCTGCGTGACCGCCTGGGCCTGAGCGTCAGCGCCGATGGCGCGGCCTCGGTATTGCTCACCGACAACCTCACCCGTGGCGTGGTGCGCCTGCATTCGGACGGCGACGGTGGTGGTGGCGTACAGACCATGAAGTGGGACATGGAAGCCCGGCGCATCCATCTGCGCACCAGCACCTACGATGGCGACGTCCTCAGCGAACAGGCCTTCGGCGAGCCCGAATGAACCGGATGCAGCATGGCCAACGGCGCAACCGCCGGCAATCGGCAGCAAGCGGCAGTGGCATGATGGGTACTGGATTTACCGGAGTACCCCATGACCTCTCTCACGTCTTCCGACACCCGCTACCAGGTTGGCCAGCGCTGGCGCTGCCAGGGCCGCACAGCCGATGAAAACCCGATCCTGCTGATCAATGAGATCAGCACCCACCCACGCGGCGGTTTGATCTACCACATCAGCCTGGAGGGGCTGAAGATCCGCAACCCGCGTACGCCGGGCGTGCTGCTGGAGCAGATGGCCTACCTGCCGGTGGCGGTTCAGACCCTGGACCACAGCGGCATGGCCCTGCTCGATACCCAACCGGTCAACCCGGCCTACCGCCAGGGGCGGCAGCAGTGGCAGGTGGCCTTCGATGCCGGCAACGCGGCCGTGTACGGCAACACCATCGCCGCGATCACCGGGTTGATCGAAAAGCAGCTGCACGGCGTCCCGAATACCCCGCCAGCGCGCTGAAGCCGGCACTGTCCGGGCAAGCCGGCGCCAGCGGCCCGCCTGCCGCCGTACCCTGCCCTTCCCAACACCCGAGCCGTCGATGCGATCAAGCGCTCCCCTGTGGTGATGACCAGCCCGCTGCCGCCAGACGCCGCTGCCAGAGCCCTCGATCACGCCATCACGCCCGGTGCCTTGACCACGTACGGCGTCATCCGCGGCGAGGTGTCAGGGCGGGGCATCGTGCTGTCGCACCAACGGCCGGGTGAGGGCAATTCGCCCAGCCCCTGGCTGATTGCCCGGCTGGAGCCGGACGGCGACGGCTCGCGGCTGCAGGGCAGGTTCCGCCTGTCCTGGTATATCCGCTGCATGCTGCTGGCCGGCTGCCTGTTGCTGCTCGGCGCCATCGGCATCACCGTGCACGGCCTGCTGCAGGGCAAGGGCATCGGCAGCGGCGTCAATGCCCTGGCGGTGGCCGCCATCTGGGCCTTCATGGCCATCAAGGCACCGGCACTGTACCGCCAGGACAAGGCCCTGCTGCTGGCACTGCTGCAGCGGGTACTGGCCGGCACACTCCACAGCAACGCCACACCGCCAGGACAGCGCTGAGCCGCCAGTCCTCGGGCAAGCGGTCAACGGCAACGGCGGCCACTCGGCGCTGCCGGTTACTCGCCTTTACTGTCCGACCGAGCGGGTGGCGGCAGCACGGTCAGCTTGCGCACGGCCCCCAGCGGCAGGATCTCCACGCGCTGGGACGCTGGCCACCACAAGTAGACAAACGCGGCCGAGGTGCCCAGCAGCTCGGCCTCGGCCAGCTGCGGCTTGGCATCTCCGGCCAGATGCACACGCACCCGGTGCACCGGCTCGCCATCGATGATGCGACGGGCCTTGTCCTGCATGAAGAAGCTGGAGGACAGCAGCAGCATCAGCGCCACCACCTGCAGGATGCCGCCCAGCGGCCCGGTGCCCCAGCTTTCCCAGCTGGAAAACGGCATGCGCGCAAAGAACGACCGCCACAGCCAGTGCTGGCCGCGCAGCGCTTCGACCTGCGCTGGATGCCGGCGCGAGACCGTATCGGGCCAGGACACCAGCAGGGCCAGAGCCAGGCCGCCGAGCAACCAGGCCAGGTACATCGGCTGCCGGAACCCGGCCACCAGATAGTCGCTGACCTGCAGGTAGGACAGGATCGGCACGTCGAACCCGCGGTAGAACCAGTAACTGCCCCACAGCCCGAGAAAGCCCACCAGCAGGTAGGCAAGGCTCAGCAACAGGGCCGGCTCACGCCCTACCCGGGCCAGGAAGCGCAGCCATCCCGAATCGGCCTGATGGTCCAGTGAGGGCAACGGCGACCAATTCAAATCGGCAAGACCCACACGCGTGGACATGGGCAGGGGCAAGCAGCAACCGGACAGGCGCACAGCATGGGCAACTGTTGACGCCGCCGCCCCTGTCAAAGGCCACGGTTGCGCGCATTGTGTCTTCGCAGCGGCCCCTCAGCCGGCATCGTCGCGCGCGGCCATCTGCCGCAGCGGCGCCGGCAGGCTGCCTTCGCGCGGTGCCGGCGTGGCCCAGGGCCGCACCACGCCCGATGGCCACTGGCTCAGTGGCATGCGCAGCACGGTTGCCGTGGGCAGCACGCCCACCACCCGCAGATGCCGGGTGCAGATGAACCAGATCTGGTCATCCTCATTGCTCAGCACCACATAGGCATCGGCCGTTTCCGACGGGGTGTGCATGCCCAGCACGCGGTAGGCTGTGTCTTTGACAAAGCCGCTGTCCAGCGGCTGCGGTTGCGGGGCCCGCGCGCCGTGCTGCGGCTCGATACGGACATAGACCCCGGGTTCCATCCAGATCATCACGCACCTGCTGTGGGTTTGACCGGCCACCACGATCTGCCGCTGCCAGTGAGGACGGTGCCAAAACGGCGTGCTCACAACGTCACCGCGCCAGGCTGCGATGCTTGCCACCGCCACCCGTGAACGCACACCTGCATGCCCCTGCCCCTTGCCAGTCATCGTCCCACCCTGCTGTTGCTGCCCCTGACCGCCCTGCCCGCGGTCGCTCAGGCCGAAGGTGGCGTGGCGGGCGCGGCAACCCTGCTGCTCGGTCTGCCCGGCATGCTTCTTGCGGTGATCCTGGGCGCCATCCTGCTTGCTCTTGCCCGCCACCGCGCCGCCCGCATATCTCAGTGCCTGCTCGTGCTGACCACCTGCATCGGCGGCATCAGCCTGTTCAACGATGCCCGGGCGCTGCTGCGCCTTGGCGACCTGGACCTGCTGTTTGGCCTGGCGTTCCTGGCCATGTAGGCCACGGTACTGGCACTGGATTTGGCCACCTGGCGCCGCCGCCGGGCCACACGCTGAGCCAACAGCGCATTCAGCCGTTACCCACACGCTCTTCACTTCACTACCGCCACGGTTCTGGCCCTGCAACCTCAGGAGCCTTCCGATGGCACGCAAGCAGACGACCACCAAAGCAAAAAAGTCCACCGCAGCGAGCGACGAACGCGGCAACGGTGACGAGCTGCACCAGCAGGCCGGTGGCATCCACCCGCAGCTGACCACCGCCCAGGGCATTCCGGTAGCCGACAACCAGAACTCGCTCAAGGCCGGCCCACGCGGCCCGACCCTGTTGGAAGACTTCATCCTGCGCGAGAAGATCACCCACTTCGACCATGAACGCATTCCCGAGCGCATCGTCCATGCCCGGGGCACCGCCGCGCATGGCTATTTCGAGCTGACCCACTCGCTGGGCGAGTACACCCGGGCGCAGGTACTGAGCCAGACCGGTGTGCGCACACCGGTGTTCTGCCGCTTCTCCACGGTGGCCGGCGGTGCCGGCTCGGTGGACACCCCGCGCGATGTGCGTGGCTTTGCGGTCAAGTTCTACACCCCCGAAGGCAACTGGGACCTGGTGGGCAACAACATTCCGGTGTTCTTCATCCAGGACGCCATGAAGTTCCCCGACCTGGTGCATGCGGTGAAGATGGAGCCGGACCGCGGCTTCCCGCAGGCGGCCAGCGCGCATGACACCTTCTGGGACTTCATCTCGCTCACCCCCGAGTCCACCCACATGGTGATGTGGGCGATGAGCGACCGCACCCTGCCGCGCTCGCTGCGGATGATGGAAGGCTTCGGCGTGCACAGCTTCCGCCTGCTCGATGCGGCCGGCAACAGCACCTTCGTCAAGTTCCACTGGCGCCCGGAGCTGGGCGTACAGTCCACCATCTGGGATGAAACACTCAAGCTGCAGGCTGCCGACAACGACTTCCACCGGCGCGACCTGTTCGAGGCCATCACTGCTGGCGATTTCCCGGCCTGGAAGCTGTATGTGCAGCTGTTCTCCGAAGAAGAAGCCGAGCAGTTCCCGTTCGACCACCTGGACCCGACCAAGCTGATTCCCGAGGACCTGGTGCCGCTGCAGGAAGTCGGGCGCATGGTGCTGGACCGCTGGCCGGACAACTTCTTCGCCGAAACCGAGCAGGTGGCCTTCTGCCCGGCCAACCTGCCACCGGGCATCGATTTTTCCAATGACCCGCTGCTGCAGGGCCGCCTGTTCTCCTATCTGGACACCCAGCTCTCGCGCCTGGGCGGGCCCAACTTCCACCAGATCCCGATCAACGCCCCGCGTTGCCCGTTTGCCAACCACCAGCGCGATGGCCACATGCAGATGGCCGTGCCCAAGGGCCGGGTCAACTACGAACCCAGCTCGCTGCAGGACGACAGCCCGCGCGCCAGCCTGCGCAGCGGTTTTGCCAGCCATGCCGAGCGCGCCGAGGATGCCGGCAAGGGCCGCGTGCGGCCACAGTCCTTTGCCGACCACTACAGCCAGGCACGGCAGTTCTTTGTCTCGCTGGAGGCACCGGAGCAGGCCCACCTGGCCAGCGCTCTGGTGTTCGAGTTGTCCAAGGTGGAAACGGTGGCGGTGCGCGAGCGCATGGTGGGCAACCTGCGCCATGTGCACGAGGAACTGGCCCAGCGCGTGGCCGATGGCCTGGGCATGGACGCCCTGCCGGCCGCACCGGAAGTTGCCGTGGCACCGGAGGAACTGCCGCCAGCACCGGAAGTGCGGGTGATCGGGCGCATGCTGCCGACCCTGCAGGGGCGCTGCGTGGGCATCCTGATCGATGACGGCTCCGATGCAGGCACTGTCGCCGCTGTGCGCAAGGCCGCCACCAAGGCCGGCGCGCAGGTGAGGATCGTCGCGCCGAAGATCGGCGGCGCCACCCTGTCCGATGGCAGCCACCTGGCCGCAGACGGGCAGCTGGCCGGCACCCCTTCGGTGTTGTTCGATGCTGTGGCCATCGTGCTGGCTGCCGATGCCGGCAAGGTACTGGCCAAGGAAGCGGCCGCGGTGGATTTTGCGGCCTTCGCCTGGGCCCACCTGAAGGCCATTGCCCACGACGCCGGCGCGGCACCGCTGCTCAAGGCCGCCAATGTGGGCAAGGATGCCGGCGTGGTGGCAGCCGAGGACACGGCCGCCTTCCTCAAGGCCGCAGTGACCCGGCAGTGGGCGCGCGAACCCAAGCTGCGCACGCTGGCCTGATCCTGCCACCTGAGTGACCGCAGCAGTGACGGCACGCTGCCAGACAGGCAGCGTGTTGTTTTTTCTGCCGCCATTCGCGCCAGGTGCGTGACCGGGCAGTGCGCAGGTCACGCTGGCACGATGACCGTCGGCGGGCTCCCACTGCGTGTGTGAGCCTTGGCTTGCCCAGCCATCCCAGAACGGACGCTGTCTTTGCTGGTAGGCGCTCGCCGCAACGGACAGGCCGGCATGCCTGCCGACCGTCAATGCGCTGCTGCGCTGCACGGCTGCCGCTGTCCAGGATGGCGCGCTGGCCACCGCGTCCCCCGCCGGGCTGCAACCGGGCACCCGTCATTTGCACCAGCGCTGGCTGGCCAGCGCGTCGGCGCGCCGGGTGGTCATCGTGATGTGGCATTGCAGCTGCTGCATCGGTGCCAGCGTGCCACTGTCCGGGTCGGCCGCAATCGCACACTGGCTCTGCCGCCATGACAGCCATTGCGCCTGGGCCTGTTGCAGCCGGGCAGCCCGCTCTGCCGGCAAGCGTCCTGTCAGGCGATGCAGTGCTGCCTGCAGGCGCGCCTCTTGCCGCGCCAGCTCGGCCTCGGCGCAGTCGGCAAGGCCATCCATGCCAACCGCCTGTTCGTTGCAACTGGCGTGGGCATCACTGATCGGTGGCGATGCGGTGGCTGTGCCCCATGGCAAGACCAGCCAGACCAGCAGCCCTGCCTTGCCGTGACGGCGGATCAGTGACCGGTTCATGCACGACCACCATCGGCAGGGCCGCGATCATCGCCGATTGTGGCCGCAACCACTGTGACGAGGCATCCGGGCCCCACGCATGCCGCGATGTACCGGCGGGCAAGGCAACCGGCCGGGTCGTAATCAGGTCGCTGGC
>JBJEWP010000123.1:0-42677 GCA_051885115.1 Stenotrophomonas sp. | reverse complement strand
ACGTATATTTGGATACGCTGGGAATCCCCACCGTTGGATTCGGCGTCGCGCTTACAATAACCCGGGTCAGAGTGCACTTCTTGAAGCTCCATGGAAAAAAGCCCGGCATCGCTGCCGGGCTTTTGCTTTTCCCATCAAGTCCTCAAGCGCATCACCGCTTGCCCAGCTTCCTATCCAGCTTCGCCTGCTTCTTCGCCAGCCTGGCTTCCCGCTTTGCGAGCTTCTTGGCACGGCGCCGTGCCGGCCAGCCGCGCACCCATTCACGGGAAACGCGCCAGCTGTCGCGCCACCACTGCTTACGCCAGGGCTTGAAGCGCTTGATGTGCCCCTTCAGGCAGTTGAACACCACATACAGCGCCGGGGTGCTGAGCAGGGTGAGCCCTTGGGAGAAAATCAGCCCGCCGATCAGGGCGATGCCCAGCGGGCGGCGCAGTTCGGAGCCTTCGCCGATGCCCACGGCCAGCGGCACGGCGGCCAGGATGGCGACCATGGTGGTCATCATGATGGGCCGAAAGCGCACGATGGAGGCTTCGCGTGCGGCCTCGCGCGAGCTCATGCCGTGCTCGCGTTCGGCCACCAGGGCGAAGTCGATCATCATGATCGCGTTCTTCTTGACGATGCCGATCAGCAGCACCAGGGCGATCATCGAGATCACGCTCAGCTCGGTGCCGGTGACAAACAACGCCAGCAGGGCGCCGACGCCGGCGGCGGGCAGGGTGGACAGGATGGTCACCGGGTGCAGCAGGCTTTCATACAGCATGCCCAGCACCACGTAGACGGTGATGATCGCGGCCAGCAGCAGGATCAGCATGTCCATCGGGTCGCCATCAAAGCCAAAGCCACCGCCTTCGGCGATGCGGATGTCGCCGGGCAGGCGCAGGCCGGCCAGGGTGTCGGCAACGATCTTCTTGCCCTCACCGGCACTCACCCCGGGGGCGAGGTTGTAGCTCAGCTCCATCGACGGAAACTGCTTGTCGTGGCTGATCTGGGCCGGGGCCAGGCCGGGTACCTGGGTGGCGAAGGCGGTCAGCGGCACCATGCTGCCGTCGCGGGCGGGCACGTGGATGTCATCAATCGCGGCGGGGGTGGCAGTCTGCTCGGGCAGGGCGCTGACCACCACCTTGTACTCCTGGATGCCGGCATGGATGGTGGAAATCTCGCGCTGGCCGAACGCACCGAACAGGGCGCCGTCGATGGCGCCCACCGAGACCCCGAGGCGGGCGGCGCGCTCGCGGTCGATCACCAGGTTCTGGCGCAGGCCGGCAGTGTCGATGTCGCTGCCCACGTCGGTCAGCTTGGGGTTTTTCTTCAGTGCCTCGGCCAGCACCGGCAGCCACTGCTGCAGGCTGGCCACGTCGTTGCCCTGCAGGGCAACGCGGTACTGCGCGCCACGGCTGGAGCCGCCGCCGTCCTCGCTGGGCAGGTCCTGGATGGCGCGCAGGCGCAGCTCCAGGTCCGGGTACATCGCCGCCTGCTTGGTCAGCCGGGCCAGCACTTCGTTGGTGGTGGCCTGGCGGCCCTGCTTGCGCGGCACCAGCTGGATGATGAACTGCGCACTGCCGCCCTGGCGGCCCGAGCCCAGGCGCACCGAGACCAGTTCCACATCCGGGTCGGCACGCAGCATGTCGGTGATGCGCTGCTGGCGGCCGATCATCTGCTCAAAGCTCACCGTGGTGCTGGAGCTGGCGCGGCCCCAGATCAGGCCGGTGTCCTGGGCCGGGAAGGCGCCTTTCTTCACCGCGCCCATCAGCATGCCGGTGGCCACCACCAGCAGCAGCGGGGTGATGGCCAGCAGCCAGGCCCGGCGCAGGGAGAAATCCAGCAGCCGGGTGTACACGCGCAGCATCCAGGCGTGGAAGGCCTCGATCGCCTTGCCGGTGCGGGTGGTGGGCAGGGCATCGGCGTGGGCGGTGAGAAAACGGCTGCACAGTGCCGGGATCAGGGTCAGCGAGACCACCATCGACACCGCAATCGCCGCCACCAGGGTGACGGTGAACTCCATGAAGAAGGCGCCCATCATCCCCGGTGCAAACAGGATCGGGATGAATACCGCAATCAGCGACACGGTGATCGAGACGATGGTGAAGCCGATTTCCTTCGCCCCCAGCAAGGCGGCCTGCATCCGGCTCATGCCGGCATCCAGGTGGCGCATGATGTTTTCGATCACCACGATGGCGTCATCGACCACAAAGCCAATGGCGATCACCAGCGCCAGCAGGCTGAGGTTGTTGAGCGTGTAGCCGAGCACATACATCACCACCGCCGCGCCGGCCAGCGACAGCGGCACGGTGACTGCGGCAATCAGGGTGGGGGCCAGCCGGCGCAGGAACAGCGCCATGGTCATGATCACCAGGGCCAGGGCGATGAGCAGGGTGATCTGCACCTCGTGCAGCGAGGAGCGGATGGTCGGGGTGCGGTCGAAGAACGGTGCGATCCGGGTGCCCGGTTCCAGGTAGGTCTGCAGGTTGGGCAGGTCGGCCTTGATCTGGTCCACGGTGGCGACCATGTTGGCATCGGTGCGGGTGTTGATGAACATCAGCACCGATTTTTCGCCATTGATCCACGCGGCCTGGTAGTTGTCCTGCTGGCCGTCGTAGACCCGGGCCACGTCTTCCAGGCGGATTACCCGGCCATCGCTGCGGCTGGCCACCACCAGCTGGGAAAACTCGCGGGCGTTGTGCAGGCGGTCGTTGAGGGTGATGGCCATTTCAGTCTGGCCGTCAGACAAAAAGCCGGTGGGAATGGCCACGTTGGCCGCGCGCACCGCATTGCCCAGGTCATCGGTGGTCAGGCCCAGGGCGTAGAGTTTTTGCAGGTCCACATCCACCCGCACCGCCGGGGTGGAGGCGCCGGCAATGTCCACCGTGGCCACCCCGGTGATCCGGCGCAGGCGCTGGGCCAGCAGCGAATCGGCCAGGTTGTAGAGCTCATCGGTGGACTGCGTGGTGGAGGTCAGGGCCAGCGCAAACACCGGGTCGTCGTTCGGGTTGGCCTTGAACGCCATCGGCGTCATCATCCCGGCCGGCAGGTCGGCCTGGGAGGCGCTCAGCGCGGTCTGCACGTCCAGGTAGGCCGAGTCGATGTCGCGCCCGCCCTGGAAGATCATGAAGATGATCGAGTTCCCCTCGCTGCTGGCCGAGCGCATCATCGAGATGCCCGGCACCTGGCCCAGGCGGCGTTCCAGCGGCGCGGTGACGGTGGCGGCCATGGTGGTGGCATCGGCGCCGGTCTGCGGGGCGATCACGTAGATCACCGGGATCGGCAGGGCCGGCAGGGCCGACACGCCCAGGCGCAGGTAGCTGATCAGGCCCAGCGCGAACAGGCCCATGGCCAGCAGCGCGATGCCGATCGGGCGGCGGATGAACAGGCCGGAGATGCTGCCCATCAGGCCACCTGCGGATCAGCGGCCGACGCGGCGCGGCGGGCGTGCCACCAGTCGGTCAGGCGTTCCATGTACAGGTAGATCACCGGCGTGGTGTACAGGGTCACCAGCTGGCTCAGCAGCAGGCCGCCGACGATGGCGATGCCCAGCGGCTGGCGCAGCTCCGAACCGATGCCGGTGCCCAGGGCCAGCGGCAGCGCGCCGAGCAGGGCGCAGGCGGTGGTCATCATGATCGGGCGGAAGCGCAGCAGGCAGGCACGGCGGATCGCGTCATGCGCATTGGCCCCGGCCCGCTTCGCCTCGATGGCGAAGTCCACCATCATGATGCCGTTCTTCTTGACGATGCCCAGCAGCAGGATGATGCCGACGATGCCGTCCACCGACAGGCTCTTGCCGAACAGCATCAGCGCCAGCAGGGCGCCCACACCGGCCGGGGGCAGGGTGGAGATGATGGTGACCGGGTGGATCCAGCTTTCATACAGCACGCCGAGCACGATGTAGATCACCACCAGCGAGGCCAGCAGCAGCCAGACCACGTTGGAACGGCTGCTCGCGTACTCGGCGGCCTTGCCGGTAAAAGTGGCATGCACGGTATCGGCCAGGCCCAGCTTTTCCACTTCCTCTTCGATGGCGGCCACCCCTTCAGACAGCGAATAGCCTTCGCCTAAGTTGAAGCCGATGGCAATGGCCGGCAGCTGTTGCTGGTGGCTGATCAACAGCGGGGCGGTGGTCACTTCGGCGGTGGCGATGGCCGACAGCGGAATCGCCCCGCCGCCGCCGACCACCAGGCCGGTGTTGCGCTCGCCCACGCCGGTGGCGGTGGAGGAGTTGGCACTGCTGACCATGCCGAAGCTGGTGGCGTTGGAGCCGGTCAGCGCACCGGCACCGTTGGAGGCGATGGCCAGCTGCTCCATCAGCGCGGTGCGGGTGCGGAACTCCGGGGCCACTTCCAGCACCACGCGGTACTGGTTGAGGCTGGTGAAGATGGTGGAGATCTGGCGCTGGCCGTAGGCGTCGTACAGGGTGTCGTCGATGGTCTGCATCGGCACCCCGAGCATGGCCGCCTTGTCGCGGTCCACGTTGACTGCCAGGGCGCGGCCGACCTGGCCCAGGTTGCTGTCCACATCACGCAGCTCATTGCGGCTGCGCAGGGCGGCGATCAGGCGCAGGGCCTCGGCCTGGGCACGGCTGCTGTCCACGTCGGAGAGCACGAACTGGTACTCGGTGGAGGCCACCCGGGTGTCCAGGGTAACGTCCTGCACGGGCTTGAGCGCCAGGCTCACTCCGGGGATGCCGGCCGCGGCAGCCTGCAGGCGGGGCAGGATCCTGGCCACGTTCTCGCGCTGCCCACGCTCGGCCAGCACGATCGACAGCTGGGACTGGTTGAGGGTGGGGTTGAGGGTGCCGGCACCGATGAAGGCGGCCACCCCGGTCACTGCCGGGTCACGGCGCAAGGCTTCGGCCACGGCAATGGTGCGCTGCTGCATCTGCTCGAAGGCCACGGTGTGGTCGGCCTGCACCACGGCGGTGACCAGGCCGGTGTCCTGGTCGGGCAGCAGGCCCTTGGGAATGACCACGTACAGCACCACGGTGAGGGCCACGGCCGCGCCGGCCACGCCCAGGGTGGTGCGCGGGTGGGCCAGCACCCCATCCAGGCTGCGCTCGTACAGGCCGACCAGGCGCGACCACCAGGTCACCTTGCCGGCGGCCTGGGCGCGCTCGTGCGCATCCTCGCCTTCGGGCAGCTGGTCTGCCTTGAGCAGGTAGGCGCACATCATCGGGGTCAGGGTCAGCGAGATCAGCATCGAGATCACCACCGCGATGCTCAACACCCAGGCGAACTGGTGGAACAGGCGGCCGGTGACCCCGGGCATCAGCATCAGCGGCAGGAACACCGCCACCAGCGAGATGGTCAGCGACAGCACGGTGAAGCCGATCTGGCGTGCACCGACCTCGGCCGCTTCCTTGCCGCTCTTGCCCTGCTCGATGTAGCGCACGATGTTTTCGATCATCACGATCGCGTCGTCGACCACAAAGCCGGTGGCCACCACCAGCGCCATCAGCGACAGGTTGTCCAGCGACATGCCGGCGGCAGCCATCACCGCGAAGGTGCCGGCCAGCGACAGCGGGATGGCCAGCGCCGGAATCAGGGTGGCCCAGAAGCGGCGCAGGAACACGAAGATCACCGCGATCACCAGGCCGATGGTCAGCCACAGGGTCAGTTGTACTTCGTGCACCGAGGCGCGGATGGTCTGGGTACGGTCGGAGAACACCTCCAGGCTGACATCGGCCGGCAGCACCCCGCGCAGCTGCGGCAGCAGCTTGGTCACCTGCTCCACCGTGGCCACGATGTTCGCCCCGGGCTGGCGGCGGATTTCCAGCAGCACCGAGGGCAGGCCGTCGGCCCAGGCGGCGACCTGGTCGTTCTCCACCCCGTCGCTGACCGTGGCCACATCGCTCAGGCGCACCGGGCGGCCGTTGTTGTAACGGATCACCGTGTCGGCGTATTCGGCCGCGCTGGTGAGCTGGTCGTTGGTGCCGATGGTGTAGGTCTGGGTGGTGCCGTTGAGGCTGCCCTTGGGCGCGGCCACGTTGGCCCGGGTCAGGGCGCCACGCAGGTCTTCCAGGGTCATGCCCATGTTGGACAGCTGGTCCGGGTTGACCTGGATGCGCACGGCCGGGCGCACGTTGCCGGCAATGGTGACCAGGCCCACGCCCTGCACCTGGGCCAGGCGCTGGGCCAGGATCGAATCGGCCAGGCCGTTGACCTCGCGCAGCGGCACGGTGGGCGAGGACAGCTTGAGGGTCAGGATCGGCGCGTCAGCCGGGTTCACCCGGTTGTAGGTGGGCTGGTAGGGCAGCGAGCCGGGCAGGGTGGCCTGACGGATCGCCTGCTGCACGTCCTGCGCGGCCAGGTCGATGTCGCGGTTCATCGCAAACTGCAGCACGATGGTGGACAGCCCGGCCGAGGAGTCCGAGCTCATCAGCTCCAGCCCGGCAATCTGCCCCAGCCGCCGCTCCAACGGGGTAGTGACCAGGGTGGCCATGGTTTCGGCGCTGGCCCCGGGGTACTGGGTGGAGACCACCAGCGAGGGCGCGTCGATCTCCGGCAGCGCGGCCACCGGCAGTTTGCGGTAGCCCATCAGGCCGAGCAGCAGCAGGCCGGCCATCAGCAGCGAGGTGGCGACGGGGCGGCGGATGAAAAGCGTCGAAAAGCCCACGGGTGACTCCTGCGGGTGGGCACCACGGCAAGCGCCGTGGCGCGGGATTCATGCAACGGGTCGCCGGCAGGGGCACGCAACAGGCCGCCTGCCGGGAATACTCACTCGACGCTGACCTGCGGGCCGCCGTCGTCCTTGTCCTTGCCGTCGGTGTCTTCGGCCGGCGGCGCGGGCGGGGCCTGGCCCGGGGCCAGGGCAATCACCTTGCTGCCCGGCTTGAGCCGGAACTGGCCTTCGGTGACCACCTTGTCGCTGGGCTTGATGCCGTCGCTGACCTGCACGTGGTGGTCATCCACCTCGACCCCGACGGTGACCGCCTGCTGGCGCACGGCATCGTTTTCCACCACGTAGACAAAATCGCCGTCCGGGCCACGCTGCACCGCCTGGGCCGGGATCACCACTGCGTTGTCGATGCTGCCCAGACGCAGTTTGACGTTGACAAACTGGCCCGGCCACAGCGCATCGTCGCTGTTGGGAAACACGGCGCGGGCGCGGAAGGTGCCGCTGTCGGCATTGATCTGGTTGTCGATCACCTCCAGCGTGCCATCACTGGCCAAGGCACTGGCCGCGCCACGCTCGCTGACGATCACCGGCACGCTGCCGGCGCTGCGGGCCTGGCGCAGGGCAGCGAGCTGGCGCTCGGGCAGGTTGAACACCACCTGGATCGGCTGGGTCTGGGTCACCGTGACCAGGCCGGTGCCGGCGGTCACCACATTGCCGGCGTCGACATGGCGCATGCCGGCCACGCCGCTGATCGGCGAGCTCACCGCGGTGTACTGCAGCTGCACCCGGGCCGCGCTCAGGCTGGCCTGGGCGGCGGCCACCGAGGCCTCCAGCTGGGCCACCTGGTTGCGCTGGGTGTCCAGGTCGGTCTTGGACACGTACTGGCGGTAGGCCGGGGAGTTGGCGCGCTCGTAATTGGCGCGGGCCGTGGCCAGCGCGGCCTGGTCACGACGCAGGCCGGCCTCGGCCTCGGCCACGCTGGCCTGGTTGGTGCGCGCATCAATGCGTGCCAGCACCTGGCCCTGCTTGACCTTGCCGCCTTCGGTGAAGTGCAGGCTGAGCAGCTGGCCGCCGACCTGCGGGCTGACGGTCACCGTGTTCTGTGCGGCCACGGTACCCAGGGCGGTGGCCACCACATCCACACTGCGCTGCTGGGCGGCGACCACGGTCACCGGTACCGGGTCATCGTCCTTCTTGTCCTTGCCGTCCTTGCCGCCGCCCGGCGGGCCGCCGCAGGCCGTGGCCAGCAGGGCCAACAGGCCTCCGACGACCGCATTGCGCTTCCATGGCATCAGCTTGCGTGCACGCGACATTTCCAGACTCTCCGCAGGGATATCCCGGGCCGGTCGGCCCGTGGCGGCGCAAGCATACCGCTATAGGGAGGTAACACACCCGTGACGGATGTCATGCCGACTCTGGTCACAGTCTGTGCTTGACCGTAGAGTCTGAATTTCTGTTCATCTTTGGGGGCTGTATGCGCACGAGCGTGCCGTTGCTGCTGCTGTGGGGATCGCTGCTGTGGGCGCCGCTGGCGCTGGCTGCCGCGCCGGTACAACGGGCCGAGGTGGCCGCCGATGCGGCTGCCCTCAACGCCCGGGTGGTGGCCTGGCGGCGCGATTTCCACCAGCACCCGGAACTGTCCAACCGCGAAGTGCGCACCGGCCAGAAAATCGCCGAGGCCTTGCGCGCAATGGGCCTGGAGCCAAAAACCGGAGTCGCCGGGCACGGCGTGACCGCGGTGATCCAGGGCGGGCTGCCCGGGCCGAAGATCGCCCTGCGCGCGGACATGGACGCGCTGCCGGTGGCCGAGCAGACCGGCCTGCCCTACGCCTCCACCGCGACGGGTGAATACCGCGGCGAGCAGGTGGGGGTGATGCATGCCTGCGGCCACGATGCCCACATGGCCATCCTGCTGGGCACCGCCCAGGCACTGGTGCAGCGCCGGGAACAGCTGCCCGGACAGATCCTGCTGATCTTCCAGCCGGCCGAAGAGGGCGCGCCGCCGCCGGAGCAGGGCGGGGCTGACCTGATGCTCAGGCAGGGCCTGTTTGCCGACTTCAAGCCGGAGGCAGTATTCGGCCTGCACGTCTTTTCCAATATCGCCGCCGGCCAGATCGGCGTGCGCTCGGGCCCGGCAATGGCCGCCTCGGACCGTTTCTCGGTCACCGTCAACGGCCGCCAGACCCACGGCTCGGCACCGTGGAACGGGGTCGACCCGATCGTGGCCGCCGCCGACCTGGTCGGCACCGCGCAGACCATCGTCAGCCGCCGCGCCAACCTGTCCAAACAGCCGGCGGTGCTCACCTTCGGCGCGATCAAGGGCGGCATCCGCTACAACATCATCCCCGACAGCGTGGAAATGGTCGGCACCATCCGCACCTTCGATGCCGACATGCGCCAGCAGGTGTTTGCCGACCTGCGCAATGTCGCCGACCACGTCGCCCGCGCCCATGGCGGCACCGCGGTGACCGAAATCCATGAAAACGACGGCAACCCTGCCACGGTCAACGACCCGGCACTGACCGCGCGCATGTTGCCCAGCCTGCAGGCCGTGGTCGGCAGCGACAACGTGTTCGAGCCGCCGCTGCAGATGGGCTCGGAGGATTTCTCGCTGTACGCCCAGCAGGTGCCGTCGCTGTTCTTCTTTGTCGGTGCCACCGGCGAGGGGATCGACCCGGCCACCGCGCCCAGCAACCACTCACCGAAGTTCCTGCTCGACGAGAAGGCGTTGGACGTGGGCCTGCGCGCGATGCTGCAGCTGAGCTGGGACTACCTGCAGGGCGTCAGCGCACCGTAATGGTGTAGCTGGCCGTGCGCGCCGGCGCGGCATCGGCCTCCCACGGCCGGTGCCAACGCAGGCGCAGTTCGGCGCTGCCGCGCTGCACCGCGCGGAAATGCAGCCACTGGGTCTGCGGCGCGCCGACCATCGGCACCGCGCTGGCCGGGGTGCCCGGGCCGTCGGGCAGGCCGCTCACCGCCTCCAGCTGGGCCGGCAGGGCGCCGTCCACCGCCCAGACATGGCCGGTGGACGGGTTGCCCTCCAGCGCCACCCGCAGCAGCTCGCCGGTGGCCAGTTCGGTGGTGGTTCCGGCCTGGGCGGGAATCACCGGCTCGGCATGGGCAGGCTGCGGTGCTGGGGGCTGCGCTGCCGTGGGGGAGCTCTGGCAACCGGTGGCAAGCAGGGGCAGCAGGCCGAGCAGGGCAGGCAGACGCATGGGAGGACTCCGACAGGGCAGGGCGTCCAGCCTACAATGCCGGCATGAATACCCCCAGTGATTCCAGCCTGGGCCGCGAGGTCCGTTATCCCGACCACTACGACGCTGGTCTGTTGTTCCCGATTCCGCGTGCGGGCGCCCGTGGTCAGATCGGCATCGATGAGGCCGCGCTGCCGTTTGCCGGCCACGACCGCTGGCATGCCTACGAACTGAGCTGGCTCAGTCTGGGTGGCCTGCCACAGGTCACCGTGGCCACGTTCTGTGTGCCGTGCAGCTCGCCCAACCTGATCGAGTCCAAGTCGTTCAAGCTCTACCTCAACTCGCTCAACGCGGCCCGTTTTACCGGCCCGGATGCGGTGCGCGAGGTACTGGTGCGCGACCTGTCGGCCTGCGCCGGTGCACCGGTGACGGTGTCCTTTGACCTGCCCCCGGCCACCGACACCTGTGCGGCGGTCAGCATCGATGGCCAGGACCTGCAGATTGACAGCTACGGCCCGCCGCAGGCCGGTTTCCTGCGTGCTGATGCCGGTGATGTGGTGGAGGAGGTGCTCACCAGCGCCCTGCTCAAGTCCAACTGCCCGGTCACCGGCCAGCCGGACTGGGCCAGCGTGGACATCGCCTACCGTGGCCCGGCGATCGACCGTGCCGGCCTGCTGCGTTATCTGGTCAGCTTCCGCGACCATGCCGAGTTCCACGAGCAGTGCGTCGAACGCCTGTTTGCCGACATCACCGCGCGCTGCGCCCCGCAGCGGTTGAGTGTGCATGCCCGCTACACCCGCCGCGGCGGGTTGGACATCAACCCTGTGCGGGTCAGCCCGGGTACCGCGCTGCCGGCGGCCAGCCGCGACCTGCGCCAGTAAGCGGGGCGCCGGCGTTGCGGGCCTTTGCCGCCTCGCGGTCATTAACGTGGCCGCGATGCGGTTTTAACTTCTGCCGTGCCACTGTCGGCCCCTGTGTCCAATAAAGGAAGCGGCATGAGCAACAAAGCAGACTTTTCCGGCGTGAGCAGCAGCGTGGACACCACCGCCCAAGTGGTCAGCCAGAGCAGCCCGGCCCCCGCCGCGCAGACCCACACCGTGGCCAAGGGCGACACCCTGTCGGCCATTGCCAAGCAGTATCTGGGCAAGGCCAATGACTGGCCGAAGATCTTCGAAGCCAACCGCGACGTGCTCAAGGACCCGGACAAGATCCAGGTCGGCCAGGTGCTGAAGATCCCCAGCGCCAACCACTAAAAAGCCAAGACCCAAGGAGAAGCTTGATGAATCATGTGTCGTTGAACGTTGCGGCCCTGGCGGTGATGGCCAGCCTGGCCTTGGTGGGCTGCAAGAAGAACGAGCCGGCCAACCCGGCCCCGGTGCCGGCCCCGACCGCCCCGGCACCTGCGCCGGCCCCGGAGGCCGTTGCAGTGCAGGCAGTGACCGTGGGCACGGCGGCGGCAGCGGACAAGAGCGTGGCCGCCCAGGCCGTGATTGGTGCGCGTGATCCGATCATCGTCTCGGTGCGCACCATGGGCACGGCCAGCAATGTGCCAGTGGTGGCCAGGCTGACCTATCAGGACGGGCAGACGGCCGGTGAGCAGAATGTCACCCTCAACACCTCCGGCCCGGATACCACCAACATCACCTTCAGCAACAGCAATGCCTGGCCGGCGGGCAATTACACCGCCCACGTCAGCATCAATGGCATGCCGGCTGGCACGCCCCAGCAGTTCGAAGTGCGTTGATTGCCGGCGGTTGCCGGCAGACAGGGCGCGGCCGGCAACGGTCGCGCCTTTTTTGTGCACCGGCGGCGGATGCTTGCAATTGAAAGCACCCACCATACGCACACGTGCGTTTCCGGGCGTTTTGCCCGCCGTGAAAAATCGCCGACAATGACCTGATCACCGCAGTGCCGTACCGGCTGTTGCGGCCCCTCCAGGGGGTGCGTTGTCGCGCACCGTCTGCTGCCGGCAGTCCATTGCCGGCCTGCGCCCTGACCGTTTTCGACAGAGAAATCCTGCAGATATGTCCAATACGCCGAAGATCATCTACACGCTTACCGATGAAGCGCCCTTCCTGGCTACCGCCTCGCTGCTGCCGGTGGTCGACGCGTTTGCCGCCACTGCCGGCATCGCGGTGGAAACCCGCGACATCTCGCTGGCCGCACGCATCCTGTCGCAGTTCCCGGAATTGCTGAAGGAAGAGCAGCGCGTTGGCGACCACCTGGCGGAGTTGGGCCAGCTGGCCACCACCCCGGAAGCCAACATCATCAAGCTGCCCAACATCTCTGCTTCGGTGCCGCAGCTCAAGGCTGCCATTGCCGAGCTGCAGGACCAGGGCTATGCCCTGCCGGATTACCCGGAAAACCCGGCCGACGACGCCCAGCGCGACATCAAGGCCCGCTATGACAGGGTCAAGGGCTCGGCAGTGAACCCGGTGCTGCGCGAAGGCAATTCGGACCGCCGCGCGCCGTTGTCGGTGAAGAACTATGCCCGCAAGCACCCGCACCGCATGGGCAAGTGGTCGGCCGATTCCAAGTCGCACGTGGCCCACATGGACGCCGGTGATTTCTACGGCAGCGAAGTCTCGGCCACCATTGCCAACGCCGGCGCGTTGAAGATCGCCCTGCACACCGCCGATGGCCAGGTGCAGGTGCTCAAGGAAAAGACCGCCGTGCAGGCTGGCGAAATCGTCGACGCCGCGGTGATGTCCAAGCAGGCACTGGCCAGCTTCATTGCCGCCCAGATCGATGATGCCAAGGCTCAGGGCGTGCTGTTCTCGCTGCACCTGAAGGCCACCATGATGAAGGTCTCCGACCCGATCATGTTCGGCATCGTGGTCAAGCAGTTCTACGCCCCGGTGCTGGAAAAGCATGCTGCCGCCATTGCCACCACCGGTTTTGATGCCAACAACGGCATCGGTGACCTCTACGCCCGCCTGGGCGCGCTGGATGCCGCCACCCAGCAGGCCATCAAGGCCGATATCGCTGCCTTGTACGCGCAGCGCCCGGCGGTTGCCATGGTCAACTCGGACAAGGGCATCACCAATCTGCACGTGCCAAGCGACGTGATCGTCGACGCCTCGATGCCGGCGATGATCCGTGACAGCGGCGGCATGTGGAATGCGCAAGGCAAGCTGCAGGACGCCAAGGCGGTGATCCCGGATCGCTGCTATGCCGGTGTCTACCAGGCGGTGATTGACGACTGCAAGGCCAATGGCGCGTTTGACCCGGCCACCATGGGCTCGGTGCCCAACGTCGGCCTGATGGCGCAGAAGGCCGAGGAATACGGCAGCCACGACAAGACCTTCCAGATCGCTGCCGATGGCGTGGTCAAGGTCACCGATGCCGATGGCAACGTGGTATTCGAACATGCCGTGCAGGCCGGTGACATCTGGCGTATGTGCCAGACCAAGGACGCCCCGATCCAGGACTGGGTCAAGCTGGCCGTCAACCGCGCCCGCCTGAGCAACACCCCGGCCGTGTTCTGGCTCGATGCGGCCCGTGCGCACGATGCCCAGGTCATTGCCAAGGTCAACAAGTACCTGGCTGAGCACGACACCAATGGTCTGGACATCCGTATCCTGGCACCGGTGGAAGCCACCCTGTTCTCTCTGGAGCGCATCCGCGCCGGCAAGGACACCATTTCGGTGACCGGCAACGTGCTGCGTGACTACCTCACCGACCTGTTCCCGATCCTGGAGCTGGGCACCAGCGCCAAGATGCTGTCCATCGTGCCGCTGATGGCTGGTGGCGGCCTGTTCGAGACCGGGGCTGGTGGCTCGGCGCCCAAGCACGTGCAGCAGTTCGTCGAGGAAAACTACCTGCGTTGGGATTCGCTGGGCGAATTCCTGGCCCTGGCCGCCTCGCTGGAGCATCTGGCCCAGCGTTATGACAACAGCAAGGCCTCCGTGCTGGCCAAGGCTCTGGACCAGGCCAACGGCCAGTTCCTGGACAACGACCGTTCGCCGGGCCGCAAGCTGGGCACCATCGACAACCGCGGCAGCCACTTCTATTTGGCCATGTACTGGGCCCAGGCGCTGGCCGCACAGGATGAGGATGCCGAACTGAAGGCCAGGTTTGCCCCGCTGGCCAAGGCACTGGCTGAAAACGAGCAGAGCATCGTTGAGGAGCTGATTGCCGTGCAGGGCAAGCCGGTGGAAATCGCCGGTTATTATCACGCCGATGTGGAAAAGATCGCCCGGGCCATGCGTCCGAGCCAGCGTTTGAACGCGGCCCTGGCCCTGCTGGCAGGCTGAGCACGTTAGCCGTGAGTAGGAAAAAGCCCGCCGCAAGGCGGGCTTTTTTGTGACGCGATGCTCTTTTTGATGGCGGTGCCGTCATTGTTTGACCTGCACCAAGCCGATGCAGGCCGCTGGTTCACGGCTGTTTCACCCCGGTAACAGGCATGGTGTCCCCTCATGTGGGGCGGGGGAATGCAATGACCAGGGTGCTCGTAGTTGGAGCCGATATGGATGGCGAGCGCGTGCTGCTCGAGCGTCTGCATCGAATGGCCGGCTTGCCGATGGGCAGCCTGCAGGCCTGTCGTGATCTGGATGAATGCGAGCTGCTGATCGTGCGCGACAGCCCGGGCCTGATCAATGCGGCCATGCGCATGCGCCAGACCCGCCCGGGCATGCGCCTGTGGGTGGAGGCCCAGGATGGCGTGCTGCTTGATGGTGGGCTGCAGGCATTGCCCAAGCTGCCTGCCACTGAAATTCTCTCCGTCCTCAATGGTCAGTCGCGCCGCGTTGCTGGCCACGAGGCCGGGCTTCCCGGCGCACCCGCTGCCAAGGCCGCACAGATGCCGGCAGGTCGTGAATCAGCCAATGACACGCAGGACGGGGAAAGGGCCGGTGCCGATGGCGTGTACCCGGTTGCCGCTGGCAATAGCGGTGTGCGGGGGAGTTTTGCCCTTGTCCGTGCCTTGCGCAGTGGCATCCGCCAGCGCCAGGGCAGTGCCTTGTTGTACGAGGGCGAGCGGGCGGTGCTGGCCATCGATTTTTCCAGTGCGCAGGTGGTTCCCTTGCTGCCGGTGATGCAGCAGGGGCTGGCTGAAGCCGCACTCTGGCTGGGCGGGCAGCTGCCGCAGTTGCGCCTGCAGGAAACCAGCGCAGAGAACTATCTTGGCTATGAGCAACAGGGCCAGCGCCTGCCGTTACGGGCCCTGCTCTGGCAAGCCGCACAGCAGATGCAGGACGACTGGCAGCGGGTGGATGGCCTGCTGCAGCAGGGCGCGGTGATCCATTTGCAGGGCTGGCCCGATTTCCGCGTGCTGGCACGTCAGCAGGACGTGTTCCGCCTGTGTTCGTTGCTGGTGCGCAAGCCCTCCAGTCTGGCCGAATGTGTGCATCTTCTGGATCTGTCGCCAAAAACCGTACAGACGTTTGTCCACGGGGCCTACCTGTCCGGGTATGTGCGCCTTGACGAGGTCAGCGCCAGTGCCTTCGACCAGGTCAGGCAGGATCTTCGCAATGTGCCCAGCACGCCACGCGGCGGGCTGCTTGCACGAATGTGGCGCAGTGTCCGGGCCGTGACGTTGGGGAGCTGAATGCATGCGTGAACACAAGATCGTGGTGATGGGGTCGATGGGGGCGGGGAAGTCCACCATGGTGCGCGCGATAGCCACCGGCAAGGTCGTCGATACCGATGTGGCCAATACCGACAGCCGCTCCAGCAAGCTGGCGACCACGGTGGCGATGGACTATGCCGATGTCGAGCTGCCCAACGGCGACCGGCTGCGCCTGTACGGCACACCGGGTCAGGACCGCTTTGACTTCATCTGGAGCATGCTGCTGGAAGGGGCCAGTGGCGTGATCATCCTGCTCGATGCCACCGCGCCGGACCTGACGGCCGATATTGCCACCTACCTGAGGCCGCTGGCCGGGCACAACGAGCAGTTGCCCGTGGTGGTGGGCTTGTCCAAGGCTGATATCGCCGTCCTGCCAGACCTGGACGCGGTCAACCAGTATGCCGCCGATTGTCTCAGGCCTTTGCCGCTGGTGCCGTTTGATGCACGCAAGGCCGATGAGGTGCTGATGTTGATGGATGTCTTGATGGGAGAGGTTGAAGCCATCGGCATCGCCGGTTGAATACACCTGCAACAAGCAATTCAGGGGGATTCATGGAGTTGTCGCAACAGCAGAAAGTGGTGGTGGGGGCGTTGCTGCAGCAGTACGCCAGCAGCGTGGATGGGGTAAGGGCGGTGGTGTTGTCCAGTGTGGACGGTTTTGCCCTGGCCGATGTGGCCGGCAATGACAACCGTGGCCAACGGCTGGCAGCAATGACCAGCGCAATGCTGGCCTTGGCCGGCGCGGTGGGCAAGGAGCTGGAAATGGGGGGGCTGCAGGTGCTGATGCTGGAGGCACTCAACGGCAAGGTGCTGATGCTCAGCCTGAGTGCCGGCAATGACACCTTGCTGCTGATGGCAGCCTGTGACCAGCGCAGTGTCATCGGCAATGTCTTGTGGAGTGCCCGCGAATGTGGGCAGCGGGTAGTGGAGACGCTGGCCGGTACCTGAGCAACACCGGTTGGTGAAAAATTTCGCTCGATTCCTAGGGGGTTTTTGCATGGCCAATTTGAATGATTCGTTGAAGGACCTGATGACCATTGATGGCGCGCAGGCAGTGGCACTGGTGGATTACAACAGCGGCATGCTGCTGGGCGAGGCGGGCAGCGGAATGGACATGGAGGTGGCAGCTGCCGGCAATACCGAAGTGATCCGTGCCAAGATGAAAACGGCGGCCTCGCTCAACCTCAATGACAGTATCGAGGACATCCTGATCACCCTGGGCAAGGCCTACCACATCATGCGTCCGGTGGCTTCCAAGCAGGGCCTGTTCTTCTATGTGGTACTGGACCGCAGCAAGTCCAACCTGGCCCTGGCCCGGCGCAAGGTGCTGGACGTGGAAAGCGCGCTGCAGATGTAACCGCGGCAACCGCCTGCGTTCAAACCAGCGTGCCGGGGCCCATGCCCCGGCACGTTCGTTATGGCCATGGCTCTGGCGTAAGCTGGCAGCAGACCATGGATACCAATGATGGCCATGCAGACCCCACTTTCCGGCGCTGCCAGCGCTTATGACCATGCGGTTCTCGTGCGCGAGGCCTTTGAGCGTTATCACGCGGAGTTTTCCCGGCTGACCGCGCGCGCCCGGCAACACTTTGAAGCTGCGGACTGGTCTGGCGCGAGTGTCGATGCGGTGCAGCGCATCGGGCTGTATGACCGCTGCATTGCCGACACCAGGAGCCTGCTGGGCGGGCCGATGGAGCGTGTGTTCTGGTCGCGGGTGCGTGATGCCTATGCCGGTCAGATTGATGGCCTGTTGGATTGCGAGCTGTACAAAACCTGGTTCAACACTCTGACCCGGCGGCTGCTGGCCATCGACGAGGTCGATGCCAGCGTCGAGTTCATGGCAATGGATATCGAACCTTCCGATGCCATTACCCATCCGGTGGCCAGGTACACCTACACCATCAATGACGCGCGCCCGGCCGATGCCTTCGTACGTTTGCTGCAGGACGTGGCCTTTTCCATTCCCCATGCCCACGTGTTGCGTTGTGCGGCCGGCATCGCCATCCGCCTGCAGGATGATCTGGGCCACTGGGGCAGCCACCCGGCCCGCTCGATCGAGCTGCTGCAGACGGTGTTCTACCGTGAGCGGCGTGCCTATCTGGTTGGCAGGGTGCTGGGTGAACACCGTTTCAGCCCTTGCGTGATTGCCCTGGTCAATGACGCGGGGAAGGTCAAAGTTGAAGCGGTGTTGACCCGGCGGCGGGATGTTGCCCATCTGTTCGGGGTGTCACGCAGCTATTTCATGGCTGACCTGCCCACCGTCGGCGATGCGGTGGTGTTCCTGCGCAGCCTGTTGCCGGGCAAGCCGGTGGATGAAATCTACACCGTGCTGGGCCGGGTCAAGCAAGGCAAGACCGAGCGTTACCGTGCCTTCTTCAGCCATCTGCAGCAACAGCCCAGCCAGCTGCTGGTACATGCTGAAGGCACCCCGGGCATGGTCATGGCGGTGTTCACCCTGCCCAGCTATCCGCTGGTGTTCAAGGTCATCCGTGACCGTTTCGGCTGGCAGAAGGCGATGAGCCGGCAGGACGTGCAGGACAAGTACGCCATGGTGTTCCAGATGGACCGTGTCGGCCGTCTGCTTGATGCACAGGCCTATCGCGAGTTGCGCATCCCCGCGGCCCGTTTCGCTCCGGCTTTGCTGCAGGAATTGCTGGAAGGTTGCAGCCAGGCCGTGCATCACCAGGGGGAGGATGTGGTCATCGGCCTGTGCTATGTGCAGCGGCGTTTCCGTCCGTTGAACCTGTACTTGCGCGAACAATCAGGCCAGGCACAGCGCGATGCGGCGCTGGACTATGCCCAGGCCATCCGTGATCTGGCCTGCAACAACATCTTCCCCGGGGACATGCTGTTGAAGAACTTCGGTGTGTCACGCCACGGGCGCGCGGTGTTCTATGACTATGACGAGCTTTGCCGGGTCACCGACTGCAACTTCCGCGTCTGGCCAGCCCCACGCGATGCAGAGGAAGCCATGGCTGGCGAGCCGTGGTTCCATGTCGACAGCAATGATGTTTTCCCGGAACGCTTTGCCCAGTTCATGGGGCTGCCGGCACCGTTGCTCACCGTAGTCAGGGAGCGCTACGCCGAACTGTTTGATCCGCGCTGGTGGCAGGGGCTTCAAGCCGGTTTCCATGCCGGGCAGTACCCGGATATGCCGCCGTATCCAAGGGCGGCGTATCTGGCCTGAGACCGGGCGCACTGACGCGTAGCCCGCACACATGCCACTATCAGGCTCCCTCATCGCAGTAAGGACGCATGATGAATTACAACGTCTGGGCGGCTGCCCTGTCGGTGCTTTTGTTGGGCTCTGCAGGTGTTTCACCCCAGGCCAGTGCCCGGGTGCCTGCGTCGGTGATCGCGCAGGCGCAAATGAGCATGCTGCTCACCGGCAAGGTCGATGTGGATGCACAAGGGCAGGTAACTGGCCTGGCGGTGGATGAGCAGGAAGCTTATCCAGCGGCGGTACTGGATTATGTCCGGCGTACGGCAATGGCGTGGCAATTCGAACAAATCCTGCGCGATGGTGATCCGGTCGCTTTCACTTCACCGGTCAGCATGCGCTTGATCGCGCGCCAGGCAGGCGAAGGCAGTTTTGAAATCAGGATGGATTCGGCTTCTTTCGGCGATGGTGACAAGAATGATCCAGCGTCGGTCCGCTCGCTACGGATGACGCCGCCACGCTACCCGGAAGCTGCCTTCCGTGCAGGAATCACCGGCACGGTGTATCTGGCGGTCAATGTTGGCCGTGATGGCAAGGTGCTGGATGTGGCGGCCGAGCAGGTTGACCTGACCAGTGCCGGCAATGAGCGGGTGATGGCGCAAGCGCGGGAAGTGCTCGCACGCGCCTCGCTGCAGGCAGCCAGAGGGTGGACCTTCCGTGCCCCGGAGCAGGGCGAGGCGGTGGCTGCAGACAGCTGGAACCTGCGCATTCCGGTTACCTTCCAGTTGTCTGACCAGCAGCGCGCGACGCCGCGGCCGGGACAATGGCAGCCGTATATTCCGGGGCCGCGCCAGCAGGTGCCTTTCCTGAACAAGGAAGATGGCCTGCTCAACAGCTCACTCAGGGAGGGCGACATCTACATGGCCGGTCGCCCCGGGCCGCGTTTGAAGACGCCGCTGGAGGGATGAGCGTGTAGTGGATCCCCACAACAAACCCCGCCGAGGCGGGGTTTGTTGTGGGTGGAACGCCGTGGATCAGCGCTTCATCGAGGAGAAGAACTCGTCGTTGGACTTGGTGTTCTTCATCTTGTCCAGCATGAACTCCATCGCGGCGATTTCGTCCATCGGGTGCAGCAGCTTGCGCAGGATCCAGATCTTCTGCAGCAGGTCGGCCTCGATCAGCAGGTCCTCGCGGCGGGTGCCGGAGCGGTTGATGTCGATGGCCGGGTAGACGCGCTTTTCCGTGATACGGCGGTTCAGGTGCACTTCGCTGTTGCCGGTGCCCTTGAACTCTTCGTAGATCACTTCGTCCATCTTGCTGCCGGTATCCACCAGCGCGGTGGCGATGATGGTCAGCGAACCACCTTCCTCCACGTTGCGGGCGGCGCCGAAGAAGCGCTTCGGGCGGTGCAGGGCGTTGGCATCCACACCACCGGTGAGCACCTTGCCCGAGGACGGCACCACGTTGTTGTAGGCGCGGGCCAGGCGGGTGATCGAGTCGAGCAGGATGACCACGTCCTTCTTGTGCTCGACCAGGCGCTTGGCGCGCTCGATCACCATCTCGGCCACCTGCACGTGGCGCGCGGCCGGCTCGTCGAAGGTCGAGGAGACCACTTCGCCGCGCACGGTGCGCTGCATTTCGGTCACTTCTTCCGGGCGCTCGTCCACCAGCAGCACGATCAGGTGCACGTCCGGGTGGTTGTAGGTGATGGCGCTGGCGACCTGCTGCATCAGCATGGTCTTGCCGGCCTTGGGCGGGGACACGATCAGCGCACGCTGGCCCTTGCCCTGCGGGGCCATCAGGTCGAGGATGCGGCCGGTGATGTCCTCGGTCGAACCGTCACCACGCTCCAGCTTGAAGCGCTTGCGCGGGAACAGCGGGGTGAGGTTCTCGAACAGCACCTTGTTCTTGGACGCTTCGATCGGCTCACCGTTGATGGTGTCCACGATGTTCAGCGCGAAGTAGCGCTCGCCGTCCTTGGGGAAGCGGATGCGGCCGGCAATATGGTCACCGGTGCGCAGGTTGAAGCGGCGGATCTGGCTGGGCGAGATGTAGGTGTCGTCCGGGCCGGCCAGGTAGCTGGCTTCGGCGGCGCGCAGGAAGCCGAAACCGTCGGGCAGGATTTCCAGCACGCCGTCGGCGGCAACGCCTTCACCGTGGCGGGTCAGGACCTTGAGCAGGGCGAAGATCACATCCTGCTTGCGGGCACGGGCCACGCCTTCGTGGATCTGCAGCTGCTCGGCAATTTCCAGCAGCTTGTGCGCCGGCATCCGCTTCAGGTCGCTCAGCGAGTAGACCGGGAAGCCTTCCGGCACCGAGGGGTGCGGGCGCGGCACGAACACTTCGTTGCTGCCGTCACCGCCGTTGTCATCGCGGTAGCGCTCGCCACGGTTGCGGTCACGCCGGTTGCGGAAGCGATCGCGGCGGTTGCCGCCCTGTCCTTGCCCCTGTCCTTGCCCCTGGCCCTGGCCCTGCGGGCCACTGAAGTTGCCGTAAGGGTGGTTCTGGCGCTGGCCGGCGTCATCGCTGCCGCCGTTGCCACCGTCGTTGCCCGCGGCTGCTGCTGGTGCCGGGGTGACCGGCTGGCTGGCGGCGGCCGGAGCGGTGGCTGGAGCAGGAGCAGGAGCAGGTGCAGGTGCTTCGCTGCGTGCAGCCGGCTCGGCCGGGGTGCTCAGGGGCAGGTCGGCTTGCGGACCAGCCGATGGGCTGTCGGACACTGCAGCAGCGGCCTTGGATGCACGCGGCTTGCGCACGCGCTTCTCGACGGGAGCGTCGGCGCTTCCGGTTTCGGAAGGAGTGTTCTCGGACAAGTGCTTGATTCCTCTCGCTATGGCGTGCGAGCGCCCCGGTCGGGCGGCGAACTGGTGGGAAGTAAGTGAGAAAGCGCCGGCGCCGGATGGGCGGGGCGTACGCGGCAACGCGAGTGCGGCCGGTCGTCTTGACACTAACACCGCCGCAAGTCAGGGCGCAAGTCAGTGGTGAGGGTTTGCACGCCGGCGCGTGGAGGCAGCCGGCGTGCAGGGGCAATGGCTCAGCCCAGTGCCTTGTCGATCATCTGTACCAGCTGGCCCTTGCCGACAGCGCCGACCTGGGTGGCCTGGATCTGGCCATCCTTGAACAGCAGCAGCATCGGGATCGAACGCACGTGGTAGCGCACGGCGGTGGCGCGCGATTCATCGACATTGACCTTGGCCACGGTCAGCTTGCCGTCGTAGGCAGTGGCGATTTCGTCCAGCACCGGCGAAATCATCTTGCACGGGCCGCACCACTCGGCCCAGAAGTCGACCAGCACCGGCTGGGCCGACTGCAGTACCGCGGTGTCGAAATCGGCGTCGCCGACGTGAATAACCTTGTCGCTCACTGAAGAGTCTCCTGGGGGAATGCGACCCGTCATGCCGGGTTGACGGATGCATTGCGCTAGACTGGGGTCTTGACTGAGCGCGCTGCGGAGCTGACACCCCGACTGGCACGCTACCCGGCGTAAGGGGCGCAGTGTGCGACTCTGCCGTAACCGATGCAAGCCGCCCCGGCATTCCTGGCGGGCTGGCACTCATAAAAGAACAAGACTGGATTCATGAGCGACAAACCGCTGACCGATGTCACCTTCTCTGCCTTCGAACTGCATCCTGCCCTGCAGGCAGGCCTGGAAGGTGCGGGTTTCACCCGTTGTACGCCCATCCAGGCCCTGACCCTGCCGGTGGCCCTGCCCGGTGGCGATGTTGCCGGGCAGGCGCAGACCGGCACCGGCAAGACGCTGGCCTTCCTGGTGGCCACCATCAACCGCCTGCTGACCCGCCCGGCACTGGCCGATCGCAAGCCGGAAGACCCGCGTGCGCTGATCCTGGCCCCGACCCGCGAGCTGGCCATCCAGATCCACAAGGATGCGCTCAAGCTGGGCCCGGAGCTGGGCCTGCGCTTTGCCCTGGTCTACGGCGGGGTGGACTACGACAAGCAGCGCGAGCTGCTGCAGCAGGGGGTGGACATCATCATCGCCACTCCTGGCCGTCTGATTGACTACGTCAAGCAGCACAAGGTGGTGTCGCTGCATGCCTGCGAAGTCTGCGTGCTGGACGAAGCCGACCGCATGTTCGACCTGGGCTTCATCAAGGACATCCGTTTCCTGCTGCGCCGCATGCCCGAGCGCACCACCCGTCAGACCCTTCTGTTCAGCGCCACCTTGAGCCACCGTGTGCTCGAGCTGGCCTACGAGCACATGAACGAGCCGCAGAAGCTGGTGGTGGAGACCGACAACGTTACCGCCGACCGCGTACGCCAGCGTATGTACTTCCCGGCTGACGAGGAAAAGCTGCCGCTGTTGCTGGGCCTGCTCTCGCGCAGCGAGGGTGCGCGCACCATGGTGTTCGTCAACACCAAGGTGTTTGTCGAGCGCGTGGCCCGTGCGCTGGAGCGTGCCGGTTACCGCGTCGGCGTGCTCTCCGGCGACGTACCGCAGAAGAAGCGCGAGAGCCTGCTCAACCGTTTCCAGAAGGGCCAGCTGGAAATCCTGGTGGCCACCGATGTGGCTGCCCGCGGCCTGCACATCGATGGCATCAAGTACGTCTACAACTACGACCTGCCGTTCGATGCCGAGGACTATGTCCACCGTATCGGCCGTACCGCCCGCCTGGGCGAGGAAGGCGATGCGATCAGCTTTGCCTGTGAGCGTTACGCCATGGGCCTGCCGGACATCGAGGCTTACATCAACCAGAAGATTCCGGTCGAGGCGGTCACGGCCGAGCTGCTGACCGCGTTGCCGCGCCCGGAACGTGCCCGTGTCGAGGGCGATGAGGAAGGCGAGAGCGTCGGGGCGATCTTCCGCGAGGCCCGCGAAGCCAAGGCGGCCGAAGAAGAGCGTCGTGGTGGTGGTCGCCGCAGTGGTGGCCCGGGTGGCCGCCGTGATGGCGAGCGCGGTCCGCGTGGCCCGCGTGCCGAAGGCGAGGGCGGTGAGCGCCGCCGTCGTGGCCCGCGCAAGCCGCGCGAGGAAGGCCAGGGCGAGCAGGCCGATGCCGCCGTGGCATTGAACCCGGTGGTGGCCGAAGCGGCCGCCCAGGGCCCGGCAGTCCAGTCGGGCGAAGCTGGCGAGAAGGGCCCGCGCAAGCGTCGCCGTCGCCGTCGCGGTCGCCCGGTCGACGGTGCCGAGGGTGTGGAAGGCATGGCGTCCGGTCAGGCGGCAGTTGCCGAACCGGTAACCGCTGCCGGCCCGGTGCAGGTGCCGGCCACTCCGGTGCGCAAGGTCGATGCCTCCGATTCCTTCCTGACCCGTATGGGGCGCAAGATCCGCCGCATGCTCGGCGGCAATTGACCGCACAGGTGCAGGGCGTGACGCGCGGCGGTGACATGCCGCCGCGCTTGGGCATAATCAGCAGATGAGCCTCCTGCGTTTTGATTCCGTCAGCAAGACCTACTCCGGTGGGCGAGCGGCACTGTCCGACCTGAGCTTCGAACTGGGAGCCGGGGAGATGGCCTTCGCCACCGGGCACTCCGGTGCCGGCAAGAGCACCATCCTCAAACTGGCCCACCTGGCCGAGCGGCCGAGCAAGGGTGAGGTGGTGTTTGCCGGGCGCAACCTGGCCCGGGTCCGTGGCAACCAGGTGCCGGCGCACCGCCGTCAGATCGGGGTGGTGTTCCAGGACCATCGGCTGTTGGCCGAGTACAGCGTTGCCGACAATGTTGCCCTGCCCCTGGTGGTCGGCGGCCTGGCTGCCGCACAGGTGCGCCTGCGGGTGCGCGAGGTGCTGGAACGTATGGGGCTGGGTGACCGCCTGACGGCGTTGCCGGCCGAGCTTTCGGCCGGTGAGCAGCAGCGCGTCGGCATTGCCCGCGCAATCGTGGCCCGGCCGCGGCTGTTGCTGGCCGATGAGCCTACCGGCAACCTGGACCCGACCCTGGCCGAGGAAATCATGGGCCTGCTGGCCGGCCTGCCGCAAAGTGGTACCAGCGTGCTGGTGGTCAGCCATGACCTGGCCTTGATCAAGCAAATGCGCCAGCGCGTGCTGGTGCTCGACAAGGGGCAGTTGGTCGATGACATCTGCCCGCAGGACCTGGCGCCATGAATACCGCATCCCCAGCCCCGACGGCGTCGCCTTCGGCCGCCACTGCCTGGCTGTCGCACCACCGCCGGGCAGCTGTCAGCAGCCTGCTGCGTTGCCTGCGCCGGCCGTGGGCGACCCTGCTCACGGTCAGTGTGATGGCGCTGGCCCTTGCCCTGCCGATGGGCCTGTCCATTGCCCTGGACAACATCAAGCACTTTGCCGGCAGCGTGCAGCAGTCGCGCCAGATCAGCCTGTTCCTGCACCCGGATTTCAGCGTCGAGCAGGCGCGTGTGCTGCAGGCCGAGCTTGAGCAGCGCGGCGATGTGGCTGCAATCGAACTGCGCACCCCCGAGCAGGGGCTGGAAGAGCTGCGCCAGCAGGCCGGGATGGGCGCGGCCATCGATGTGCTCGATGACAACCCGTTGCCCAGCGTGCTGCTGCTGACCCCCGCCGTGCAGGCCGATGACCAGGCCCTGGGCAAGGCGCTGGAGGCGCTGCCGCAGGCCGACCTGGTCCAGCACGATGCCCTGTGGCGGCAGCGATTGGACGGCTGGCTGGCCTTGGGCACGCGTCTGGTCAACCTGCTGTCGCTGGTGCTGGGCATCGGCGCGCTGCTGGTGGTGGGCAATACCGTGCGGCTGGACATCCTGGCCCGGCGCGAGGAGATTGGCGTGCTGCAACTGCTGGGGGCCAGCAACGGCTTCATCCGCCGGCCGTTCCTGTATATGGGGGCCTGGTATGGCCTGGGCGCCGGTGTCCTCGCCCTGCTGGTATGGGCCAGCTGCGTGGCGGCGATCCGCCCGCCGTTGGCGGCCTTGACCCAGAGCTATGCCAGCCCATTCGTCTTCAAGACCCTGGATGCCCTGCATTCGGGCTTGGTTCTTCTCGGAACCACAGTCATCGGCGTCATCGGCGCCTGGCTGGTGGCTTCCCATGTGTTGCGTCAGAACCGTCTGCTGGAAGGTTGATCATGCAAGCCCAAACACTCAAACACCTGATCAATGACAGCCCGCGCGTGCTGGTGGTCGATGGCTCGCGGCTGGTCCGCCGGCTGATTGCCGATGTGCTGACCCGGCAGCTGCCACAGGTGCAGGTGCTGGCGTGTGCCAGCATTGCCGAGGCCCAGGCGGTGCTGGCCCAGGGCGATGTCGACCTGGTGACCACCTCTCTGGCCCTGCCTGACGGCGATGGCATGGCCCTGGCGCGCAGCGTGCGCGAGCAGTCCGGGCGCCGCTATGTACCGGTCATCGTGGTTTCCGGCGATGCCCAGGAGCATCTGGAGCAGCGCCGTTTCAATGATGATGTCACCGACTACTTCGACAAGGCCCTCGGTCACGAGGCGCTGGCGGCGTTCATCACCGGCTATGTGCAGCCGCAGACCATCCCCGGTGCACGGGTGCTCTACATCGAGGACAGCCGGGTGGTGGCCGAGGCCACCAAGCGCATGCTCGAGCGGCAGCAGCTCAAGGTGCTGCATGTGCTTACCGCCGAAGAGGCCTTTGCCCTGCTTACCGCCGACTCGCTGGGCACCAGTGACGAGCGCATCGATTTGGTGCTCACCGACGTGACCCTGAAGGGTGAGCTCAACGGCCGTGACGTGGTGGAGCGGGTGCGGGTGGACTTCGGCTACGCCAAGCGCGAGCTGCCGGTGCTGGTGATGACAGGCGACACCAACCCCTACAACCAGGCCACGCTGTTGCAGGCCGGGGCCAATGACCTGGTGATCAAGCCGATCGAGGAACGCCTGCTGATCACCAAGGTGCTGTTCCAGCTGCGCTTGTCGCAGCTGTCGGCGCCGGCGGCGATGCAGTGAGCGCCACAGCTCCGCCGCAGGTGGCCCTGGAAGCCAGCTGGAAGCCGCACATCGGTGACTGGCTGCTGCGCGATGACATGCAGGCGCTGGCTGCCTTCCTGCGCCAGCGCAAGGCTGCCGGTGCAACGGTGTACCCGCCGGGGAAGCAGATGTTCGCCGCCTTTGATGCCACCGCGTTCGAGCAGGTGCGGGTGGTCATTCTTGGTCAGGATCCGTACCACGGCCCGGGCCAGGCCCACGGCCTGAGCTTTTCGGTGCCGCCAGGGGTACCGGTGCCGCCGTCGTTGCTCAACATCTACAAGGAAATCGAGGCCGACCTGGGCATTGCCCGGCCCAGCCACGGTTGCCTGCTGCCGTGGGCGCGGCAGGGCGTGCTGCTGCTCAATGCCGTGCTCAGTGTCGAGCAGGGCCAGGCCGGTTCCCACCAGGGCCGCGGCTGGGAGGGCTTCACCGACCACGTGGTGGATGTGCTCAACCGCCAGCGCGAGGGTCTGGTGTTCATGCTCTGGGGCAGTTACGCACAGAAGAAGGGGGCGATGATCGACACCGGCCGCCACCGTGTGCTCAAGGCCCCGCATCCTTCGCCGCTGTCGGCCCATCGCGGGTTCCTGGGCTGCCGGCATTTTTCCCAGGCCAATGACTACCTGCGCCGCCGCGGCCAGGCGCCGATTGACTGGTCCTTGCCGGCAAGCATGTGACTGCCCGGCCAACCCGCCTCGCCGGTGGCTGAATCCCGATGGTTTTCGTCATGTGCTTTGCCACTGGAATTTGCTAGGGTCATGGGCTGCAATGGTTGCTGATAGCTGGCCTTGCATGCTTTTGGATGCGGATTTGGCTACATGAATGGAACGCTGGAACTTTTTTTGATTCCAGTGGTCCAAATGCAAGACTGCTAAGATGAGGTCCCATGAACCAGACTGTTTCTACTGCCCTTGTGGCCAACAACCTTCCGATTCCCAGCGCCCTGGGTTCGCTGGATGCCTACATCGGTGCCGTGCACCAGATCCCGGTGCTGACGGTTGATGAAGAACAGGATCTGGCGCGCCGCCTGCGAGACGACAACGACCTGGACGCCGCACGCGAGCTGGTGCATTCGCACCTGCGCTTTGTGGTGCATGTGGCCCGTGGCTACAACGGTTACGGCCTGCCGCTGGGCGACCTGATCCAGGAAGGCAACATCGGCCTGATGAAGGCGGTCAAACGCTTCGACCCGGACATGGGCGTGCGCTTGGTGTCCTTTGCGGTGCATTGGATCCGCGCGGAGATGCACGAGTTCATCCTGAAGAACTGGCGCATCGTCAAGGTCGCCACCACCAAGGCGCAGCGCAAGCTGTTCTTCAACCTGCGCAAGTCCAAGACCCGCCTGGGCTGGATGAACGCGGCCGAGGTCAGTGCCGTTGCCAAGGACCTGAACGTCTCCGAGCGTGAGGTGATGGAGATGGAGTCGCGCCTGTCCGGCCGCGACATCGGCTTTGATGCCCCGGATGACGACGACGAGCGCGCCCCGCCGGCCCCGGCTGCCTACCTGGTTGCCCAGGACGAGGACCCGTCGGCAGCCTACGAGCGCGCCGACAGCGAAGACAACCAGCTGCAGTTGCTGCATGATGGCCTGGCCGGGCTGGATGCGCGTTCGCGCGACATCATTGCCCGCCGCTGGCTGGATGCCGACAGCAAGGTGACGCTGCAGGAGCTGGCCGACGAGTACGGCGTGTCGGCTGAGCGTATCCGCCAGATTGAAGCCAATGCGCTGAAGAAGATGAAGGCGCTGTTCGCTGCCTGAGCGCGGCGGACATCGATGATTTGCCATCAGGGCCCGGAGTGATCCGGGCCCTGCGTGTTGGTGCTGGCCGGCGGTCGAGGCACCGGCCGGGTTTTACCGGCTCAGTACTGCTCGTGCGGCCTGGGCGTCTGCTGGGTCGGGTCCGGGTGTGGCGGGCCGAGGATGATGCGCGCGCTGCGCTGGTAGCTCCAGTAGGCCACCGCCCAGTTGAGCAGGACCACGGAGCGGTTGCGGAAACCGATCAGGAACAGCACGTGCACCGCCAGCCAGAACCACCAGGCCAGCATTCCGGACAGTTGCAGCCGGCCCATGTGGACGATCGCGGCCATGCGCCCGATGGTGGCCAGGTTGCCCTGGTCGTTGTAGGCGAACGGTGCCGGGGCTGGCTTGTGCTGCAGTCGGGCCCGGATGACGCGGGCGATGTAGGCGCCCATCTGCTTGGCAGCCGGGGCCACCCCCGGCACCGGGCGGCCATCGGCCTGCACAATGCTGGCCAGGTCGCCGGCGACAAAGATCTCCGGGTGCCCGGGCACGCTCAGGTCCGGCGCCACCAGCACGCGGCCGGCACGGTCCAGCGGGGTGTCCAGGCAGCGCCCAAGCGGTGAGGCCGCCACGCCGGCGGCCCAGACCACGGTACGGGCGGCCAGCCGTTGCTGGCCCAGTTCTAACCCCCCGCCGTCGATGGCAGTGACCGCGGTGCCGGTCAGCACTTCCACGCCCAGACGTTGCAGCTGGGTGCGGGCTTTTTCCGACAGCGCTTCGGGAAAGCTGGACAGTACCCGCGGGCCGGCTTCGATCAGGCGTACCCGGGCGCTGGCCGGATCGATGTGCTGGAACTGGTTCTTCAATGTGTGGCGGGCAATTTCGGCCAGGGTGCCGGCCAGCTCGACCCCGGTGGGGCCGGCACCGACCACCGCAAAGCTGAGCCAGGCGGCCTTTTTCTGTGGGTCGGTCTCGGCTTCGGCGCGTTCGAAGGCCAGCAGCAGCTTGCGCCGCAGCTGCAGGGCGTCTTCCAGGGTCTTCAGCCCCGGCGCATTTTCGGCCCAGTGGTCATTGCCGAAGTAGGCGTGGGTGGCGCCGGAGGCGACCAGCAGCAGGTCGTAATCCAGGGTGCTGCCATCGCCCAGCTGCAGCTGGCGCTGTTGCTTGTCGATGGCCTGCACCTCGTCCAGGCGAACGCTGACATTGCGTTGCCGGCGCAGGATGTGGCGCAGCGGTGCGGCGATGTCCGGCGAGGACAACCCGGCGGTGGCCACCTGGTAGAGCAGGGGCTGGAACAGGTGATGGTTGCGGCGGTCGACCAGGGTGATGCGCAGCCTGGCACTGGCCAGGGCGCGGGTGGCCCACAGCCCGGCAAAACCACCGCCGACAATGACCAGATGGGGAACCTGGGGGTCGGGCATGAAACAGCCTCCTTCTCCGTGACGGGCAAGCCATGTGATTGCCGGGTTAGGATCGCACTTGTGCTGCCAAGGTCCGGTAAGTGCTTGCCGGCAATGGCTTTGACCATCAAGGGAGATGCCCGTGTCTGAACCGGAAAAGCGTATCGCGGTGTTGATCGATGCCGACAATGCCCCGGCCTCGAAGATCGATGAGGTGCTGGCCGAGGTGGCCCGGCACGGGGTGGCCAATGTGCGCCGGGCCTATGGCAACTGGAAAAGCCCGAACCTCAAACAGTGGGAAGCGGTGCTGCACGAGTTTGCGATCCGCCCGATGCAGCAGTTCGCCTACAGCAAGGGCAAGAACGCCTCGGACATGGCGATGGTGGTCGATGCCATGGACCTGCTCTACGGCGGCCGCCTGGACGGTTTTGCGCTGGTGTCATCGGATGCCGATTTCACCCCGCTGGTGATGCGTCTGCTCAACGAAGGGGTCAAGGTGTACGGTTTTGGCGAGCGCAAGACCCCGGCGCCGTTCGTCAATGCCTGCTCGCAGTTCACCTACCTGGAAGGCCTGGGTGAAGGCCTGGAGGCGGCGGTCAGCCCGGTGGCTGCCGGTGCCGGCGATGCCGCTGCCGGCAGCACGGCCACGGCCGGCGCCAGCCGGGTCGGGCCGATGCCGGGAACCCAGCTGCGTGGCGATACCAAGCTGGTCAACCTGCTGCGCGGTGCGGTCGAGGCCACTGCCGATGATGCCGGCTGGGCCTCGCTGGCCGCTGCCGGCAAGCAGATCGCCAACCGGGCCTCGCTGGACCCGCGCAACTATGGCTACCGCAAGCTGGTGGATCTGGTCACCGCCAGTGGCCTGTTCGAGATCCGCCGCCAGGACCTGTCGGTGTATCTGCGTGACCGCCGGCATCCGGACGTGCGCAGCGGTGGCAAGGTCGGTCAGTAAAGGTCGACCGGGTCCACATCCAGTGACCAGCGCACCCGCCTTGCTGCCGGCAGGGCGTGGATGGCCGGCACCAGGGTGTCGAGCAGACGGTGCAGCGGTGCGCGCTGGCTGCTGGACAGCAGCAGCTGGCTGCGCTGGTAGCCGGCGCGGCGCGGCATCGGTGCCGGCATCGGCCCGTAGCAGTCCACCGGGCTGGGCGCCGGCAGCAGGGCGCGCACGGCCGTGAGGAAGTCATCGGCATGGGCCTGTTGCTGGGCCTCGGCGCGCAGCAGGGCCAGGTGGGCAAACGGCGGGAAGCCGGCAGCCTGGCGTTGTTCCATCTCGCTGGCGGCGAAGGCGTGGTAGCCGCCGTTGACCAGGGTCTGCAGCAGGGGATCGGCCGGGTGGTGGGTCTGCAGCCAGACTTCGCCCGGGCGTTGCGCACGGCCGGCGCGGCCGGCCACCTGGATCAACAGCTGGGCCAGTTTTTCGCTGGCGCGGAAGTCGGCCGAGAACAGCCCTTCGTCGATGCCCACCACCACCACCAGGGTGAGCAGGGGCAGGTCATGGCCCTTGGCCAGGATCTGGGTGCCGATCAGGATGCCCGGCTGCTGGCCCAGCTCGGCCAGGGCCTGCTCCAGCGCATCGCGGCGGCTGGTGCTGCCACGGTCGATGCGCACCACCGGGGTATCGGGAAAGTGGGCCTGCAGGCGTTCTTCCAGCCGTTCGGTGCCGATGCCCTGCGGCTGCAGGGCCAGCCCGGCGCATTGCGGGCAGGCCAACGGCGCGGGTTGGCGGGCACCGCAGTGGTGGCACTGCAGGCGGCGGCCACCGGCATGCACGGTCAGCGGGCTGTCACAGCGCAGGCAGGGGGCGGTCCAGCCGCAGTCATGGCAGAGCAGGGCCGGGGCATAGCCACGACGGTTCTTGAACACCAGTACCTGGCCGCCGGCCGCCACATGGCTGGCGATGCCGGCCAGTGCCTGTTCAGACAGACCGTCATGCAGGCGGCGCTTGCGCATGTCCATGATCCGCACCCGCGGCGGCGCGGCGGCCGCCGCGCGCTGACGCAGGCGCAGGTGGCGGTAACGGCCGGCCACGGCATTGTTGAGGGTTTCCAGGGCGGGGGTGGCGCTGCCCAGTACCACCGGCACATCCAGGGCCTTGGCCCGGACCAGGGCAAAGTCGCGTGCGTGGTAGCGCAGGCCGTCCTGCTGCTTGTAGCTGGTGTCGTGCTCCTCGTCGACGATGATCAGCCCGGCCTCGGGCAAGGGGGTGAACACGGCCGAGCGGGTGCCGAGGATGACCCGGGCCTGGCCGCGGGCGGCGGCCAGCCAGCTGCGCGCCCGGGCACCGTCGGCCATGCCCGAGTGCAGGGTGTACACCTCCACCCCGAGGCGGTCGCGGAAGCGGGCCAGGGTCTGTGGGGTCAGGCCGATTTCCGGCACCAGCACCAGGGCCTGGCGGCCGGCGGCCAGACAGGCGCTGATCGCCTGCAGGTAGACCTCGGTCTTGCCGCTGCCGGTGACCCCGTCCAACAGGAAGGGCTGGAAGCCGGCGGCGGCCTGGATGGCGGCCACGGCATCGGCCTGTTCGGCATTCAGGGCCGGGCCGGTCGCCGGGACCGGGATGGGCGTGGCGGCCATCGCGATGCGCTCGGCCAGCCCCCGTTTGCCCAGATCACGGGCGGCGCTGCGCCACTGTTCCAGCAGCCCATCCAGCTGTGCTTCCTGGCGGGGTTGCGCGGCCAGCAGGTCGGCCAGCCGGCGCGGCCGGCCGCCGGCACGCAGGGTGGCCAGCCCGGCCTGGCCGGCAGCGGTGAGTTGCCAGCCCCAGACGCTGGTATCAGGCAAGGGCTGGTCCTGGCGCAGGGCCGCAGGCAATGCGGTGGTCAGTACTTCGCCCACCGGCGCGTGGGTGTAACGGGCCAGCCAGAGCAGGCTGTCAAGCAGCTCACCGGCCAGTACCGGCTGCGCATCCAGCCAGCAGTTGATCGGTTTGAGGGCACTGTCCTGTGCGCTGTCAGCCGGGTCGGTTGCTACCACGATGCCCGTCAGTTCGCGCTGCCCGAACGGTACCCGGACGCGGCTGCCGATGGCATGCTCTGGTTGGTTTTCAGGCGTATTCAGGTAGTCGAACAGACGCGGTAACGGGACCGGTACGGCGACCCGGAGGCGGGCGATCGGGGAGGGCATGATGGGGCCAGTTTAGCCCCAGCGGACAGCTCATCGCAGCGGTTCTGGCCATGAACAACGTGTAAACATTGGCCGGCATTGGGATTTCCAGGTTATCCACATCATTTGTGGATAAGTCTGTGGGCCAGTACGAGGCTCCACGCCGTAACGACGATGGACAGCGGCTTTGGGTCAAAATGGATAAAAAATAGCCACGAAAGAAATCCATTTTAAAACAATGACTTACCCGTGGAACATCGGGTCTTTGAAACACGGTGGGGCAAACTCGGCAAGGTTGGCCGGGACACCCCCGGGGGTGTGTACAACCTTGACGGCCAGGTCGGCTTCAGGCTAGGAAAGCTGCCTGTCTTGGTTCGTGTGCGGCACGTGTTGCGGCATGGCCGGTATGATGGACACCTGTCTGCAAGCAAGCTCAGCCGTGACTTCCCCGACTCCCCTGAACTCCCCGGCGCTGGCCGCCTTCATCCGTGGCATCGAACGGCGCGCCCTGGTGGTGGCTGAATTCCAGAGTGGCGAAGTGCTGGTGGCCGAGCGCGCGGTGGCGGTGGCCATGCGGGCCTTTGTCCCGGCCGCCGCAGTACAGCCGATGACCGACTGGCCGGCCCATTTCTGGCGCCTGCTCAGCAGTACCCCGCAGTTGCGCCAGCCGGCCGCCGACGGCCTGTGGCCGCAGGACCTGGCCCACCTGGCCCAGCTCAGCGACAGCGAGCGTCTGGCCCTGTTGCTGCGAATCGGTGCCGGCCTGGACGAGGCCCAGGCCGCGCAGGTGCTGGGGGTGGAGCTGGAGGCCTATTGCCAGTGGCTGGCCCTGGCCTGCCCGCGTGATGGCCAGGGTCAGCCTGATGCCCAGGCCTGGCGCGCACTGGCTGAATCGGTGCAGGGACGGGTGCGTGACCTCTCGCCCGAGCGCCAGGCCCAGCTTGAACGCCTGCGCGAGAGCCTGGTCAGCAGCGGCCCGGTTGTCCCGCAGCGCGAGCCGGTGATGCCGGTGATGCAGGCCGAGCGGCGTGAGCGGCGGGCGGCTCCGGTACGCAAGTCGCGTGCCGGGCAGTGGCTGTGGCTGCTGACCGGGGCAGTGCTGCTGGCCGGCCTGGGCTGGGCCTGGCTGTCCTCCTCGCGTGCCGATAGCCCGGCTGCTGCCGGTGCCGGCCAGGGCAGCGGGCTGGAAGCGGAAAATCCGGTGCAGACCGAACAGTTGCAGGAGCTGAGCCTGCCCCCGGCTGCCGCGCCGGCCCCGGTCGAGCCGGCGCCCGACCCGGCCCAGGTGTCCTTGCTGCGTCAGGCCGACTTCCTGGCCTGGGTGGCGGCCGGGGGGCCGTTGCCGGTGGATGAATCCAGCGAACAGCCGCGCACCCCGGTTCCCCACGCACTGGCGCTGGCGGCCGGGAGTGGCCAGGGCGGCTGAGACATATGCCCGCTTTGCGCTGCCTGCCCATTGCCGGCCTGTTGTTGGCCTGTGCGTTGCCGGCGCTGGCCGCTGCCAGGCCGTCTGATCCGGTTCAAGCGCGTCACCAGTTGCAGGCCTGGCAGCAGCAGTACCAGCAGCTGCCGGCGAGCGAGCAGCGGCGCATCGCGCGTGCAGCCGAACAGTTCCGGCAGTTGCCGCTGGCCGAGCAGCAGCAGCTGCAGCGCAGCTTCGCCCAGCTGGACCAGCACCATCGCGATGGCTGGCGGCTGGGCCCGCGCCTGGGGCGGTTCTGGGCCGGCCTGCAGCCGTTGTTTGCTTATGTATTGCCGGAGCAGCGCGAGCCGCTGCTGCAGATGCTGCACGGGCTGGACGAGCCTTCCCTGGAGCGCCTGGTGCGGCTGGCCCAGCGCACGCCGCCGGAGCAACGTCAGGGGCTGCGTGAGCAATTGCTGCAGCAGCCGGCCACCCAGCGCGCCGCCTGGCTGCAGCAGCAGGCCGGGCCGTGATGCCCTTGCGCCGTTGCAACGACAGACTGACGCGCCGGGCCGCCGGCAGTTACCATAAGCCATCGCCGTGACCCGGTAGACGCGCATCGAGCGTGGCCCGCAGTCCGCTTTCCGGCTTTCCCCCATGTCTGATGTTTCTGCTGCGCCCCGTTTTTCCTCGGAAATCCGGGCGACTGGCCTGTTGGCCCTGCCGCTGGTGCTGGGTCATGTTTCCACCGGCCTTATTTCATTTGTCGACAATGTCATCGCCGGCCACCATGGCACCGCCACCCTGGGGGCGGTGACCGTCGGCACCGCCTTGCTGTGGCTGCCGATGCTGGTGCCGATCGGCACCCTGATCTCGCTCACCGCCTCGGTCTCGCAGTTGCACGGCGCCGGCGCACACGAGCGCATCGCACCGCTGTTCCGTCAGGCCCTGTGGCTGTCGGCACTGCTGTCGCTGGTGATGTTTGCCTTCCTCAGCCTGGTGCCGGCACTGCTGCCGGCCATGGGCATTGCCGCCGAGATCATTCCCGGTGCCACCGGTTTCCTGCATGCGGTGCGCTGGGGCGTGCCGGCGCTGACCTTCTTCTTCTGCATGCGTTACCTCACCGAGGGCATGCACTGGACCCTGCCGACCATGCTGCTCGGCTTTGGTGGGCTGCTGGTGCTGGCCCCGCTGGGCTGGGCCCTGGCCAATGGCCGTCTGGGCCTGCCCGAGCTGGGCGCTACCGGCCTGGGCATCGCCTCGGCGGTGACCATGTGGCTGCAGGCGCTGTGCTTTGCCGGTTACCTGTGGGGGACCAAGCGTTTTGCCCACCTGGGGCTGTTCAGCCGTTTCGAGGCCCCGGACCGGCGGGCGATTGCCGACCTGCTGCGCACCGGCCTGCCGATCGGCATCACCGTGCTGATGGAAGGTGGGCTGTTCATCGTCACTGCGCTGTTGATCGGCCGCATCGGCGCGGTGGAGGCCAGCGCCCACCAGATCGCCATCAACGTGGCCCAGCTGTGCTTCATGATCCCGATGGGGGTGGCCGAGGCCACCACGGTGCGCGTGGGCAGTGCGGTGGGCCGCAATGACCCGCTGGGCGTGCGCCGCGCGGTGTGGGCCGGTATTGCCATCGTGCTGGCCACCCAGGCGCTGTCGGCGCTGGTGCTGCTGCTTGGCCACAACGCGGTGGTCGGCCTCTACACCGAGGACCTGGCCGTGGCCAGCCTGGCTGCGACCCTGCTGTTGTTTGCTGCCGCCTTCCAGTTCCCCGATGGCCTGCAGGTACTCAGTGCCGGCGCCCTGCGTGGCATGAAGGACACCCAGGTGCCGATGTTCATTGCCATGGCCGCTTACTGGGGCATCGGCATGCCGTTGGGCGCCGGCCTGGGCCTGGGCCTGGGCTGGGGCCCGCAAGGAATGTGGCTGGGCCTGATCGGTGGCCTGACCGCCGCAGCCATCCTGATGGGCCTGCGCCTGCGCTGGCAGGGCCGCCGCCTGCAGGCGCTGGCATGCCGGGCAGCACCCTGACCTTCGGCGCTTGGACTGGCCAAATCCGGCGCCTACCCTGATCCTGTGTCATTCCCGTTCTGGAGACGTTGATGAACCCTCCTCCCCTGCGTTCCCCGCGTTCCCCGGTGGCCAGCTTCTTCGTTGGCTTGTGGGACCTGATGAATTTCACCCGCCGGTTGATCTTCAACCTGGTGTTCTTCGGCGGCCTGCTGCTGCTGGCCGTGCTGTTCCTGGCCGGCTCGCTGATTGGCTCGCGCTCCGGCCCCAAGCCGCTGGGCCAGGACACCACCTTGGTGATTGCGCCGGAAGGGCGGCTGGTGGAGCAGTACAGCAGTGACCCTGTGACCCGCGCGCTGTCCAGGGCGATGGGTGACAGCGGCAAGAGTGAAGTACAGCTGCGCGACCTGATGAGCGTGCTGCGCGCGGCCGGCAAGGACGACAAGATCACCCGTGTGGTGCTGGAACTGGACAAGTTCGGCCCGTCCGGCTTTGCCTCGCTGCGCGAGCTGGGCCGTGCGGTGGACGAGCTGCGCGGCCAGGGCAAGCAGGTGGTGGCGTACAGCCAGTCGATGGGCCAAGGCCAGTACCTGCTGGCTGCCCATGCCGACGAGGTCTACCTGGACCCGATGGGCGGGCTGATGCTCGAAGGCCTGTCCGGCTACCGCCAGTACTACCGCACCCTGCTGGCCGACAAGCTCGGCGTGGACATGCAGCTGTTCAAGGTCGGCGAATACAAGTCGGCGGCCGAGCCGTATGTGCTCGATGCCGCCTCGGCCGAGTCCAAGGAAGCGGACCTGTACTGGATGGGTGACATCTGGCAGCGCTACGTGGCCGACGTGGCCGCCGCGCGCAAGCTGGATGTGGACGCCCTGAATGCCGGCATCGACACCCTGCCCGAAGGCGTGATGGCCGCCGGTGGCGACCTGGCCCGGCATGCCCTGCAGCTCAAGCTGGTCGATGGCCTGAAGACCCGTGCCGAGTTCGATGCCCTGATCGCGCAGCGTGGCAAGGCTGACGAGGACGAGGAGCGGGGCTACCGCTGGATCGGCATCGAGGGCTACCAGGCCCACCTGGCCCGCAGCCACAACCCGCTGGACAGCCGTCCGCAGGTGGCGGTGGTGGTGGCCGAAGGCGCGATCAGCGGCGGCAAGCAGCCGGCGGGCAGCGTCGGTGGCGAGTCGACCTCGGCCCTGCTGCGCGCCGCGCGCGAGGATGACAAGGTCAAGGCGGTGGTGCTGCGGGTGGATTCGCCCGGCGGCGAGGTGTTTGCCTCCGAGCAGATCCGCCGCGAGGTGGTCGCGCTGAAGGCCGCCGGCAAGCCGGTGGTGGCCTCGATGGGCGATGTGGCCGCTTCCGGCGGCTACTGGATCAGCATGGATACCGATGCGATCTGGGCCGATGAATCCACCATCACCGGCTCGATCGGCATCTTCGGCATGATCCCCAACCTGAGCCGCGCGCTGGGCAAGGTCGGGGTGAGCACCGACGGTGTGGCCACCACCCGCTTTGCCGGTGCCTTCGACCCGACCCGGCCGATGGACCCGGGCGTGGCCCAGGTCATCCAGGCGGTGATCGAGAAGGGCTACAACGATTTCATCGGCGGTGTTGCCGCCGGCCGTGGCAAGAGCGTGGAAGAGATCGACCAGGTGGCCCGTGGCCGGGTCTGGAGCGGTGTGCAGGCGCACGAGCGTGGCCTGGTGGACAGCTTCGGCGGCCTGCGCGAGGCAGTGGCTGATGCCGCGGCCCGGGCCAAGCTGGGCAGCGATGACCGCTGGCGCATCCGCTACATCGAAAAGGAAGGCACCCCGTTCGAGCAGTTCCTGGCACAGCTGGGCAACAGCCCGGTCGGTGCTGCCCTGCTGGGGCGCAGTGGCCTGGCCGATGTGCTGATGCTGGGCCGGGTGCTGCCGCAGGCCGATGCCGACCTGCGCTTTGTCCAGCAGCAGCTGCAGCAGGCCGGCCCGGGGCAACCGCCCAAGGTGCTGGCGCACTGCTTCTGCGAACTCTGAGCCTGCTGCGCAGGTACACAGCACAACGCCGGCCCTGCGGGCCGGCGTTGTTTTTTGGGCGGGTTATCCTAGGCATTGGTTTTCAGCATTGCCGCGTGGCGGCAGGGAGTCCGGGCCATGAGAGGCACACGTTGGGGGCTTGATGGGCAGACTGCCCTGATCACCGGGGCCAGTGCCGGCATCGGCCTGGCCATCAGTCAGGAACTGCTCGGGCTGGGCGCCGATGTGCTGCTGGTGGCGCGCGATGCCGACCTGCTCGAAGGCGTGCGTGACGAGCTGGCCGAGCAGTACCCGCAGCAGTCAGTGCAGGCGATGGCCGCTGATGTCTCGCTGGATTCGGAGCGCCAGGAAATCATGGACTGGGTCGAGGACAGCGCCGATGGCCTGCACCTGCTGGTCAACAACGCCGGCGGCAACATCTCGCTGCCGGCCAATGACTATTCCGAGGCACAGTGGCGGCAGATCTTCGAGACCAACCTGTTCTCGGCCTTCGAGATGTGCCGCTATGCCCACCCGCTGCTGTCGCGCCACGGCGCCTCGGCCATCGTCAATGTCGGCAGCGTGTCCGGCCTGACCCATGTGCGCAGCGGCGTGGTCTACGGCATGACCAAGGCCGGCATGCACCAGATGACCCGCAACCTGGCCTGTGAGTGGGCCGGTGATGGCATCCGGGTCAATGCGGTTGCCCCTTGGTACATCCGTACCCGGCGCACCTCCGGGCCGTTGTCCGACCCGGATTACTACGACGAGGTGATCGCCCGTACCCCGATGGGGCGCATTGGCGAGCCGGAAGAAGTGGCCGCCGCGGTGGCCTTTTTGTGCCTGCCGGCGTCCAGCTATGTCACCGGCGAATGCATCGCGGTGGACGGCGGTTTCCTGCGTTACGGGTTCTGATCGCGGACCTGGGCGCAGGCGCTGCGCGCGAGCAGGGCGGCAATCTGCGCCGACTGGGTGTCGGTTTCGCTGCTGGAGCGGCTGGGCGCGCTGGCAAAGCGTTGCCGGCTCTGCACCAGATAGTCGGCCCAGGCGCTGCAGGCATCGGCCTGGGGCACGCTCTGGCAGCGGTCACGCTGTACTTCGCAGGCCTGGCCGGCCCCGGTGTCCGGGTTGCCATCCAGCCCGGTGACCCGCATCGGTATGCAGCGCACGGTTTCTTCCAGGCGGTCGGTGTAATAGGCCGCGCCGCTGCGCGGCTGGCAGTGGTGCAGGGTGGGCAGGGCCAGGGGGGGTGTTGGTTCGGCCGTTGCCGGAGCGGCTGCCGCAGCCGGCGTGGCCGGCGCTGCGGTCTGCGCCACCGGCGCCGGAGAAGTTGCTGCCGGCGATGGCGGCACTACCGGTGGCGCATAGTCCGCACTCAGGCGCCGGATTTCACTTTTCTGGCCGGCGGCACATGGCATCGACTGCAGGGACAAGCGGCCATCAGCCGCGGTGCAACGGTAAATCACCGTTTCACCGGCCCGGGCACTGCCGGCCAGCAGCAGCGCGCACAGCAGCAGGGTCAGCGGTTGCATGGCTGGCGCTCCATCCGTTCCTCGACCCGGCGCTGCTGGCGCACCAATTCTTCGCGTTCGCTGCTCAGCGCACTGTTGTAGCGGCCGATCAGCTCCCAGCGCTGTTGATCCAGCACCCGGCAGGCCTCCTGTCGGGTCAGGCGCTGGCAGCTGTCGCGCACCCATTGTCCGCCGGCGGGCACCAGCACGCTGGCATGTGGCCGATGGGCCGGGGGATGGTGATGCCGGCCGCCGCTGTCTGCCGGCGGAAGCGGGCGATGCGGCGGTGGCCGGGAGGGCGTGCCAGGGGGGGCGATCAGCGTGCCAACGTGCACGGCGACCAGCGGGCCGGGGACCCAGCGCGGGTTGCCCTCGCCGTCATCGGCGGTATAGCGACCGCCTTCCGGGGTGATGCATTCAAACAGTGGCTCCTCGCGCACCACAATCACCCGGGGAGGCGCAGGGGCGGCTACCGGCGTGGCAGGGGGTGGCGCCTGCACGGTGGGCGCCGCGGCGGGCGGTGGGTCCTTGGGCCGGGCCAGCTCCAGCACCTGCTGCTGGCCCTGGCGGCAGGGCACATCCTGCAGCGCGACCTGGCCGTTGCTGCCCACGCAGCGGTATACCCGTACATTGGCAGCGGCGCCGTTGCCGGCGCTGGACTGGGCCGGGCCGGTCAGGGCCAGCAGGCTGGCGAGCAGGGCGGGTGTGAGCAGGGGCATGCGCTCGATCATGCCGCACTTTGCCGCCGGCTGTCGTTGCGGCCGCGCTTCAGGCGCGCAGCACGGCGCCGCTGAGCGCATCGCGGATGGTGGTGGGCTGGGCGTTGCGGCCGATCGGGCCATCGACAATGCCATCCAGCTGGGCCAGCAGGCGGGGGTCAAGCTGATCCCGGCTGCGGGCGGGTTCATCGCCGGCCAGGTTGGCACTGGTGGACACCAGCGGGCCACCCCAGGCCTGGCACAGGGCAGCCACCAGCGGGTGGGCCGACACCCGCACAGCAATGCCGTCATGGGCGCCGGTGATCCAGCGTGGAGCCCTGGCCCCGGCCGGCACGATCCAGGTGTTGGGCCCCGGCCAACTGGCCAGCACCGCCTCGCGGCGCTCGGCGGGCAGGGCATCCAGGCGTACCCAGCCATCGAGCTGGTCCGGGCTGGCGGCCACCAGGATCATGCCCTTGGCGATCGGGCGCTGCTTGAGCATCAGCACCTTGTGCACGGCCGCCTCGTTGGACGGATCGCAGCCCAGGCCCCAGACCGCTTCGGTGGGGTAGGTGATCACGCCGCCGGCCTGCAGCAGGCCGCTTACGCTGTCCAGGGTCATCTCGTGCATCGCAGGTGTCCGTCGTCAGTGGAAAGTCAGAAGGGGAAAACGCAACAGGCCCCGCAAGCGGGGCCTGTGCTGTGGGCAGATTATCCGCCCGCGGCGATGAACCGCACAGGCTCAGAACGGCGGTGCGTCATCGACCGTGGTGGTCTTCTTGACCGCCGCCTTCTTGGCCGCCTTCTTCACTGCCTTCTTGGCGACCTTCTTGGCCGCTTTCTTGGCCGCCTTCTTGACCACGGCCTTCTTGGCGGCCGGTTCCTTCTTGGCCGCCACCTTCTTGGTTGCCTTCTTGGCACCGAAACCCTTGCGCACCGGCTTGCCGGTTTCTTCCAGCCACTGCACCGCTTCAGCCTCGGTCACCGAGGCCGGTTCACGGTCCTTGGGGATCTTGCCGTTGAGCTTGCCATCGCTGATGTACGGGCCGAAGCGGCCGTTGAGCACCTGGATGCCGCTGGCGGCGAACTCCTTGATGATCCGGTTGCGGGCGATTTCTTCCTTTTCCTCGATCAGGAAAAGGGCCCGGGCCAAATCGATGGTGTAAGGGTCATCTTCCTTCTTCAGCGAGGCATAGGTGCTGCCGCGCTTGGCGAACGGTCCGAAGCGGCCGATGCCCACGCTGACCGGGGTGCCATCGGTGTCCTCGCCCAGCGCACGCGGCATCAGGAACAGCTCCAGCGCCTGCTCCAGGGTGATGGTGTGCATCGACTGGCCCGGGCGCAGCGAGGCGAACCTGGGCTTCTCCTCGGCGTCCTCGGCAGTGGAGCCGATGGCCGCGTAAGGCCCGAAACGGCCCAGACGCACGCTCACCGGCTTGCCGCTGGCCGGGTCGATACCCAGTTCGCGCGCGCCGGTGGCCTCGGAGCGGTCCACCGATTCCTTCTTTTCCTCCACCAGTTCCTTGAACGGGCCCCAGAACTTCTCCATCAGCGGGATCCATTCCTCCTCGCCACGGGAGACAGCATCCAGCTCGTCTTCCAGCTTGGCGGTGAAGTCGTAGTCCACGTACTGGGTGAAGTGGCTGGACAAAAAGTGCGAGACGGCGCGGCCCACATCGGTCGGCTTGAAGCTGCGGCCTTCCATTTCCACGTACTTGCGGAACAGCAGGGTCTGGATGATCGAGGCGTAGGTGGACGGACGGCCGATGCCGAACTCTTCCAGCGCCTTGACCAGGGCCGCTTCGGTGAAGCGCGGCGGCGGCTGGGTGAAGTGCTGGTCGGCAACGATCTGCTCCAGCGGCACGCGGTCACCGGGCTGCATCGCCGGCAGCTTGCGGCCTTCGTCCTCGTCCTCGGCGCTCTTGGTGTCCTTGCCTTCCTCGTACACGGCCAGAAAGCCGGGTACCACCACGGTGGTGCCGCTGGCACGGAACACGTGCTCGCTGCCGGCGGCCAGGTCCACCGAAACGGTGTTCAGGGTGGCCGGGATCATCTGGCTGGACACCGCACGCTTCCAGATCAGCTCGTACAGCTTGCGCTCGTCATCGGACAGGTACTTGGCGACCTGGGCCGGGGTGCGCAGGGCCGAGGTCGGGCGCACCGCTTCGTGGGCTTCCTGGGCGTTCTTGCTCTTGGTGTTGTAGACCACCGGCTTGTCCGGCACCGATGCGGTGCCGTAGTCGCGGGCGATCACGTCGCGGATCTCGGCCACGGCGTCCACCGACAGGTGTACCGAGTCGGTACGCATGTAGGAGATCAGGCCCACCGTGCCTTCATCGCCGATGGCCACGCCTTCATACAGTTTCTGTGCCACCTGCATGGTCTTGCGGGTGGTGAAGCCGAGCTTGCGCGAGGCTTCCTGCT
>JBJEWP010000122.1:0-42935 GCA_051885115.1 Stenotrophomonas sp. | reverse complement strand
GAAGGTCGGCGACAAGGTCGAAGCCAAGTTCGTGGGCATGGACCGCAAGGGCCGTGCACTGCAGCTGTCGATCAAGGCCAAGGACGAGGCAGAAACTGCCGAAGCCCTGGCTGAGTTCAACAAGAACTCGACCGAAGCCGCAACCGGCACCACCAGCCTGGGCGCACTGCTGCGCGCACAGCTGGGCGGCAAGGGCGAATAATCGCCTCGCCTGAGTTGTAACAAGGCAATGGCCCGGGTTTCCCGGGCCATTGTTGTGCAACAACCCATATCGAGGGTGCAATGACCAAAAGCGAATTGATTGAAATCCTCGCCCGGCGCCAGGCCCACCTGAAGGCTGATGACGTCGATCTGGCAGTCAAATCGTTGCTCGAGATGATGGGAGGGGCGCTGGCGGAAGGGGATCGTATCGAGATCCGCGGGTTTGGCAGTTTTTCCTTGCATTACCGCCCACCACGTCAGGGGCGCAACCCCAAGACCGGTGAGCCGGTAGCCCTGCCGGGCAAGCATGTGCCGCACTTCAAGCCTGGCAAGGAATTGCGTGAGCGTGTCACCGAGGTGGTGCCGCTCGAAACGGTGGTCAGTGAGCGCGACTGAACCAGATTTCCCGCACATTGCACCTGCCTGCTACCAGGTCGGGTGGGGTGTGTTTTTTCCTTGGGTCTGCGTGTCCGCGATGCGGAGGTGGGGGGTGTGATCACTCCGCCGACATCCTGCCGGACCCATGATCGTGCCAGTTGGCCTGTGTGCCGTGGCGCTTTCCAATATCCAACGATGTGAGCTGCAATGGACTTCATCACCGAGTGGCTGTGGTTTTTCCTTTTCGTGCCGTTGGCAGCCGTTGCTGGCTGGGTGATCGGCCGCCGCGGGGGCCAGAGCCAGAGGGACAGCCAGGTCAGCCGCCTGTCCAGTACGTACTTCCGGGGGTTGAACTACCTGCTGGGCGAGCAGCCTGACAAGGCCATCGAGCTGTTCCTGCACATCGCCGAGCTGGACAAGGAAACCTTCGAGACCCAGTTGGCGCTGGGCCATCTGTTTCGCCGTCGTGGCGAGGTTGACCGTGCCATCCGCCTGCATCAAGGCCTGGCCAACCGCAGCGACCTCACTGATGGCCAGCGGGTGCAGGCATTGCTGGCGCTGGGCGAGGACTACATGAAATCCGGTCTGCTCGATCGTGCCGAAACCGTGTTCACCGACCTGGCCAGGATTGACCAGCGTGCGCCGGCCGCACTCAAGCACTTGATTGCGATCTACCAGGCCGAGCGCGACTGGGAAAAGGCCATCGACAATGCCACCCGCTATGAAGAGGTCACTGGCGAGCCGATGGGCAAGCTGATTGGCCAGTTCGAGTGCGAACTGGCCGAACGCCACCGTGCCGCCGGCCGGCTGGAGCAGGCACGAGAGGCGATTGCCCGGGCCAATGTCGCCGATGCCATGGGGGTGCGTGCGGGTATCATCGAGGGCCGGCTGGAAAGTGATTTCGGCAACGACGAGGCCGCCGTGCGCGCGTTCGAGCGTGCCGCCCGCAACGACCCGGATTACTTGCCGGAAATCCTGCCGCAACTGATGGACAACTACCGTGCGGTAGGTGACATCGCCGGGGCGCGTGCCTTCCTGGCGGAAATGACCGAGCACTACCGCGGCATCGCCCCGGTACTGGCCCTGGCCAGCCTGATGGAGCAGCAGGAGGGCGCTGGCCCGGCCCGTGCCTATCTGGGGCGTCAGCTCAAGGATCGGCCTTCGGTGCGAGGGGAGTCGGCCCTGATCGACCTCACCCTGGCCGAGGGAGCCGACCCGGTGGCCACTTTGCAGGACCTGAAGCACATCACCGACCAGCTGCTGGTTCGCAACCCGGCTTACCGCTGCACCAAATGTGGTTTCGGTGCACGCACCCACCACTGGCACTGCCCCAGCTGCAAGGAGTGGGGAACGGTCAAGCCGTTGATGAACTTCGCAGTGCTGTGACTGCGGTGCCGACCGTTTGGCTGCTGCCGGGCTTCTTCCTGCTGGCGGTGGGTTGCTGCGCACTGGCGCTGCGCTATGCGCGCGCGCGCCAGCTTTACGACCAGCCCGGTGAGCGTCGCAGCCACCGGGTGGCCACGGCGCGGGGTGGCGGTGCGGGGATGGTGCTGGCCCTGCTGCTGGCCTTGACTGCCGGGATCTGCTGGCTGCCGGCATGGCGGCTGGAGATGGGGGTTTTCAGTCTGGCGCTGCTGCTGGTGGCCGGGGTGGGGTGGTGGGATGACCATCGGCCTTTGCCGGCCATGCGTCGCCTGCTGGTGCACATGCTTGCCGGCGGCCTGCTTGCCGTACTGGTCTGGCGCGATGGTGGTGGCCTTTGGTGGTCGCTGGCGGCCTTTGCGCTGACAGTCAGCCTGATCAACATCTGGAATTTCATGGACGGCATCAACGGCTTGGCTGCCAGCCAGGCTGCATTGGTCGCCCTGTGCATGGGATTGTGGCTGCCGGGGGGGCTGGCTGCGGCTGCCTGGTTGGTTGCCCTGGCCTGTCTGGCCTTCCTGCCATTCAACTTTCCCCGTGCACGAATCTTCATGGGCGACGTCGGCAGTGGGGCGCTGGGCTTGCTGATGGCGTCCCTGGCTATCCTGGTGGTGCGCAAGGGTGAGCTTGAAACGCCGCTGCTGGTGCTCTGGCCGATGACTGTGTTCCTGGTTGATGCCGGGTTCACACTGCTGACCAGAATATGGTGCGGCGATGCGTGGATGCAGGCGCATACTGAGCACCTGTACCAGTGGTACATCAAGGCCGGCGCCAGCCATGCTGTGGTCAGTGCCGGTTATGCCCTGGTCACCAGTGTGCTGGTGGGTTGGGGGTGGTTTCTTTCAGCCACGCCTGCTGCCATCGTGTTGCCGCTGTCGGTGATGTTGTGGCTGGCCGGTGGCCTGATCTGGCAATGGCGACGGGCAGCGCTGCGGCGCGCCTGTTGATGGAGAGCAAATGAGAAATTGGCGCTGGCAGGATGCATTGGCCTACTTTCCGCGGATTGCCGTCATCGGTCATGACCTGGTCATGGTCTGGTTGACTTGGCAGTTATTGCACTTTGCACGCTACAGCCTGCTTGCTGCGCCGCCTGAGTTGCCTTGGGCTGGTATGAATACTTTGCTGGTCCTGTTGCTGCAGGGGGCGGTGTTCTGGTGGGTCGGTCTATATCGCGGCCTGTGGCGTTTTGCCAGTGTCACCGACCTGGGTAATATCTTCCGCGCCTGCTTCCTGGGCATGGCCGCGATTGTGCTGGTGCTGTCGTTCAAGCGTCTTGATGGCGTGCCCCTGTCGGTACTGGCGCTGTACCCGATCGTGCTGGCCGCATTCCTGGGCCTGCCCCGGCTGCTTTACCGCGCGTGGAGTGATTATCGCGCCAGTCGCAATGACGGGGCGATGCGCCGGGTGCTGATTCTCGGTGCGGGGCGTTCGGCGGCGGCATTGATCCGCGACCTGCGCCGCTCAGGTGATTACGAGCCGATCGGCCTGCTCGACGATGCCCAGCACCTGCGCGGAGCCAAGCTGCTCGGCCTGTCCGTGCTGGGTACTCTGGACGATGTGCCGGAAGTAGCGCGCGAGACGGCGGCCAAATTGCTGGTCATTGCCATTCCCAGCCTGGATGCGGCGGGGCTGCAGCGGGTGGTTGGCCTGTGTGAATCGGCGGGCCTGCCTTACCGCGTCGCTCCCAGCGTGGATGATGTGCTGGCCGGTCGCGGTGCGGCACTGAAGGAGGTTTCCATCGAGGACCTGCTCGGGCGCCAGCCGGTGCAGCCGGACTGGGACTTGATCCGCCGCTGGCTGGGTCAGCGTTCGATCCTGGTGACCGGTGCCGGTGGTTCGATCGGTTCAGAATTGTGCCGTCAGTGTGCCCGCCACGGTGCCGCGCGTTTGGTGCTGGTGGAAATCAGCGAGTTGCTGCTGAGCACGGTGGAAGCCGAGTTGCGGCGCAGCTTCCCCGAAGTGGAGCTGGTGCCGGTGCTGGGTGACTGCGGTGACCCGGCGGTGATCGCTCATGCATTGTCACGAGGCCCGGTGGATGCGGTGTTCCATGCCGCTGCCTACAAGCATGTGCCGGTGCTGGAGGCGCAGTTGCGCGAGGCTGTGCGCAACAACGTGCTGGCCAGCCAGACCGTGGCCGAGGCAGCCGTGGCGGCCGGGGTCAGCCAGTTCGTGCTGATCTCCACCGACAAGGCGGTCAACCCGATCAATGCCCTGGGGGCCAGCAAGCGAGGGGCCGAGATGGTGTGCCAGGCACTGGATCGAAAGCAGGACAAAACCCGTTTCGTCACCGTGCGTTTTGGCAATGTGCTGGGCTCGGCGGGCAGCGTGGTGCCCTTGTTCAAGCAGCAGATTGCTGCCGGTGGCCCGGTCACGGTGACCGACCCGCAGGTGACCCGCTATTTCATGACCATCCCCGAGGCTTGCCTGTTGATCCTGCAGGCGGTTTCTTCTTCCAACAAGGGGGCGGTCTATACCCTGGACATGGGCGAGCCGGTGCCAATCGTGAAGCTGGCCGAGCAGATGATCCGTCTGGCCGGTCATGTGCCCGGACGCGATGTGCAGATTGTGTTCTCCGGCTTGCGGCCTGGGGAAAAGCTGCATGAAACACTGTACTACGCCGACGAGCAGCATTTGCCGACGGTGCATCCGAAGGTGCTGGAGACCAATGTGCGTTCCTTCGCCCAGGAGCACGTGGCCAATACCCTGGGCCAGATGCGCGAGGCTTCGCGTAAGTATGACCTGGTTGCATTGGCCCGCCTGCTGGAGCAGCTGGTGCCGGATTACCGCCGTACGCGCCAACAGGATCAGACACTGCAGGCGCGCAAGGTGGTGCCGTTTGCCGCGCGCGAATCCGGCCGCAAGTAACAGGAGCAGGCAACATACTACGGCTGCCCGGGGCGTCGGGTATTGCTGATCACGCCGACTGGGGGCCTTGCAGGGGCATTGAAAAAGGAGGCCGGTGGCCTCCTTTTTGGTTGGCAGATGTATGCCCTTACAGTGCTTCGAAGATGCCCGCGGCGCCCATGCCGGTGCCGATGCACATGGTCACCATGCCGTATTTGAGCTGGCGACGGCGCAGGCCGTGGACCAGGGTGGCAGTACGGATGGCACCGGTGGCGCCCAGCGGGTGGCCCAGGGCAATGGCGCCGCCCAGCGGGTTGACCTTGGACGGGTCCAGCTCGCAGGTGCGCATCACGGCCAGGGCCTGGGCAGCGAAGGCTTCGTTGAGCTCGATCCAGTCCAGCTGATCCTGGCTCAGGCCGGCCTGCTTGAGCGCCTTCGGGATCGCCTCGATCGGGCCGATGCCCATCACTTCCGGACGCACGCCAGCCACGGAGAAGCTGACAAAACGGGCCAGCGGGGTGAGGCCGTAATCCTTGATTGCCTGCTCCGACGCCAACAGCACCGCGCCGGCGCCATCGCTCATCTGCGAAGAGTTGCCTGCAGTGACCGAGCCGCCGAAGGCGCCATTGCGAAACACCGGCTTGAGCTTGGCCAGGCCTTCGATCGAAGAGCCAGCGCGCGGGCCTTCATCGGTGTCCACCATCTGGCGGCGGGTGATGATCTTGCCGCTGCCCAGTTCCGGCAGCTGGGTGATGATCTCGTAGGGGCTGATCTCATCGCGGAACTGGCCGCTGGCAATGGCCGCCAGTGCCTTTTCGTGCGAGGCCAGGGCGAAGGCGTCCTGGTCCTCGCGGCTGACCTTCCATTCTTCGGCAACCTTCTCGGCGGTGATGCCCATGCCGTAGGCAATGGCGACGTGGTCGTTGTCGAACACGCTGGGGGCCATGGCGATCTTGTTGCCCATCATCGGCACCATCGACATCGACTCGGTGCCGCCGGCCAGCATCAGGTCGGCATTGCCCAGGCGGATCTGGTCGGCGGCCAGGGCCACGGCCTGCAGGCCGGAGGAGCAGAAACGGTTGATGGTCTGCGCGGCGACGGTGTTGGGCAGGCCGGCCAGCAGGGTGCCGATGCGGGCCACGTTCATGCCCTGCTCGCCCTCGGGCATGGCGCAGCCGATGATCGCGTCGTCGATGCGGTTGACATCGATGCCCGGGGCCTGGGCGACCACGCTCTTGAGCACGTGGGCCAGCATGTCATCGGGGCGGGTATTGCGGAACATGCCCTTGGGGGCCTTGCCAACCGGCGTGCGGGTGGCGGCGACGATATAGGCGTCCTGGATTTGCTTGCTCATGGTTTGGATCTCTTCAAAAGGGTGCGGTCAGTGGGCGGGGAGGGCGGCCACCGGGGTGGCCGCCTGCTCTGGCCGCACTCAGTTGCGCAGGGGCTTGCCGGTGCTGAGCATGTGGGCGATACGGGCCTGGGTCTTTTCCTGCTGGGCCAGCTCGACGAAGTGCTTGCGCTCCAGGTCCAGCAGCCACTGCTCGTCAACCACCGCATTGCGGTCGAGCTTGCCGCCGCAGACGACGGTGGCGATGCGCTCGGCAATTTCGTAGTCGTACGGGCTGACGAAATAGCCTTCGAGCATGTTGACCAGCATCATCTTGAAGGTGGCAATGCCCACGTCACCGGCCACGCGGATGTTGCGTGCCGGCAGCGGCGGACGGTAGCCGCCTTCAGCCAGGGCAATGGCTTCGGCCTTGGCGATGTGCAGCAGTTCAAAGGCGTTGAACACGACCTTGTCGCCGGCGCGCATCAGGCCCAGTTCCTTGGCATTGACCGCCGAGTTGGAGACCTTGGCCATGGCCACGGTTTCAAAGCTCTTCTTCAGCTCGGCGAAGATGTCGCCGCTGGAGCCGGCCGCCTGGCTGGCACGCACGGCGATCTCTTTGAGGCCGCCACCGGCCGGCAGCAGGCCGACGCCGGCCTCGACCAGGCCGATATAGCTTTCCAGCGAGGCCACGGTCCTGGCCGAATGCATCTGGAATTCGCAGCCGCCACCCAGGGCCAGGCCGCGCACGGCCGCCACCACCGGGACCAGGGCGTACTTGATGCGCTGGCTGGTGCGCTGGAAGTTGGCCACCATTTCCTCGAACTGGTCGACCTTGCCTTCCTTGAGCAGGCCCAGCGCACCGGCCAGGTCGGCACCGGCCGAGAACGGCTCGCCGTTCTGCCAGATCACCACCGCCTTGAACTGCTTCTCGGCCAGGCCGATCGCTTCCTGGATGCCGTTCAGGACGTGGTCCGACACGGTGTTCATCTTGGTCTTGAAGCTGATCACACCGACGCCGTCGCCATCGGTCCACAGGCGCACGCCCTCGTTCTCCCACACGGTCTGGCCGGCGTCAAAACGCTCGCCCAGTACCGGATCGGGGAAGCGCTGGCGGCCGTACACGGCCAGATCCGAGCGCGGAGTGATCGCATTGGTGGACGGGTTGTAGCTTCCTTGGGCGGTATGCACGCCGTCACGACCGTCCAGCACCCAGGCCGGCAGCGGCACATTGACCATGGCCTTGCCGGCGGCGATGTCCTCGGCGATCCAACCGGCAACCTGCTGCCAGCCGGCGGCCTGCCAGGTCTCGAACGGGCCCAGCTTCCAGCCGTAGCCCCAGCGGATGGCGAAGTCGACATCGCGGGCGGTGTCGGCAATGTCGGCCAGGTGGTAGGCGCTGTAGTGGAACAGGTCGCGGAACAGGGCCCACAGGAACTGTGCCTGCGGATGGTTGCTGGCGCGCAGCTGGGCGAACTTGTCAGCCGGGTTCTTGATCTTCAGGATCTCGACCACTTCCGGCGCGGCGGTGCGGTCGGACAGGCGGTAATCCTGCTTGTCCACGTCCAGGACCATGATGTCCTTGCCGACCTTGCGGAAGATGCCGGCGCGGGTCTTCTGGCCCAGGGCGCCCTTGGCGATCAGGCCGTCCAGCCAGGCCGGCGACTTGAAGAAGGCATGCCACGGGTCATTGGGCAGGGTGTCGCCCATGGTCTTGATCACGTGGGCCATGGTGTCCAGGCCGACCACATCCGAGGTGCGGTAGGTGGCCGACTTGGCGCGGCCGATCAGTGGGCCGGTCAGGCCGTCCACTTCGTCAAAGCCCAGGCCGAACTGCTGGGTGTGGAAGATGGTGGACAGGATCGAGAACACGCCGATGCGGTTGCCGATGAAGTTCGGGGTGTCCTTGGCATACACCACACCCTTGCCCAGGTGGGTTACCAGGAAGGTTTCCAGGCCTTCCAGCACAGCCTTGTCGGTGCTGTTGGCCGGGATCAGCTCGGCCAGGTGCATGTAGCGCGGCGGGTTGAAGAAGTGCACGCCGCAGAAGCGGTGGCGCAGCTGCTCGGGCAGCACGTCGGCCAGCTTGTTGATGCCCAGGCCAGAGGTGTTGGAGGCCAGTACCGCGGTGTCCTTCACGAACGGGGCGATTTTCTTGTACAGGTCCTGTTTCCAGTCCATGCGCTCGGCGATGGCCTCGATGATCAGGTCGCAGTCGCGCAGCTGTTCCAGGCCGGTGTCGTAATTGGCGGCAGTGATCGCGCCGGCCAGCGATTTGGATGCCAGCGGTGCCGGGCTGAGCTTGGCCAGGTTGGCAATGGCCTTGAGCACGATGCCGTCGGCCGGGCCTTCCTTCGCAGCCAGGTCAAACAGCACGGTGTCCACGCCGGCGTTGGTGAGGTGGGCGGCAATCTGTGCCCCCATGACGCCGGCGCCAAGGACGGCAACACGGCGGACGAGCAGGGAATTGGACATGTTGGTAAACCTTTTAGGTTGGTCAGCAACTACGGGTGGAAGGGGTTACGGGGCGGCGGCAGCGCGGAAGCCGGCCTCGGCGAACTGGATCAGCTCGCGCGCGGCCCGGCTGCGGTGGTCGGCTTCGGACATGCCGGGCGGTCGTTTGATCAGGCCGAAATCTGCCATGGCATAGGTAAGCGCACCGGCAAGAAGGTCCAGCCGCCAGTACAGCTGCTCCTTTGACAAAGCCGGCAGGCAGGCGGCAATGGCGCGGGCGAACTCACGCAGGACATGGCCGTAGTGGTCAGACAGGAACTTGCGCAGGTTGTCATTCTTTTCGGCATAGGCGCGGGCAATCACCCGCACGAAGGCGCCGCCGTTGTGCTGCTGCCCGGCCATGGCCAGGGCCGGTTCGACAAAGGCCGCCAGCACCGCGCGCAAGTCGCCTGGCTGCTGCTGGGCGGCCAGTTGCAATTGACCCAGGCGGGCGCCGGACATCTCGTCCATGCGCCGGCGGAATACTTCGTTGACCAGGTTTTCCTTGGAGCCGAAGTGGTAATTGACCGCCGCGATGTTGACGTCGGCAGCGCTGGTCACCTGCCGTAGTGAGGTGCCGGCAAAGCCATGCACGGCGAACAATTGTTCGGCGGCGCCGAGGATGCGGTCCTTGGTGGAGAACTGGGCAGGCTTGGGCATGATAGGTGTCAATCAAACGATTGTTTGATCGTACGGGCAGAGCCTGCCTGGCGTCATGCTGCGTCGCAGCATCATTCAGCTGTGCCTGTGCAAAGACCCGGTCTGGGCAGTAGAATTGTGGGCTGCCTTTTGTCTTGAGCCCGCGCCAATCTGCGGGTTTGCCTGTTTCGGGTCGTTTGGCCCACTTACTGAGGATGTCCCCATGGCTCTCGAGCGCACCCTGTCCATCATCAAGCCCGATGCCGTTGCCAAGAACGTGATCGGCGAAATCTACGCCCGCTTTGAAAAGGCCGGCCTGAAGGTCGTGGCTGCCAAGTACAAGCAGCTGTCGCGTGCCGAAGCCGAAGGCTTCTACGCCGTGCACCGCGAGCGTCCGTTCTTCAACGCCCTGGTCGAGTTCATGATTTCCGGCCCGGTGATGATCCAGGCCCTGGAAGGCGAGAACGCCGTGCTGGCCCACCGCGAGCTGCTGGGCGCCACCAACCCGAAGGAAGCTGCTCCGGGCACCATCCGCGCCGACTTCGCCGAGTCGATCGACGCCAATGCCGCCCACGGTTCGGATTCGGTCGAGAACGCCGCGATTGAAATCGCCTACTTCTTCGCCGGCACCGAAGTCGTTTCGCGCTGAGCGATACAAGGAGTGGTTGACGTGAACGAGGTCGTGATTCCGTCGGTGCTGGTGCCGGCTCCCGCCGCCGCCGAACCGGTGATCAAGAAGCAGAACCTGCTCGACCTCGATCGCGCGGGCCTGGAAGCGTTTTTCGAACAGACACTGGGCGAGAAGCGCTTCCGTGCCCACCAGGTGATGAAGTGGATCCACCACCGCTATGTCACCGATTTCGACCAGATGACCGACCTCGGCAAGCCGCTGCGCGCCAAGCTGCATGCGCATGCCGAGGTCGTCGTCCCCAACATCGTGTTTGACAAGCCTTCCGCTGACGGCACCCACAAGTGGCTGCTGAGCATGGGCAGCGATGGCAAGAACGCCATCGAGACGGTGTACATCCCGGACAAGACCCGCGGCACCCTGTGCGTGTCCTCGCAGGTCGGTTGCGGTTTGAACTGCACCTTCTGCTCCACTGCCACCCAGGGCTTCAACCGCAACCTGTCCACCGCCGAGATCATCGGCCAGGTGTGGGTGGCCGCACGCCACCTGGGCAATGTGCCGCACCAGATGCGCCGTCTCACCAACGTGGTGATGATGGGCATGGGCGAGCCGTTGATGAATTTCGACAACGTCGTGCGCGCGATGAGCATCATGCGTGACGATCTGGGCTATGGCCTGGCCAACAAGCGCGTGACCCTGTCCACCTCCGGCCTGGTGCCGCAGATCGATCGTCTGTCGGTGGAAAGCGATGTCTCGCTGGCCGTATCGCTGCATGCGCCCAATGACGAGCTGCGCGAGACCCTGGTTCCGCTGAACAAGAAATACCCGATCGTCGAGCTGATGGCTTCCTGTGCACGCTACCTGCGTGCCAACAAGAAGCGCGACTCGGTGACCTTCGAGTACACCCTGATGAAGGGCGTCAACGACCTGCCCGAGCATGCCCGCCAACTGGCGCGGCTGATGCGCCAGTTCGACAACCAGGTGCAGGCCAAGGATTCGGGCAAGATCAACATCATTCCGTTCAATCCTTTCCCGGGTACCCGCTACGAGCGCCCGACCGAAGAGTCCATTCGTGCCTTCCAGAAGATCCTGCTGGATTCGGGCGTGCTGACCATGGTCCGTCGCACCCGTGGCGACGACATCGACGCTGCCTGTGGCCAGCTCAAGGGCCAAGTGATGGACCGTACCCGGCGCAATGCCGAATTCAAGCGTTCGCTGGAAGCTGGCGGCGGTGCTGCGGCCGGCCTCTGAGGCTATTTCATGGCGGCTGCCGGCAGTGTTGCTGGCCGTCATGTCCACGTGTGCTGTATCGGCGCATGCCGGGGCGGCCGGGCAACAAGCCGATGCTCCCGTCCTGAGCGAGCGTCAGCTTGCCCGGCAGTTGGCCGATGAGCGCGAGTGGTCGCGGCGTTTCCTGCAGGCCTCGCGTGCCTATGCCAATGGTCAGTGGGACGAAGCCGAGCGGCTTGCCAAGCGCGCAGTGGCCTTCGATCGCGACCAGCCCGATGGCCTGACCCTGCTTGCTGCGGTGTACGCAGCCCAGGGGCGCGATGAACTGTCCGGGCAGACATACCAGGCCGCTCTGGCCTTGTCCCCGCGCAGTGGAGGTCTGCTCAACAATTACGGTGCATGGCTGTGCGGGCAAGGGCATTCGGCCGAGGCGCTGGTGCTGTTTGACCGGGCCTTGCAGGACCCGGCGGCACCGCTGGTCGATGTCCACGTCAATGCCGGCATCTGTGCCCAGCGCAGCGGGCAATGGGCGCGGGCAGAGGTCGAGCTGCGTCAGGCGCTTGACTACCTGCCCGCCCACCCGGGTGCGCTCCTGGCGATGGCGCAGCTGCAATTGGAACGTGGCAATGCGATGGCGGCGCGCGCCTTCTACCAGCGGCGTCTGGCGGCTGCACCGGCTGACCCATCCGTGTTACAACTGGCGGTCAGGGTTGAAGAACAGCTGGGCGACAAGGCTGCTGCCGAGCACCATAAACTGCGACTGGAGCAGGTACGCGGTACCGTCCGGGATGCTGACGCAAGGTTGATCAACGGTGACCACTGAAGCGGTTGTTGAGGGGGATGGCGGTGCTGTGGCTGCAGGGGTGCAGTTGCAACAGGCACGCCAGGACAAGGGGTTGAGTCAGGAGCAGGCCGCCGGGCGGTTGCATGTCCCGGTGCATGTCATTGCTGCCCTCGAGCAGGGGCAGTGGGAAAAGCTGGGCGCGCCGGTGTTCATCCGCGGCCAGCTGCGCAGCTATGCGCGACTGCTGGGTGTGGATGCCGAACCCTTGATGGCTCCGGTTGTGGTCGAGCATCTGGCGCCGGTAGCGCTGGTCAGTCATGCCAGCAACACAGGTCTGCGGCGTTATGCCGGTGGCCTGGGGCGGCGTCTTGCCTATGCCGGGCTGGCGCTGGTGGTGTTGGTGCCGATGGGTCTGTTGGCCCGGGCCTACCTGCAGCCGGAGCGCACAGTGGCCTCACTGGACGAGCTGCCTGCGGTGGTAGAGGCTGCAGCGCTGCCCTTGCCGATGGTTGCCGACGCTGCTCAATTGCCGGCCGGGCCGCTCGCATCGACGCCCCCGGTGGCCACCGCCGCCGCAGGCACCGGCAATGCGGGCCAGGTGGAGCGGCAGCCCGCCGCTGTTGTGCCGTCCACTGCCCGGGCCGGCAGTGCCGATGGGCACTTGCTGTTGAATTTTGCCGGTGACAGCTGGATCGACATTGCCGGGCCTGATGGCCAGGTGGTGGAGAAGGCGTTGGTTCGTTCGGGTCAGCAGCGCAGCTACGAGGTGGCCCGGATCAGTCGCGTGGTGCTTGGCAATGCCACCCAGGTGCAGGCCAGCATTGGCGACCGGGAGATTGATTTGACTGCAATGGGGCGGTCCAACGTGGCCCGCTTTACGGTATCCTCTGACGGTTCGGTGTCCCCGGTTTCACGCTGAGGCGGCGCTGCTGTTTCCACATAGGCCCGGCCCACGTGGCGGGTGAGAGTAAGCATGGCGATCGACGATCTTCTTGACGAGCACGAACAGGGCCAACGGGTCCAGGACTGGTTGCGCCGCAACGGGTTGAGCATTGTGGGTGGGGTTGCCGTCGGTATCGCGGCGATCTGGGGCTGGCAAAGCTGGCAGGCTTCGCAGCTGCACAGCTCGGCTGCGGACAATGCGCGCTACCAGGCCGTGGTGGGTCAGCTGGCTTCCAGTGACCTGGAAGAGGCTGCCCGTCAGGTCAAGGCGCTGGAAGGTCAGAGCAACGGCATCTACGTCGACCTGGCTGCGCTGGCGCTGGTCAAGGCGCAGGTGGGCGCCGGCAAGATCGAGGAGGCCATTGCCGTGCTGCAGGGGCTCAAGACCGAGGGTGAGTTCAAAGCTCTGGTCGACCAGCGCATCGCGCGACTGCAGATTGAACTGGGCAAGCCGGCCGATGCCCTGGCGACCCTGGGCCAGGCCGCGGATGCAGCCAGCCTGGAGATCGCCGGTGATGCCCACGTGGCAGCCGGTGACCAGGGCAAGGCCCGTGACAGTTACGCTGCTGCCCTGAAGGCGTTGGCCGAAGAAGCGCCGCAGCGCGGCCTGCTGGAAACCAAATTGAGTGATGTCGGTGGTGAAGTGCCGGCAGCAGACGACACCACCGGGTAATGAGGCAGGTGCACATGTACAAGCGAATCGCCGTAGTGGCGCTGGTCGGGCTGAGCCTGACCGGTTGCGCCAGCATGAAGGACTGGTTCACCTCGGACAAGGCCAAGGCCAAGAAGGCGCTGGAGCCGGCCGAGCTGGTCAAGTTCGACCACAGTGTGGAACTGCGTCGCCTGTGGTCGGCCAATGTCGGCAAGGGCGAAGGTCGTATCGGTATCGGCCAGGCCCCGGCCGTTGCCGATGGCGTGGTCTATGCCGCTGCGCTGGAAGGTGGCGTGCACGCGCTTGACCTGAACACCGGCAAGAGCCTGTGGCACTGGAAGCCGGAGAAGGTCAAGGGCAAGCAGGCGCTGCGCATTTCCGGTGGACCGGGTGTGGGCGGCGGCCTGGTGGTGGTCGGCACCTTGAATGGCGAGGTGATCGCTCTGGATGCCGCCGGTGGCAACGAGCAGTGGCGTGCCAAGGTGCGTTCGGAAGTGATCGCCGCACCGACCATCGCCAATGGCATGGTGTTCGTGCGTGGCAACGATGGCCGGGTGACCGCCTTCGAGGCCAGCAATGGCAGCCAGCGCTGGTTCAACACCCAGGAGCTGCCGGCGCTGACCGTGCGTGGCAACGCACCGGTGCTGGCTGGCCCCGGCGTGGCCTTTGTCGGCAACGATGACGGCAGCCTGTCGGCGCTGGCGATGAATGATGGCTCGCCGGTATGGGAGCAGATGGTTGGCCAGGTGGACGGTCGTACCGACCTGGAGCGCATGGCCGATGTCGATGCTGCACCGGTGATCGAGGGCAATGTGGTCTATGTGTCCAGTTACAAGGATCAGACCCTGGCCATCGATGGCCCCAGTGGCCGGCCGATGTGGGCGCGTGACCACGGTGGCGCCGGTCAGCTTGCAGTGACCTCGGCCGCGGTATTGTTGTCCGATGGCAAGGGTGTGGTCTGGGCGCTGGACAAGTACAGCGGCGCTGCCCTGTGGTCGCAGCCGGCGCTGGCCCGCCGCGAACTGACCGGGACCGCCGTCCTGGGAGACTACGCTGTGGTCGGCGATCTGGAAGGTTATGTGCACCTGATGCGCTTGTCCGACGGTGAGTTGGCCGGGCGCATCAAGCACAGCGGTGAGCGCCTGCTGGCGGCACCGCAGGTAAACAACGGAGTCCTGCTGGTGCAGGATGTTGATGGAAAGCTGGCCGCCTACGGGCTGCGCCAATAAAGGAGTTTAGGGATGTTGCCTCTGGTCGCCCTGGTCGGACGGCCGAATGTCGGCAAGTCCACACTGTTCAATGCGCTCACGCGTACCCGTGACGCCCTGGTTCATGACGAGCCGGGTGTCACCCGTGACCGCAATTACGGCATCTGCCGGCTCGATGCCGACAATCCGTTCCTGATCGTGGATACCGGCGGTATCGCCGGCGAAGAAGAGGGTCTGGCTGGGGCAACCGCCCGCCAGTCCCGCGCTGCGGCTGCCGAAGCCGACCTTGTTTTGTTTGTTGTTGACGGCCGTGAAGGCCCGTCGGCCCTGGATGATGAAATCCTTGCCTGGCTGCGCAAGCTGTCGCGCCCGACCATGTTGTTGATCAACAAGGCCGACGGTGTGGAGGCAACGGGCATGCGTGCGGATTTCGCCCGTTACGGTTTCAGCGAGATGCTGGCTGTCTCTGCTGCCCACCGCCAAGGCCTGGATGACCTGGTCGAGGAGGTGCTCGAGCGCCTGCCCGAGGAAGGCACCACCGAAACCCTGGACGATGACCCGGAGCGCATCCGCATCGCCTTTGTCGGCCGCCCGAACGTGGGCAAGTCGACCCTGGTCAACCGCCTGCTGGGCGAAGAGCGCATGATCGCCTCGGATGTGCCGGGTACCACGCGTGATTCCATCGCCGTTGACATGGAGCGCAACGAGCACAAGTACCGGCTGATCGACACCGCCGGCCTGCGTCGTCGTTCGCGCGTGGACGAGGCGGTGGAAAAGTTCTCCGTGTTCAAGACCATGCAGTCGATCGAGCAGACCCAGGTGGCCGTGCTGATGCTCGATGCCGGCGAAGGGGTGACCGACCAGGACGCCACGGTGCTCGGTGCAGTGCTCGATGCGGGCAAGGCACTGGTGATTGCCCTGAACAAGTGGGACGGGCGCAGCGACTACGAGCGTGAGCAGGCCCAGACCCTGCTGTCGCTGAAGTTCCCGTTCGTGCCATGGGCTGAAACGGTGCGCATCTCTGCCACGCATGGCACCGGGATGCGTGAGCTGTTTGCCGCGATCCACCGCGCGCATGCCTCGGCCACCAAGCAGTTCACCACTGCCGAGGTCAACAAGACCCTGGAAGTGGCGGTGGAAAGCAACCCGCCGCCGGCGGTGCGTGGGCATGTGTCCAAGTTGCGCTATGTGCACCCGGGCGGCTCCAACCCGCCGACCTTCATCGTGCATGGCACGCGCCTGAAGGAGCTGCCCGATTCGTACAAGCGCTATCTGGAAAACTTCTTCCGCAAGCGCTTCAAGCTGGTCGGCACCCCGGTGTCCTTCCTGTTCCGTGAAGGGGCCAACCCGTACGAGGGCAAGAAGAATCCGCTGACCGACCGCCAGATCGAGCGCAAGCGCCGCCTGCTTCGGCACGTCAAGGGTAAATAAGCCGTCTCCCGCTTGTCGGGTGGGTGGATGCAACGGCGCGGTCTTCCGCGCCGTTTTTGTTTGCAGTGTCTTGCGCTTGGCGGCACCGGGGCAGGGGGGCGTCTGCCTGCACCCGGGGGATGCGGCCAGGGCAGGGCCGCTGCCGGGGTGTTGGGCTGCGCGATACCTGGCGTGCAGGCGGTGGGGCCGGGCCTGCCTGGCCTGCTGGAGCCGATGGCCTGCCGCCGGTGTTGTCGACGCGGTGGCATCCGTGCACTTGTTACAGTCGCCGCTTCGATCCCGGGGTGCATGGCGATGGCCGCTGAGCAAGGTGCAGGACAATTGCTGTCGGTGGTGGCCTTGCTGGCGGGTGCTGTGGTGGCGGTGCCCTTGTTCCGGCGTCTGGGGCTGGGCTCGGTGCTGGGGTACTTTGCCGCCGGGTTGATGCTGGGGCCGTTTGGCCTGGGCTGGTTCGCCGATCCGCAGGCGATCCTGCACCTGGCCGAGCTGGGGGTGGTGCTGTTCCTGTTCCTGATCGGCCTGGAAATGCGGCCCAGTCACCTGTGGTCACTGCGTCGGCAGATCTTTGGCCTGGGCAGCGCGCAGATTCTGGGCTGCACCATGGTGCTCACCGGCATCTGCCGTATTGCCGGATTGTCCTGGCCGTTGGCCTTCATCGCCGCCGCCGGCTTCGTGCTGACCTCCACCGCGGTGGTGATGCAGTTGCTGGGTGAACGTGGCCAGTTGTCCACCCGGCCGGGCCAGCAGATTGTCTCCATCCTGCTGTTCGAGGACCTGCTGATCGTTCCCTTGCTGGCGCTGGCGGCGTGGATGGCCCCGGCCAGCGGCCAGGCGGAGGCGGCTGGCGGCCTGTGGCAACAGCTGGGGCTTGGCGTGCTGGCCCTGGTGCTGTTGTTGGCGGCAGGTCGCTGGCTGCTGGACCCGCTGTTTGCCCTGCTCGCCCACGCTGGTGCTCGCGAGGTAATGACCGCTGCCGCCCTGCTGGTGGTGCTGGGCGCGGCGCTGCTGATGCAGTGGGGTGGGCTGTCGATGGCGATGGGGGCTTTCGTGGCCGGAGTGCTGCTGAGCGAGTCGGCGTTCCGGCACCAGCTACAGGCCGAGATCGAGCCCTTTCGCGGGCTGTTGCTGGGTTTGTTCTTCCTCGGTGTCGGTATGGCCCTGGACCTGGCCGTGGTGGCCGGGCAGTGGCGCTGGATTGGCGCCCTGGTGCTGGCCTTGATGTTGGCCAAGGCCGGTTGCGTCTGGCTGGTGGCGCGTCTGTGCGGCAGCAGCGGCACGGTGGCGGCCGAGCGTGCGGTGCTGATGGCCCAGGGCGGCGAGTTTGCCTTCGTGCTGTATGCCGCCGCAGCGGCCAGTGGTCTGCTCGATGCGCGCCTGCATGCCCAGCTGACCGCCGTGGTGGTGCTGTCGATGGCCCTTACCCCGCTGGCTGTATTGCTGCACGCGCGGCTGCGCTCACGCCGGCCGACGGTTGAGGGTCAAGGCCTGGAGGGCCCGCAGGAACAGCTCGGGCAGGCGCTGGTGATCGGCTTTGGCCGGGTCGGCCAGGTGGTCAGCCAGGCCCTGCTGGCACGCGGTACCGAGGTCACCATCATCGATGCCGACCCGGACATGATCCGCGCCGCGCAACGTTTCGGCCTGCGCATCTATTACGGTGACGGCACCCGCCTGGATGTGTTGCGCGCCTGTGGCATCGAACAGGCTGCCCTGGTGGTGATCTGTGTTGACGGCGCGGCGCAGGTTGACCAGGTGCTGGCGCAGATCCGGGTGCTGGCACCGCAGGTGGCGGTAGTGGTGCGCGCCTGGGATCGTGGCCATGCCTGCCGACTGGCGGCGGCCGGGGTGGATATGCCAGTGCGTGAAACCTTCGAGTCGGCCCTGCGCATGGGCGCGCAGGCCCTGCAGGCGCTTGGCGATGATGCAGGGGAGGCAGCGCAGGTGATCGAACGGGTGCGCGAACTGGATGCGCAACGGCTGGCGCTGGAAGTGGCGCTGGCCGACCCGCTGGCCGGCAACGAGTTGTTGTTCGGCAATGCCGGCCAGCCGCAGCCGGTGCCCTTCACCCGGCCGCAGCGCGATGCCACGCGGCTGGATCCACAGCCCGATCAGGTGCAGCAGCGGCCTGACGGCGTGGGCTGAATCGGGGACAATAGGCGTCCGATCCGCCCCCGCAGCCGATGAATCATGACAGTCAGTCCTCCCGCCGTTGCCCGTATCCTGGACGGCAAGCGCATTGCCGAGCAGTTGCTTGATGAGTTGAAGACCCGGGTCGATGCCCGCCTGGCCCAGGGCAAGACCCGCCCCGGACTGGCGGTCATCCTGGTCGGCGGTGATCCGGCCTCGTCGGTGTATGTGCGCAACAAGCGCCGTGCCGCCGAGAAGGTGGGTATCGAGGCGCATGACTTCGACCTGCCCGAAGGCACCAGCGAGGCCGAGCTGGCTGCGCTGATTGACCGCCTCAACGCCGACCCTGCCATTCACGGCATCCTGATCCAGCTGCCGCTGCCCGGCATCCCTGATGCCAACCGGCTGATCCAGCGCATCGACCCGCGCAAGGATGTCGATGGCTTCCACCCGCAGAATGTCGGCCACCTGGCCCTGCGTGAGTTCGGCCTGCGTCCGTGCACCCCGCGTGGCATCGTCACCCTGCTCGGCCATACCGACCAGCCGGTGCGTGGCCGCAACGCCACCATCGTGGGGGTGAGCAACCATGTCGGCCGGCCGATGGGGCTGGAGCTGCTGATTGCCGGCTGCACCGTGACCAGCTGCCACAAGTTCACCCCCAAGGAGGAACTGGAACGTGCGGTGCGCAACGCTGACATCCTGGTGGTCGCGGTGGGCATTCCTTCTTTGATCCCGGGCGAATGGGTCAAGCCGGGCGCGGTGGTCATCGATGTGGGCATCAATCGCCTGGAGGACGGCCGCCTGGTTGGCGATGTCGGTTTCGAGGCTGCAGCCGCCCGTGCCAGCTGGATCACCCCGGTGCCGGGCGGGGTCGGGCCGATGACCGTGGCCACCCTGATGCAGAACACCATCGAGGCGGCCGAGGCGGCTGGCTGAACCGGATGTGCCAGAAAGCTGCAGCTTCCCGCCGGTGGAGGCTGCAGTTACCGGGGGGAGTGCCTAAACACAAGATTTAGGGGTAAAATGCCCCGCTTCCCCACACATACCGGGTACGCCGATGCTACGCATCCAGGCTGAAGCACTGACCTACGACGATGTCTCCCTCGTTCCGGCCCACTCCATCATCCTGCCCAAGGATGTGGATCTGGGGACCCGCCTGACCCGTGACCTGCGCCTGCGCCTGCCGATCGTCTCGGCCGCGATGGACACCGTCACCGAGGCACGTCTGGCCATCGCCATGGCCCAGCTGGGGGGCATCGGCATCATCCACAAGAACCTGACCGTCGATCAGCAGGCCCTGGAGGTGTCCAAGGTCAAGAAGTTCGAGGCAGGTGTCATCCGTGACCCGATCACCGTTGGCCCGGAAACCTCGATCCGCGATGTGCTCGCCCTGACCCAGGCGCACAACATCTCCGGCGTGCCGGTGGTGGATGAAAACGGCCAGCTGGTCGGCATCGTTACCCACCGTGACATGCGCTTTGAGTCGGAGCTGGCCGACCCGGTGCGCCACATCATGACCAAGAAGGATCGCCTGATCACGGTCAAGGAAGGCGCTGCCTCCGATGAAGTGCTGCAGCTGCTGCACCGCAACCGCATCGAGAAGGTGCTGGTGGTCAATGACGACTTCAACCTGCGCGGCCTGATCACGGTCAAGGACATCCAGAAGAAGTCCGACAACCCGAACGCGGCCAAGGACGCCTCCACCCGGTTGTTGGTCGGTGCGGCCGTTGGCGTGGGTGGTGACACCGAGCGCCGGGTCGAGGCACTGGTCGCCGCCGGGGTGGACGTGCTGGTGGTGGACACCGCCCATGGCCATTCGCAGGGCGTGCTGGACCGCGTGGCCTGGGTCAAGAAGCACTACCCGCAGGTGCAGGTGGTTGGTGGCAACATCTGCACCGGCGAAGCCGCGCTGGCCCTGTATGACGCCGGCGCCGATGCGGTCAAGGTCGGTATCGGCCCGGGCTCGATCTGCACCACCCGCGTGGTTGCCGGTGTCGGCGTGCCGCAGATCACCGCCATTGACCTGGTGGCCGAAGCCCTGCAGGACCGCATTCCGTTGATCGCCGATGGTGGCATCCGCTATTCCGGTGACCTGGGCAAGGCACTGGCTGCCGGTGCTTCGACCATCATGGTCGGCGGCCTGCTTGCCGGTACCGAGGAATCGCCGGGCGAAACCGAGCTGTACCAGGGCCGCTCCTACAAGAGCTACCGTGGCATGGGTTCGCTGGCTGCGATGGAAAAGGGCTCCAAGGACCGTTACTTCCAGGACGCGGCCACTGCCGACAAGCTGGTGCCGGAAGGCATCGAAGGCCGGGTGCCGTACCGCGGCCCGGTCGGCGGCATCGTCCACCAGCTGATGGGCGGCCTGCGCGCCACCATGGGCTACGTGGGCTGCGCCACCATCGAGGAAATGCGCACCAAGCCCAAGTTCGTCAAGATCAGCGGCGCCGGCCAGCGTGAGAGCCACGTCCATGACGTGCAGATCATGAAGGAACCGCCGAACTACCGCGTTTGATCCAGGAACGAGTGAAGAGGAACGAGGAACCAGTGTCCCGTTCCTCTTTCTCTATCTGTCCTGCCTTTCACCTACTCGTTCCTCGTTACTCCTCATTGGTTTCTGGCCCCATGACCAACATCCACAACGACAAGATCCTCATTCTCGATTTCGGCGCCCAGTACACCCAGCTGATCGCGCGCCGCCTGCGCGAGTTCGGCGTGTACTGCGAAATCTGGGCCTGGGACCACAACCCGGCCGACATCGCCGCCTTTGGTGCCAAGGGCATCATCCTGTCCGGTGGCCCGGAATCGACCACGCAGGCCGGTTGCCCGGTAGCCCCGGCCGAAGTGTTCGACAGCGGCCTGCCGGTGCTGGGCATCTGCTACGGCATGCAGACCATGGCCGCCCAGCTCGGTGGTTCCACCGAGGCGGCCGACCAGCGCGAGTTCGGCCATGCCCAGGTCAAGGTGGTCAGCGCCGACGCGCTGCTGGCCGGCCTGAGTGACCATGACGGCGCCCAGTTGCTGGATGTGTGGATGAGCCACGGTGACCACGTGGCCAGCGTGCCGCCGGGCTTCACCATCACCGCCAATACCGACCGCATCCCGGTGGCCGCCATGGCCAACGAGGCCAAGCGCTGGTACGGCGTGCAGTTCCACCCGGAAGTGACCCACACCAGGCAGGGCACCGCCCTGCTGCGCCGCTTTGCAGTGGACATCTGCGGCTGCGCCACCCTGTGGACGGCGGCCAACATCATCGACGACCAGATTGCCCGCGTGCGCGCCCAGGTCGGCAGCGACGAGGTCATCCTCGGCCTGTCCGGCGGCGTCGATTCCTCGGTGGTGGCGGCGCTGCTGCACCGGGCCATCGGCGAGCAGCTGACCTGCGTGTTCGTCGATACCGGCCTGCTGCGCTACCAGGAAGGTGACCAGGTGATGGCGATGATGGCCGAAAACATGGGCGTCAAGGTCGTCCGTGTGAATGCCGCCGACCGCTACTTTGCCGCCCTGGAAGGGGTGAGCGATCCGGAAGCCAAGCGCAAGATCATCGGCAACCTGTTCGTGCAGATCTTCGATGAGGAATCGGCCAAGCTGTCCAATGCCAAGTGGCTGGCTCAGGGCACCATCTATCCGGACGTGATCGAGTCGGCCGGTTCCAAGACCGGCAAGGCACACGTGATCAAGAGCCACCACAATGTCGGCGGCCTGCCCGAAGACATGAAGCTGGGCCTGGTCGAGCCGCTGCGCGAGTTGTTCAAGGACGAAGTGCGCCGTCTGGGCGTGGAGCTCGGCCTGCCGCGCACGATGGTCTACCGCCACCCGTTCCCGGGCCCGGGCCTGGGTGTGCGCATCCTGGGCGAAGTGAAGCGCGAGTACGCGCAGCTGCTGGCCCGCGCCGATGCCATCTTCATCGAAGAGCTGCGCAAGGCTGATCTGTACGACAAGACCAGCCAGGCCTTTGCGGTGTTCCTGCCGGTCAAGTCGGTGGGCGTTGTCGGCGATGCGCGCGCCTATGAATGGGTCATCGCCCTGCGTGCGGTGGAAACCATCGACTTCATGACCGCGCACTGGGCGCACCTGCCGTACGACTTCCTCGGCACCGTGTCCAACCGCATCATCAACGAACTGCGCGGCGTTTCCCGCGTTGTCTACGACATCTCCGGCAAGCCGCCGGCGACGATCGAGTGGGAGTGAGCCGCCGGTAACTCGACGCTTGAGCTGTGATGACAAGGGCGCCTGATCGGCGCCCTTGTTCTTTGCTGTATTCAGCATGCTGAGCGGGGCAGCTTCACCGCGCCGATGCGCGTACCTGCACACCATCGCTGGTGGGGAGTTCAACAGCACGGTATCGGGGGCACGATCATGCATGGCAATCACAGCGGGCGCACAGCGGTCATGTGCGCGGGCGGGCTCATGGACCTGCCTTGGCCGGGGCTGTCATCAACGCTGCTCGATGCCAGTCCGCACCCGGTGGTACTGGTGGACCGGCGCAGCGGTTGTGTATTGGCCAACCACCATTGGCAGCGCTGTCATGGCGCGTTGCCGCGGCCGGACCTGCGTGGTTTGCTTGCCGTGTTGCCGGTACGCTGGCGGCGGCCGTTGCTTGGCTTGATGCGTACGATGGAACGCCACGGCCAGGCGGTGGTGGAGTCTGTCTGCTGGCCCGACATGGAGGGCCAGCCGTGGCGGCTGCAGCTGCAGTTGAACTATCGTGCTGGCGAGCCGGTGGCCTGGTTGCTGGAATGCCAGCGGCAGATGGCCAGCAGCGATGATGGCCGGCTGCTGCCGATAATCCAGTTGCAGGCCTCGATGCTGGATGCCTCGGTGGACTGCATCAAGGTGATCAATGTGGATGGCAGCCTGCGCCACATGAACCGTGCCGGCTGCCTGGCCTTGGGGATATTGCAGGACGAGCAGGCCTTCGGCATGCCCTGGCTGGACCTGTTGCCGGCCGAAATCCGTGGCCGTGGCCGGCGTGCTCTGGCACGGGCGGTGGCTGGCAGGCATGCGCGGTTCTCCGGCAAGAGTGTGGTCCAGGGGCAGCCGCCGCAGTACTGGGACAACCGGCTCAGTCCGATGCGCGACGCTACCGGCCGGGTGGTCAGCATCCTGTGCGTGTCACGCAACATCACTGCCCAGCGTGAGGTCGAGCAGCGCTTGCGCCAGCAAGCCCACAGTGATGCACTGACCGGGCTGTGCAACCGCAGCGCGTTCCTGCAGCGGCTGCGGCAGATGATCGGGCAATGCCGGCGGCAGGGCGGGGGCCTGGGCCTGCTGTTGATCGACCTGGACCATTTCAAGCACACCAATGACACCCTGGGCCATGCGGCGGGCGACCATCTGCTGCGGGTGCTGGCGCGGCGCATGCACGCGGCGATAGGTCCGTTGGGCGTGGTGACCCGGTTGGGTGGTGATGAGTTTGCTGTGCTGCTGCCCGGTGTCGCCGATGCGGCTGTATTGCAGGCAATGGCCGGCCAGGTACGGGTGCTGGCCCAGCAGCCGGTTCACTATGCAGGGCAGCCGATCAATGGCGGGATGAGCATTGGCTGCGCGCTTTATCCGGCTGACGGCATTGACGCGACGCAATTGCTGCGTGCTGCCGACACGGCGCTCAACGACCTCAAGGCCAACGGGCGCGGCGGGGTGCGGATATATTCCCAACGCCTGCTGGAGGCTGCCGAGCAGGCCGCAGGGCAATTGCGTCTGGCCCGGCAGATCGTGCACGAAGCCGCCGTGCTGCCTTACTACCAGCCCAAGGTGCGCCTGCGCGACGGCGTGCAGGTGGGTTTCGAGGCCCTGCTGCGCTGGCGCCTGCGCAGCGGCCAGAACCAGGTGGCCAGCTGCGAAATGGACCAGGCCTTCGCCGATTACGAACTGGCCGTGGGCCTGGCCGAGCAGATGTACGACAAGGTGCTGGCTGACATGGCCACTTGGCAACGGCAAGGGCTGCCGGTGTTGCCGGTGGCGCTCAATGCCTCGCCGGTGGAATTTTTGCGTGATGATTTTGCCGAGCGCCTGCTGGCTCGGGCATTGGCCCATGGGGTGCCACCTTGCCTGCTGGAAGTGGAGATCACCGAGCAGGTGCTGGCTGATCGTGGCGCGGCGTTCGTGGTGCGGGCATTGCACAAGCTCAAGGATGCCGGGGTGCGCATTGCACTGGATGACTTCGGTACCGGCCATTCGTCGCTGGCCCACCTGCGTGATTACCCGATCCATTGCCTGAAGATCGACCGCAGTTTCATCAGCCGGATGGAGGCCGAGCCGGCCATCCGCGCCATCATCCATGCGGTAGCCACCCTTGGCCCCGGCCTGCAGATCGATCTGGTGGCCGAAGGGGTGGAAAACATCCGCCAGCGTGAACTGCTGCTGGCCGCCGGCTGCAGGCTCGGCCAGGGTTTCCTGTATGCACCGGCGCTGCCGGCAGCGGCGGTGGCCAGGCGTCTGCACCAGCCAGAGGGCAGTCCGCAGGCGGTCAGCGGTTGAGGAGGGACTGGCTCACTCGGTGGGCTTGGCCTCGGCACTGGGCCGGCTGCTGGCTGCCTTGCGTGACAGCACCGCTTCACGGTGGGCGATGTAGGCATTGGCGCCGAGGATCACCGCCGCCCCGGCCACGGTCCAGGCATCGATTTTCTCGCCGAACAACAGCCAGCCCATGGTGGCCACCAGCGGCAGCTGGGTGAAACTGATCGGGGTCAGGGCCGAGACATCGCCCAGGCGCAGGGCGCGGGTCCACAGCACCTGGCCGGCGGTGCCGAGCACGCCGGTGGCGGCCAGCCAGAGCCAGGCAATCGGTGCCGGCCAGACCCACTGCAGCAGCGCCGGCAGCAGCGACAGCGGCACCCAGAACAGGTAGGTGTACAGCACCACGGTATCGGGTGCATCGATGCGGGTGAGCTGCTTGATCTGGATCGCCACCAGGGCGCTGAGGATGGCCGCGGCCACCGGCACCAGCAGGCCGAGGCTGAAATCCTGGTGGCCCGGGCGCACGATCAGCAGCACCCCGGCAAAACCGGCGATCACCGCGGCCCAGCGGCGCACGCGGACCACTTCGCCCAGCCACAGTGCCGCGGCGATGGTCACAAACACCGGGGTGGAATAGGAAATGGCGATCGCCTGCGACAGCGGCAGGTGGCCCAGGGCCCAGAAACCGCACAGCATCGACACCAGGCCGATACCGGCGCGCAGGGCGTAACGTGGCAGTTGCTGGGTCTTGTACACCTGCGGCCCGGCGCGCAGCAGGATCGGCAGCAGTGCCAGCAGGCCGAAGGCGTTGCGGAAGAAGGCTACTTCGGTGGTTGGGACATAAGCGGTGGCCAGGCGGATGGCTACCGCCATCAGGCCGAAGGCCAGGGTGCTGCCCAGCATCAGCCAGGCCGCGCGCAGGTGCGGCGGGCGGCTCACCAGGTGGCGCCGATCAGCCGGGGTTCCGGCTCGATGGCCACACCGAAACGCTCCTGCACCGAGGCGGCAATGGCGCGTGCCAGCTCCAGCAGTTGCTGGCCGCTGGCCTGGCCGTGGTTGACCAGCACCAGTGCATGGTTGGCGCTGACTCCGGCATCGCCCTGACGCAGGCCTTTCCAGCCGGCCTGTTCGATCAACCACGCAGCCGAAAGCTTGCGCTGCTCGTTGCTGCCGGCCGGGAACACCGGCAGGGCCGGCCACCGCTGCTGCAGGGTGGTGGCCTGTTCGGCCGACACGATCGGGTTTTTGAAAAAACTGCCGGCATTGCCCAGCACGGCCGGGTCGGGCAGCTTGCGCTGGCGGATGGCGATCACCGCATTGGCCACATCCCGTGCGCCGGGCAGGGTCACGCCCTGTGCGGCCATTTCTTCGGCGATGCCGGCATAGCCGGTGCGCAGCTCGCTGAGCAGGGGCAGGCGCAGTTCGATGGCGGTGATGATCCAGCGCTCTGGCTGCTGCTTGAACACACTGTCGCGGTAAGCGAAGGCGCATTGCTCGGCGCTCAGCCGCTGGAGCTGGCCCAGCTGGCGGTCCCAGGCTTCCACGGCATGGATGAAATCACCCGCCTGGGCACCGTAGGCGCCGATGTTCTGGATGGGTGCGGCCCCGGCGGTGCCGGGGATCAGGGCGAGGTTTTCCAGCCCGGACAGGCCTTGGTCCAGGGTCCACATCACCAGCGCATGCCAGCCCAGGCCGGCGCCGGCACGCACGATGGCGTGGTCGGCGCGGTGCTCGATGATGCCCACACTGGCATCGTCGATCATCAGTACCACCGCTTGTGGGTCAGCCACCAGCAGCAGGTTGGAGCCGCCGCCGATGGGCAGCAGGGGCTGTCCGGCCACCTCGGGGTGGGCCAGTGCCCGGGCCAGGCTGTCAGTGTCGCCGATGCGCAGCAGGCGGGCGGCCGTGGCTGCCACGCCGAAGGTGTTCATTGTCTGCAGGGGGACATCGTGGTGCAGCTGCCAGCCGGTACTCACAGGTGGGCTACCCCGCTGGAGGGGGCTTCGCGGCGGCGACGGATCGAATCGACGCAGTCACCGATCAGCGCCGGGCCGCGGTAGACCAGGCCGCTGTAGAGCTGGACCATGCTGGCGCCGGCGCTCATCTTGGCAGCCGCATCGGCACCGGAACAGATGCCGCCCACGCCGATCAGCGGGATGGCTTCGGGCAGGCGGGTGCGGAAACGTCGCAGTACGGCGGTGGAACGGGCCAGCACCGGCGCGCCGGACAGGCCGCCGGCCTGGTCAGCCAGGGCGTGGCCTTCGATCCCGGTGCGGGCAATGGTGGTGTTGGTGGCGATCACCCCATCCACCTGCAGCTCGGCCAGCACCCGGGCGGCAGCATCGACATCGGCATCACTCAGGTCCGGGGCCACCTTGACCAGCATCGGCACGCGCTTGCCGTGGCGGCCGGCCAGGTTCTCCTGGGCCTCGCGCAGGCGGCTGATCAGCTCGCGCAGGGCCTGTTCTTCCTGCAGCTCGCGCAGGCCGGCGGTGTTGGGCGAGGAGATGTTGACGGTGATGTAGTCGGCCAGCGGATAGACCTTTTCCAGGCAGGCCAGGTAATCGCTGTGGGCCAGCTCGTTGGGGGTGTCCTTGTTCTTGCCGATGTTGATGCCCAGGATGCCGGCATCACGCTTGGCCCGGCGCACGTTGGCCACCAGGGCATCGACGCCGGCATTGTTGAAGCCCATGCGGTTGATCACCGCCATGTGCTCGGGCACCCGGAACAGTCGCGGCAGCGGGTTGCCGGCCTGCGGGCGCGGGGTCACCGTGCCGATCTCCACATAACCAAAACCCAGCGCGAACAGGGCATCGATGTGCTCGCCGTTCTTGTCCAGGCCGGCGGCCAGACCGACCGGGTTGGGGAAGCTCAGGCCGAAGGCATTGGTGACCAGGGGCGCTGGCTTGCTGGCCGCCAGGCCGATGGCCCCGCTGCGGTAGGCCAGGTCCAGTGCACGCAGCCCGGCGGCGTGGGCCCTTTCGGCATCCAGGCAGAACAGGGCAGGGCGGAGCAGGGAATACATACGGGGGGACACTCGGTTCAGAGGTTAAGGCCGGCAGCCAGCACGGCCACACCACCAAAAAACAGGATCAGGGCCAGCACGCCCAGCAGCCACAGGGCCACCGCGATCCAGCCCAGCAGCAGGCCGGCCACGGCCAGGCCATCACCCTGGGCCGGCTGGCGGCGGATCTGCGCCCGGGCAAGGTGGCCGAACACGATGGCACCGATACTGCCCAGTGCGGGCAGCAGGGTCCAGCCCAGGATGCCCAGCACCAAGGCCGCAATGGCAAAGCCATTGGTCGGGGCGGGCACTGTACTGGCGGGCCGGGATGGCGGGGAAGGGGGCATGCTGGAATCGGTCATCTACGCAGGCTCCGGTAACAACCGGCCCCCGCGTGGTTACGCGGGGGCCGCAAGGGGCTTACAGGTCGAACTTGATGCCCTGGGCCAGCGGCAGCGAATCGGAGTAGTTGATGGTGTTGGTCTGGCGGCGCATGTAGACCTTCCATGCATCCGAACCGGACTCACGGCCACCGCCGGTTTCCTTCTCGCCACCGAAGGCGCCACCGATCTCGGCGCCGGAGGTGCCGATGTTGACGTTGGCAATGCCGCAGTCGCTGCCGGCAGCGGACAGGAACTTCTCTGCCGACTTCAGGTTGGTGGTGAAGATCGAGGACGACAGGCCCTGCGGCACGCCGTTCTGCATGTCGATGGCTTCGTCCAGGGTGGAGTACTTCATCACGTACAGGATCGGGGCGAAGGTCTCGTGCTGGACCACTTCATCGCTGTTGTTCAGGCCGGTGACGATGGCCGGCAGCACGAAGTTGCCCGGGCGGTCGATCGCGGTACCGCCGGTTTCCACGGTGCCGCCGGAGGCCTTGGCCTTCTCGATCGAGGCCAGGAACTGCTGCACGGCTTCCGGGCTGTTGAGCGGGCCCATCAGGTTGGCCGCGTCCAGCGGATCGCCGATCTTGCCTTCGACCTGCTTGTACGCCTTGATCAGGGTGGCCAGCACGTTGTCGTAGATGGACTCATGCACGATCAGGCGGCGGGTGGTGGTGCAGCGCTGGCCAGCGGTACCGACGGCACCGAACACGATGCCAGGCACAGCCAGCTTCAGGTCGGCGGTTTCATCCAGAATGATGGCGTTGTTGCCGCCCAGTTCCAGCAGGCAGCGGCCCAGACGCTTGGCCACGACCTGGTTGACGGTGCGGCCGACTTCGGTGGAGCCGGTGAAGGAAATCAGCGGCACGCGCTTGTCGGCCACCAGCTTCTCCGACAGGGCGGTGCCGGCATCGTTGATCAGGAAGAAGATGTCCGGGAAGCCGGCTTCGCGCAGGGCTTCGTTGCAGATCTTCATCGAGGCGATGGCGGTCAGCGGGGTCTTGTTGGACGGCTTCCAGATGCACACGTCACCGCAGATGGCGGCCAGGAAGCTGTTCCATGCCCACACCGCTACCGGGAAGTTGAAGGCCGAGATGATGCCGACCAGACCCAGCGGCTGGTACTGCTCGTACATGCGGTGGCCGGGGCGTTCGCTGTGCATGGTGTAGCCGTACAGCATGCGGCTCTGGCCGACGGCGAAATCGGCGATGTCGATCATCTCCTGCACTTCGCCATCGCCTTCCGGCTTGGACTTGCCCATTTCCAGTGCCACCAGCGAGCCCAGGGTGTCCTTGTGCTTGCGCAGGGCCTCGCCACACAGGCGCACGGCTTCGCCGCGACGCGGGGCCGGGGTGGTACGCCACACCTTGAAGGCTTCCTGGGCACGGGCCACGATGGTTTCGTAGTCTGCCTCGGTGGTGGCCTGGACTTCGGCAATCACCTCGCCGGTGGTCGGGTTGCGCGGGGTGATCACGCCAGCACCGGTGGCCGAGGACCATTCCCCGTTACCCAGGTAGGTGCCGGAATTGGTGGTGTCCAGGCCCAGGGCCTTGAGCAGTTCAAACGACATGGAAACTCCAGATTACGTTACGTAAAGGTCACGCACCCACGGGGGGAGGGGGAGGGGCGGCATGTAGCCGGGTCATATTAACAGACCGTTGTACTGTCAAGTGCTGCCGGGGCCGGGCATGCTGGCCTGCCCGCGGCACTGGCCAGCAGCGGGCCGGATCGCACCGACCGGTGTCGGGGCTGACGCCGCGCAAGGTCAGCTGGCGGGGCACGGATTGACGTCAGCAGCGCAGAGGATGTCCTGCCTTGCCAAGGTGTCGACAGTGGGAAAGCCTGCGTAGCAGCCGGTGCTGGTTTGTAGCCGACATGGGGTGCCGGCGTGGCCGGCGGACAGGCGGCAATGTTATGATCACCCCCTTATCAAGGCTCCGTAGCTCAGCTGGATAGAGCGGTCCCCTCCTAAGGGACAGGTCGCACGTTCGAATCGTGTCGGGGCCACCATCGCACAGGCCGAACGCGCCGCCCGACGCTATTGCGTTGCGCTGCCTTCGGCCTGTTGCACTTTGCCGGGCAGGCCAGCATGAGCATCCGCAACAACCGCACGGCCTGGGGCCTGTTCAATGGGGTACTGGCCGGGGCGTTGTGGGGCATGGTGTTTCTGGCGCCGGCATTGACCACGGCATTTTCCGCGCTGCAGCTGGCCATCGGCCGCTACCTGCTCTACGGCGCGGTGGCATTGCTGTTGCTGTGGCCGTTGTGGCCGGCGTTGCGCGGCCAGGTGGATCGCCACGCATGGCTGGCCCTGGCAGGGCTGAGCCTGCTCGGCAACCTGGTGTATTTCGTGTTCCTGGCCATGGCCGTGCACTGGGCCGGTGGTGCGGCTGCCGCGCTGATCGTGGGCATGGTGCCGGTGCTGGTGGCGGTGGTCGATGCCCGGCGGCCCGGAGCGTTGCCGCTGCGCCGGCTGCTGCCGGCGCTGTGCTTGTGCGTGGCCGGTACCGGCCTGGTGGCGTGGACGGCGCTGACCCATGGCAGCAGTGGCAGCGCCGATGCCACACAGCGCGTGCTGGGCCTGCTCTGCGCGCTGGCTGCGCTGCTGGCCTGGACCGGCTATTCGATTGCCAACGTGGTCTGGATGCGGCGTTACCCGGCCATTTCCGGCCATGGCTGGTCGCTGCTGACCGGGGTGGCTACCGGGGCCATAGCCGTGTTGCTGCTGCCGCTGGCGTTGTGGCTGGGGCCGCTGGGCCAGCTGCCGGCGCAGTGGCTGCACTTTGCCGGCATCTGTGCCTTGCTGGCCATCGGCGCCTCGGTGCTGGGCAATGCCTGCTGGAACCGCGCCACGCGCAGCCTGCCGTTGAGCCTGGGCGGGCAGTTGATCGTGTTCGAAACCCTGTTCGCCCTGTTGTACGGCTTTGTCTGGCAGCAGCGCTGGCCGGGGCTGCTGGAGCTGCTGGCGATCCTGCTGCTGGTCGCCGGGGTGGTGGAGGCTGCACGGGCCCACGCGCGCTGGGCCCGGCCGCCTCTGGCGGGCTGATCTGCGCACTGCGGTGCACCAGCGTGGCAGCGTCGCCCGGGCGCCAGCCAACGCCGGCGAGTGTTGTGCAGCGGGTGCATGCTGCCTGCCTGCACGAGGATGCCGGCAAACTGCACCGTCTTTCGATGACGTTGGCTGAAAATGACCGGAAGGTAGCCGTTGCAACCAAATGTCGCCGCGTTCGCCGATGATGCCGTCAGAAATGTTTTGCATTGCAACAGTTGACAGGCCGGCGCCGGCTGCGTTTTGCTGAATGCATGTTGAGCCACCGCGCCCTTGCCATCTGTACCGAACCGGTCTGCAGCCTGCAACCGGGCGGCCTGATGCGCGCCGGCGGCAGCAACATGACCATGATCATTACCGTCACCACTTGCCTGGTGCGGCCCGTCGTATTCGTGTAACTCCCGAACACAACGGCCCCGCACCGAACCAGGTTGCGGGATCTCCCCAACCAGCGGTGCCGGGCCTCAGCCAAGAGGTCAGTTTCGATGTCATCGCTTGCTGCAGTCGCTTCTCCCGTCCTCGATCCCGGCGTGGTGGCCCACAAATTCGGTGGCACCTCGGTGGCTTCGGCCGAGCGCTACCGGCACGTGGCCGGGTTGCTGCTGGCCCGTGCCGAGCCCATCCAGGTGGTGGTGGTGTCGGCGATGAAGGGAGTCACCGATGCGTTGATCGCGCTGGCCAACCTGGCCGCACGCGGTGATCTGCAATGGCGTCAGGCCTGGCAGACCCTGCGTGGTCGCCATCATCAGGCCGCCACCGAGCTGCTGGGCGAACAGGCCGCCGACCTGCTGGCCTGGCTGGACGGGCGTTTTGACCAACTGGCCGACCTGCTCGAAGCGCTGGCGGTGATCGGCGGCCTGCCCGAGGAAGTGCTGGCGCGGGTGCAGGGTCTGGGCGAGGTGTTTTCGGCCCAGCTGCTGGGTGGCTACTTCAACCAGCTCGGCCAGGATTGCGCGGTGCTCGATGCACGCGAGGTGCTGGTGGTTGCCCATGGCGAGCTGGGGGTCAGTGTCGACTGGCAGCGCAGTGCGGCCAACCTGGCTGCCTGGCGGCTGGCCAACCCGCAACCACGGGTGGTGGTGACCGGTTTCGTTGCCCGCGATGCGGACGGGCGCATCACCACCCTGGGACGCAATGGCAGTGATTACTCCGGTGCCATCTTCGCCGCCCTGTTCCAGGCGGCCGAGCTGCATATCTGGACCGATGTGGATGGCGTGCTGTCGGCCGACCCGCGGGTGGTGCCGGAGGCGGTAACGCTGGAGTCGCTCAGCTATGACGAGGCCTGTGAGCTGGCCTATTTCGGTGCCAAGGTGGTGCACCCGCAGACGATGAGCCCGGCCATCGCGCGGAAAATGCCCATCGTGATCCGCAATACCTTCAACCCGGATCATCCCGGTACGCGGATTGCTGCGGCCAGCCACAGCGGTGGACCGATCAAGGGCCTGACCCTGAGCGAGGGCCTGGCCGTGCTCAACCTGGAAGGCAGCGGTCTGATCGGGGTGCCGGGCACGGCCGAGCGGGTGTTTGCTGCCCTGCGCCATGCCCAGGTCTCGGTGGTGATGATTTCCCAGGGCTCCTCGGAGCACTCGATCTGCTGCGTGGTGCGCGCCGCCGATGCACAGCGCGGGCGCCAGGCCCTGCTGCAGGCCTTTGCCCATGAATTGAACCATGCCCAGGTGCACCGGGTGCATGTGGTCGAAGGTGTCAGTGTGTTGGCGGCGGTGGGCGATGGCATGGCCGGCCAGCCGGGCGTGGCGGCCCGCCTGTTCCAGGCGCTGGGGCGGGCCCGGGTCAATATCCTGGCCATTGCCCAGGGGTCTTCGGAGCGCAACATCTCGGTGGCCGTGGCCAGCATCGACGCGCAACGGGCCCTGCGTGCGGCCCATGCCGGTTTCTGGTTGTCCGAGCAGGCCTTTGCCATCGGCGTGATCGGCCCGGGCAACGTCGGTGCGGCGCTGATCGAGCAGCTGCTCGCGGCCCGCCAGGGCCTGCGTCAACGGGCCAATCTGGACCTGCGCCTGCTGGCCGTGGGCAGCCGCCAGCAGCAGCTGCTGGCAGGTGCGGCACTGGGTGAGGACTGGCGCGAGCAGCTGGCCAGCCAGTCGCAGGCACTGGATCTGCAGGCCTTTGCCGCCCATCTGCGCCAGGCCGACCTGCCGCACACGCTGATCATTGACTGCTCCGGCAGCTCGGCGGTGGCCGACCACTACGCCGGCTGGCTGGCCGCTGGCATCCATGTCATCACCCCCAACAAGCAGGCCGGCGCCGGCCCGCAGGCGCGCTATGCCGCCATTGCCGCCGCGGCCCGGGCCAGTGGTGCGCGCTTCCGTTACGAGGCCACGGTGGGCGCTGGTCTGCCGGTGATCACCACCCTGCGTGATCTGGTCGATACCGGCGATACCCTGCGCAGCATCGAGGGCATCTTCTCCGGCACCCTGGCCTGGTTGTTCAACAAGTTCGATGGCCAGGTGCCGTTCTCGCAGCTGGTGGCCCAGGCCCGGGCCATGGGCTACACCGAGCCGGACCCGCGCGATGACCTGTCCGGGGTGGACGTGGCCCGCAAGCTGGTGATCCTCGCCCGCGAGGCCGGCTTGGCCCTGGAGCTGGAGGACGTGCAGGTGGAAAGCCTGGTGCCGCAATCGTTGCGCAATGCCGATGTGGAGCAGTTCATGGCCCGCCTGGCCGAGGTTGATGCCAGCTTTGCCGCCCGCCACGCCGCTGCTGCGGCACAGGGGCAGGTGTTGCGTTACGTGGCCCGGTTGCTGCCCGGACAGGGGGCGACGGTGGGGCTGGAGGCCCTGCCAGCCGATCACGGCTTTGCCCACCTGCGCCTGACCGACAACGTGGTGCAGTTCACCACCGCCCGCTATTGCGACAACCCGCTGGTCGTGCAGGGCCCGGGTGCCGGTCCGGAAGTGACCGCTGCCGGTGTGTTTGCCGATGTGCTGCGGGTGGCGGCCGGTGAAGGAGTGCGCTTGTGAGCGGCATCTGGCCATCGGCGTGGTCCAGTGCTTTTTCGCCGGCCTCGGTGGGCAATGTGGGGGTCGGTTTCGACATCCTCGGCCACGCTCTGGCCGGCATCGGAGACACCGTGCATGTGCGGCGGATTGCCGAGCCAGCCGTGCGCATCGCGGCAATCCGCTTCAGCGCCTTTGAGCTGCCGTTGGAGGCTGCCGGCAATACCGCCGGTGCCGCCTTGATTGAACTGCGGCACCAGCTCGGGCTGGCCCATGGCTTCGAGCTGGTGATCGACAAGGGCATTGCCCTGGGGTCGGGCATGGGCGGCTCGGCGGCCTCCTGTGTGGCCGCGCTGGTTGCCGCCAATGCCTTGCTCGATGCGCCCTTGTCCCGCGAGCAGCTGTATCCGTTCGCCCTGGTCGGTGAAGCGGTGGCCAGTGGCGGGGAGCATGGCGACAACATCGCCCCGATGCTGCTGGGCGGGTTGGTGCTGGCCACACATGAGCGCATGGTGCCCATCACTGTGCCCGATGCCTGGCACTGCCTGCTGGTGCACCCGGATGCGGTGCTGGAAACCCGCAGGGCGCGCCAGGCCCTTGCCGGCGATTACACCTTGTCCGAATTTGTCGCCCAGAGCGCCAACCTGGCCCAGGTGCTGGCCGGCTGTTACCGCGGCGATGCGGCGCTGGTGCGTGCCGGGCTGGCCGATGTGCTGGTCGAGCCGCGCCGTGCCGGGCTGATTGCCGGCTTTGCCCCGGCCAAGGCGGCTGCGTTGGCGGCCGGGGCGATGGGAGCCAGCATTTCCGGGGCCGGGCCCAGCCTGTTTGCCTGGTTTGAAACAGCGCAGGCGGCGCAAGCGGCCGCACCGGCTGTGCAGGCCGCCTTCGCCGATGCAGGCTTGCCTAGCCAGGCCTGGATCTGTCCGATCAACTCCCCCGGCGCGCAGTTGTGCGCCACTGCGCAGGATTTGTCCGATGTCTGAGCCGATGCTGTTTGTTTCCACCCGCGGGCAGAGCCCGGCCGTGGGCCTGTCGGCGGCCATCGCCGCCGGTTTGGCGCCTGATGGTGGGCTGTATGTGCCGCAGGCCCTGCCTGCGCCGCGCGCGCTGCAGCCCGGGGCCAGCCTGGCGGCCACCGCGAGTGAATTGCTGGCGCCGTTTTTTGCCGCTGATGGTTTGCAGCACGAGCTGCCCGCGATCTGTGCGGCCGCCTTTGATTTTCCTGCGCCGCTGCTGCCGCTGGCCACATCGTCAGACCATGTGCTGGAGCTGTTCCACGGGCCGACGGCAGCGTTCAAGGATTTCGGTGCGCGCTTCCTGGCCCAGTGCCTGTCGCGCCTGCAGCCGCCGGGTGGCCGCCCGCTGACCATCGTGGTGGCCACCTCCGGCGACACTGGCGCAGCGGTGGCCGCGGCCTTCCACAACGTGCCCGGGCTGGAAGTGGTGGTGCTGTATCCCGATGGCCGGGTGTCGCCCCGCCAGGCCCACCAACTGGGTTGTATGGGCGACAACATCCACACCTACAAGGTAGCCGGCAGCTTCGATGACTGCCAGGCGATGGCCAAGCAGGTGCTGGCTGACGAGGCATTGCAGGCCCGTTGCCCGCTGAGTTCGGCCAATTCGATCAGCCTGGGTCGGCTGTTGCCGCAGATGGCCTATTACGCCCATGCCGGGCTGGAGCACCAGGCGGCCAGCGGTCGGCCGCTCAACCTGGTGGTGCCCACCGGCAACCTGGGCAATGCGATGGCCGCGGTGCTGGCACGCGCGCTGGGGGTGCCGCTGGGCCGCATTGTCCTGGCCACCAATGCCAATGCGGTGCTGCCGGCGTTTTTTGCCGGTGCCGATTATGAGCCGGGCGCCAGTGTGGCCACCCTGGCCAACGCCATGGATGTGGGCGCGCCCAGCAACTTCGAGCGTTTGCTGTGGCTGCATGGCGGTGATGCCGCGGCGCTGCGGGAGCAGTTCGTCGCCCGCAGCGTCGATGATGCGCAGATCCGGGAGGTGATCGGCCGCCGTTACCGCGACCATGGCGAGGTGTTCTGCCCGCACACCGCCTGTGCGGTCACCGTGCTGGAACAACTGCGCAGCGAAGGGGCGGCCGCCGCCGGGCAGGACTGGGCCGTGGTGGCCACGGCCCACCCGGCCAAGTTCGAGGCTGTGGTGGAGCCGTTGATCGGCCGCGGGCTGGCGGTGCCATCGGCACTGGCGGCCTTGCTGGCCCGCCCGGCCCATGCCGAGCCGCTGGCAGCCAGTGCCCACGCCCTTCGCCAGCAGCTGCTGGGCTGAAGGCCAGTTGTCCACAGGGGCTGTGGAAATCTTGCGGGGAAACCCTGTGGACAACTCCCCGCGGGCCTTGTGCCGCTTGCCCCCGGGGTGGGTTGATGAAAAAAACGGCAGTGCCGGCGCAGGCCGCCGTCCAGACCTGTGCCGGCGGCCGCTGGCTTACTCCAGGCCGTCGTTGGCCAGGCTTTCCAGCCCGGCGCGGTCCAGGATGTCGACCACGCTGAGGTGTGGCAGGGCGATCAGGTTGGACTGGCGCAGCTTGGTGAAGGTGCGGCTGACCGTTTCCATGGTCAGGCCCAGATGGTCGGCAATGTCGCCCCGGCCCATGGGCAGGGCGACGCGGTTGCCGTTGCCCTGGTGGCGGGCCTGGCGCTGTGCCAGGCGCAGGATGAAGTCGGCCAGCTTTTCCGGTGGCTGCATCCGGGCCAGGGCCAGCGCGCTGTCCTGGGCGGCGTCCAGCTCCTGGCAGGCGCGCTGCAGCAGCTTGCGCTCCAGGTGGGGATAGCGCAGGCGCAGCTCGCGCATCTGGGCCACACCGACCCGGCAGACCCGGCTGTCGGCAATGGCTTCGATGTCGTAGCGATAGCTGTCGCTGCCACTCAGGCCGACATAGTCACCGGGCAGTACAAACCCGCTGACCAGGCGCCGGCCATCGGCCAGGGTGCGTACCAGACGCAGGGCACCGGCGGTCAGGGTATAGACATGCAGACGGTCCTCGCCAGCGCGGGCAATGGTGGCGCCGTTGTCCACCGCGTAGGAGGTGGTGACCTGTTCCAGGGCATGTACTTCCTCGGCCGACAGCGCCGAGCACACCGCCAGGTGGCGTACCGAGCAGTGGATGCAGTCGCTGACTGGCGAGCATTCCGTGCCGTTTGCAGGGTTGCCGTCGAGCACGGTATCTGGTGGAGGATGGGGCCAGGACATGTCGCAGTAGGCTGGGCAGTTGCGGGCATTCTACTTCATGCCCGGAGCCGGCTGCGGTATTAGAATGGCTGCTTGACCAACCGTATTGTTTGATGGAGTTCACCCGTGATCAAGCCCCGCACGCCCGCCGGCGTCATGGAACTGCTGCCGCGCGAGCAGATTGCGTTTCAGCGCATGCTGGACGTCATCCGTCGCAACTACGAGCGTTTCGGGTTCTTGCCGGTGGAAACCCCGGTGTTCGAGCTGTCTGATGTGTTGCTGACCAAAAGTGGCGGGGAAACCGAGCGCCAGGTGTATTTCGTGCAGTCCACCGGTGCGCTGGCCAATGCCGCCGAGGCCGGTGACAAGAGCACCCCGGAGATGGCCCTGCGCTTCGATCTCACCGTGCCGCTGGCCCGCTATGTGGCCGAGCACGAGCATGACCTGAACTTCCCGTTCCGCCGCTACCAGATGCAGCGCGTCTACCGCGGCGAGCGCGCCCAGCGCGGCCGCTTCCGCGAGTTCTACCAGTGCGACATCGACGTCATTGGCAAGGACAGCCTGTCCATCCGTTATGACGCCGAAGTGCTGGCGGTGATCAATGCCGTGTTCACCGAGCTGCGCATCGGTGATTTCTCGGTGCAGCTGAACAACCGCAAGCTGCTGCGCGGTTTCTTTGAATCCCAGGGCGTGGCCGACGGTGCACTGCAGCTGGCTGTGCTGCGCGAGGTCGACAAGATCGACAAGCGCGGCCCGGATTACGTGCGTGACACCCTGATGGGCGAAGGCTTCAACCTGCCGGCTGATCGCGTGGCGAAGATCCTGGAATTCATCGCTGTGCGATCGACCGGCCATGCCGATGCCCTGGCCCAGCTGGACGCTCTGGTTGCTTCGCCGGAGGCCACCGAGATGCTGCGTGCCGGTGTGGCCGAGCTGCGCGAGGTGATCGAACTGGTGCGTGGCCTGGGTGTGCCGGAAACCGCCTATTGCCTGAACTTCTCCATTGCCCGTGGCCTGGATTACTACACCGGTACCGTCTACGAGACCCAGCTGATCAAGCACCCGGAGATCGGTTCGATCTGCTCCGGCGGTCGCTACGAGGACCTGGCCAGCCACTACACCAAGAGCAAGCTGCCGGGCGTGGGCATCTCCATCGGCCTGACCCGCCTGTTCTGGCAGCTGCGCGAGGCCGGCTTGATCGATGGCATTGGCAGCTCCAGCGTGCATGCCATGGTCGCCTTGATGGACGAGGCAGCCATGTCGCAGTCGCTGGACATCGCCCGTCGCCTGCGTGCCGGTGGGATCAACACCGAAGTGCAGATGGAGCCGAAGAAGATCGGCAAGCAGTTCCAGTACGCGGCCAAGGCCGGCATCCGCTTCGTGGTACTGGCCGGCGAGGATGAGATCCAGCGCGGCGTGGTGGCGGTCAAGGACCTGGTGCGTGAGCAGCAGTTCGAGGTTGCCCGCGAGGAGCTGGCCACCACCCTGCAGGTGGAGCTGGAGCAGGCCCGCGCCATGGCGCGCTGATCGGCGCTGATTGCCTTGGCTGTACAAAAAGCCCCCATGCGGGGCTTTTTGTTGCCTGTAGCGGCATGGATGTGCTCGGGTGTGGTGGCAGTGCTCAAATGCCCCGGCGCTTCGGGAAGGCGGGTTTACCTGAGGCTTTACGCAGCCCGGCGGTGAGCAGCAACAAGCCAAGGGCGGTCTTGAGGGCTAGCATCAGCATGAAAATGAATGGCTCATTTCCCCAGGTCGCGTAGGACGACGCCCCGAACCGGCGGGGTATGCCGATCTGGCCAGCAATCAGCGCAAAGATGCTGCTGGACAAAAAAAGGGCCGATCCCAGCATGGCCAGCAGTGAAAGACACGCCCGTTGCAATCGGCCTTCTGCGATTTCACTGAGGCGTCGTGATTTGACGATGATCAGCAGTAGTAGTGTGATCAGGAATGCGCCAACAATTATTTTCTGGACACGCTTGTGCTGCGCTCGTATCCGTTTGGCCTTGTTGTACTGGTCCGCCTCGGCGATGGCAGCTGCCACACGCTGCTCCAGTTCGGGGACAGATAGATTGAGCTGCGCTGCCAATTCTTGTAGGGGGTGATCATGTGGCGTGCGAGACTGCGGTTGAGCTTGCGCCGTGGCACAGCAGCACCATAGGAGCACTGATATAACGAACAGCCTCAAACGCATAGGTGCCTACCCTGGGGTTATCGCGCTATTTTCCAGCTTGCAGTATGGAGTGCTGGAGCGCCGTGTGTTTATGGGGGGAAGTGCGAGGTCGTGCGCCAAGCGCCCGCATCGCGGGAGTTTTTTGATGGACCCCATAATGCCATGCAATGCGCTTCTCGTCGGTTCAATCTGGAGCCAGTAAGCCGGTTGTCGTGTGGAGCGGGTTTACTGCGAGTTTTGTTTCTACTCACATGCCGCGTGCGCGGCTGTGTTCCTGCGCGTCTTGCTGATCATGCCGCTGGCTGTTGACCTGCTCGCTCTGCCGGCTGCTGGCTTCCACGCTCTGTGCGATGGCCTGCTCGTACTCCACCGCGACGCGACGTGACGCGGGGTCGTTCATCGCGCCCTGAACGGCGAACACGCCGGTGCCATCCAGGCGCGCCACTACCGAGTCGATCCTGTCCATGCCCGCTGCCTTGCTGGCCAGCACCAGTTGCCCGGCAGTGCGCTCGACCTGCTGGTTGTCGGCAAACAGTGGCTGCAATCCTGCGTGTGCGCGTTGTTTTTCCATCTCCTGCAGCTTTTCCATGGCCTGCTGGAAGCGGGCGTTGTCCGGGCTGGATGCATCGCGCATGTCCGGTCCTGCCGCGTGCTGCCGCTTGGCCTCGGTAGCGGCGTCCAGGGCGGCCAGGGTCTTGCTGCCGGCTTTGCCGTCGTCCTTCAGGCCATTGGCGCGCTGGAAGGCCTGCACTGCTGCGAAGGTGTCATCGCCGAAGTAGCCGGTACTGGCCAACGGCTTGCCGTCCTGGCCCCGATAGCCCAGGCCAGCCAGTTTTTCCTGCATGGCCCTGACCTCACCGCCGCGCTCGGTTCTGGTCAGCATGCCGTCGGCCATGGCGCTGCGCGTGGATGGATTCCGGGAGGCCGTGTCCTGGCTCAGGGTAAGGCGGTCATTGAGCATGTCGCCCAGATACTTCCGGAATTGATCCGGCTCCAGCTCGATATGTGTATGCACCGCTCCCGTGCCTGCGTTGGATTGCCTGATCAACGGGGCACCGTATTGGACATAATCGCCGGTCTTGTACGGTGAGCTGCCGCGCTCGCCATGCAATACCTGACCCAACAGCTCGCGCTCCGGGTGGCCGGCAGGCTGGCTCCAGATACTCACCGAGTTCCAGGCGTTTTTGTTTATCTCCACAAAGCCGGCAACCGGATTGGGGATCATGATGCTGCGGTAGCCTTTTTCATCAGTAAGGATGAGATCCTTTTGCACGAGTGGTATGCCGTTGCGGTCGCCTCTGGTGCGCACGGCTTCCAGCTGGCCTTCTATCATTTGTGATGGGCGGTCGGTCAGCCCAGCATCACTTGTGCGTACTGCCTTGCGGTTGGCGTTGGGGTGATGGATCTGCAGGTCACGGAAGGCGTCTTCGCCTGAGGTGCCATGGGCAATGGTGCGGTTGACCGTGTTGTCGGTGCTGCCATATGGCTCGATGACTTGAACGCGTTGACCGGTTATCACAGTTGGATTCGGTGAGACGTCGCGTTGCAGTGTGACCGATGGTGTTTGCTCCAGCAGGCTGGGCGAGCCCGATCCGTTGCTTTTTTGCTGATCGTTGCGCTCCATATTCAGCACTCCTTTGCTGCTATGGGAATTACTTGTTGATCAATGTTTCCAGAACATCGGCGCGGTTGGCGTAGCGGTTGATCCGGCATGACCAGGCATCCAGCAGTTGACCTTGCTCTTGCGAGGCAGGGTCAATGCGGCAGTAGTGATCGGTATCGCGCATGTAGGCATCTTGCTCGTCGGCCAGTTTGTCCTTGAACTCACTGTCGGGAGCCGCACCGATGATCTGGAGTGCAGCGCGCATGCGTTCTCGCTGCCAGCGGAATTCTTCATCCATGCAAGCGTTTATTGCAGATGCATGGGATCCACTGGCTGCAACGCACTGCCGGTACTCAGTGCGTAGATTGGCCTGGTGGTAAGAGTCATCTGGATGGGATGGATTGCCGTCCTCATCGATCAGGGTGTGGGCTGTGGTTGCCGCAGGGGCGTAATGTTGTCTGGCATGGGCTTGGTCAGGGACTGTCGCTACCTGTTCCGTGGCCTGGGAGGTGGTGGTGATTGCGTTTGCTGCGCTGGATTGTTCCCCTGCAGCCGAGTCCGCCTGCGGTGTGTGGCACGCTGCCAGCAATGCGCTCAGGCCAAGCAGCGGCAAGCGGTACGCGAGGCTGGTGGCAGGCTTGCCGGTGGGGGAGGTTTTCAATCCTTGCATGGGTCTGTCTCCTGGGTAGCGTGCGGCACGGCATGTCATGCGGAGTTTGCTGCCTGGCCCCTGCAGTGCTGGGATTAACGGTGGCGGTGCTGTGCGCTTGGTTTTGCACCGCAGACGGTTGGTGGGTAATACGGGGTGTCAGCCGCTTTCCCGTTCTCTCGTCCAACCGGCTGCCTGCCAGTACCCCTGTGGGTGGATTACTTGTTGATCAGTTTCTCCAGGACATCGGCGCGGTTGGCGTAGCGGTTGATCCGGCAGGGCTGGGCATCCAGCAGTTGACCTTGACCCTGAGTAGCGGGGTCAAGGCGGCAGTGGCTATCGGTATCGCGCATATAGGCAGCTTGTTCATCGGCCAGTTTGTCCTTGAATTCGCTGTCCGGGCCGTCAGCAATGGTTCCCCAAGCATTGCGCAAGCGTGCTTGTTGCCAATGGAATTCCTCATCCATGCAGGCCTGAATCGCGGTTGTCACCCCGCCGCTGGCGGTTATGCAGGTTTTGTACTGCGCCCGCAGGTTGGCCTGGTTGTACGAGTTATCCGGCAGATGCACATCGTCTTCTTCTGCGAGGATGTGCGCGCTGTCTGTGCTTTCCATGGTCGACGGTGATGCGTATTGTCCGGCGGGAGTGGGCGCATCCGGGGATGTCGACAACTCTGTGGTTGATCGGGTTTTTCCCAGTGGGTTGGGCACCACTGCCGTAACTGGTGGGGCTGATATGGCGGCATCAGTCTGGCGGAGCTGACAAGCAGATAGCGTCAAGCTCAGTGCAAGGATCGGCCAGCAGGAAGTGCGCGCGATGACGTGATTGGAAGCATGTGCCCAGTTCAATCCTTGCATCGGTCTACCTCTGGATAAGCGGGGGGCAATCAGCAGCCTGCTATGCGCCGCTTGCAGTCCGTGTTTCATGACCGAAAGGGGGAGGCGCTGCCGGTGTCGCGTGCTTTTTTGCAGTCCAGCCGTCTGATTTTTTCTCGCGGCATCAAGTAAGGTGAGGAAGGTCGCTACTTCGGAACGTCGTGTATCAGTGCCTCAAGCGCATCAGCCCGATTGGCATAGCGGTTGGTTAGACAGGGCTGCGCATCAATCAGCTGGATTTGATCTTTGGTGATCGGGTCGTAGTGACAGTTTCGATAGGTATCACTCATATAG